>JAWXCO010000001.1:0-7540 GCA_034408705.1 Bacteroidota bacterium
ACTTCGCAGTAAACACCCTTGCTTTGGACTAACGGTTCCCGTTAGATGGCCCGTTTAGGACTTTAACCTTAAAGAACTGTGGCATGCATAGCGCACAATGGGCAGCCCGGAAATAAAATTCCGGGCTTTTTTTATTTTTATTATTTCTCATAACACTACTGAATATAAAGGCCTTGCGGAAAATACGGTGCAGCAAAATCGAAAAAATACGTAGTAAAGTTATGTATTTCAAAATCTGGTTTCTATCTTGTCAATCCTTCCGGACGGAAACGGAATGGACAAAAAACCTTGAGCAAACTACTTTTAACCCTCATCAGCGGAGGTATTTTCTTTTCTGCCTGCACAAAAGAAAAAAACCTCGCCCCGCAGCCTGAACAAGTTGTTCCCTGCAAGTTACAAACGGAAAATCCTTCCGGACGTTCTTATAGTTCTGGAAGCGTTGTTGAATTTAACTGTACTGAAAAACATTGTGGTCTATTACCCCTGAGTAGTAAAAACTACTGGGTATATGAAGACTCTGTTTACAACTATGGAGTTTTTGTGAAAGTACAATACGATACACTTCGCTTTTCTTCAAATAAGAAGTCCCTTTCTGACGGGTTGACCTGGTGGGAAAGTAATATTATGATCGGGCTTCCAGAGATCTTATATGCGAATGACTCTGCTTTTTTTGCGCTCAGCGACAGAATGTTTACACCGGATGTTATAGATGCGCGTAAGGATTTTATGATCCCGGCCGGTGATTCTGTAAAATACCTCAGCAATTTTCAGGATGCCGCTGCCCAAGGCCGTTCAGTAAAACTGGCTGCTCCGGTACTTACTTCATTTGGTACCTTTAACAGCTGCTTCTTTTTTGAGAAGAATGCCCGTAATTACCGCAAAGACCAGATTTATTTTAAACCAGGGCTTGGTGTGATCAAATATATTCGGGAAGAAGCTCCTTTGGGTGACCGGAATATAAAGCTGCAACAGGTTTCCACCCTAATCGCCGTTCATATTGAATAACCGGTTTCCTTTCTTTTAGCCGGCTGTTTGGTTACCATTTTTCATGCTTTGCCTAGAGCAGGTTAACTCTGTTTTAAAATAACATGAGAGAAGGGGTGACTGATTCCTTGATGATAATTCTGTAAATCCCTATCTGTGCTGCAATTGCAATTGCCATTCTTCTTATCTCAGTAACAGCGGGTATGGAGAAAATATGGACGAGTGTTTGCCCGTAAACGCCAATGCAATGGTCTTAGATTGCAGTTTCTACTCAGTGTAATAACCCATGCTAAAGAAATATTTGCTCTCGCTAGCTTATATGGCTTTAAAATTAGTTGGCAGCGCTTCCTCTCCCGAGTGATAATAGCGTGGCACAGCAGCAACAAAAAGTTTCACCTCTCCATAAAAGCATTAGTAAAGAAACTGTAGAAGGCTGAAGTCTGCTATGTAAAAAAAAGTAGTGGTTTAAAGGACACGAAATTTTGAAAAATTAACCTAATCAACAAAAAAACACTGCCCCTTTTGAAAGAGACAGTGCTTTGCTTATATACTGATTGCTGAAATACTATGGTAAGATAATTATCCGCTTGCTGTTGCCGCCATTCCAGCTGAGCAATGCTTTATTATCACAGTTACCATTGTTGGGGAATCCAAAATCAAGCAGTAGTACCCTGCTATTGATCTTTATTTTCAGAGTTCCTTCACTAATCCAGGGACAGGCTACTTTTTTGATAAGAGGATCTTCGGTATTAAGATTAACCGTTGTCCCATTGTTAAATGTTGTTTTTGATCGGCCGGTTATTTTGTACACATCATCCCTTACCTGGCCCGTTAGCATACCTGCGATCTGGGAAACGGTTTTAGTGCCTTCATAACTGTAGCCCCTTCCGGTCGGGAACGTTACTTTACCATCTACGACAGCGATGCTCCATTTATGTACGGGGGGATCAGATAGGTTAGCGAAAATCTTTGTACCCTCAATATGTACCCGGTTGACATAATAGCGTACAAAAGTCATTGTAACTACAGAACCCGGACGACGAACAGGTGCCGTAAAATGCAGGACGATCTTACCCCTTCTTACTTTACCATCAAGACCACGGCAACTGTCGCCAAAGTCGATCGTAACTGTTTTAGGATACGTACTGTCGTTAGGGGTAACGGTAATAACAGCACAATCACCTATTCTTTCCCGGAGTTCTAAAAAACGTGGTAAGAATATCCGACCTTGTGTGGCGCTGCGTCCTTCAACACCAAAACCACCGGCATTACCTTCTTCTTCGGCAGCAGTAAAGGCGATATCATCCGCATCATCAAAGCTGGCTTCTATCTGTGCACTTTCATCTGATAAAATAGCGGCTTCTTCTTCCGTTACCGTTTCAGAAGATGCGTTACTTAAACTGTTCTCTTTTTTACAAGAAGTAAAAATTAAAGCGGAAAATAATACTGCCACAGCAGCCAAAGTGATCCGGTTAATGAATAAAGTTTTCATGGCTATACTTTTTGGGTTTATAAATTAATAACGGAACTTTTGAACTGTATGGAGGAAGAAAGTTTAAAGACCGTTAAATTATTTTATTTTCCGTCCTGAATGAAAGGCATCCTGGAATATATACGTCGCTATTTCGCTGGTACTGATAAGAAAGTGCTCCTGTCAATATCTTTTTTTACAGCCCTTTTTGTATTTATTAATTATCATTTTGGACTCGATGGCTTCATCCGAAAAAATAATTCACTGGCGATTAAACTTATTAGCTGGTATATAGTCTTCCTGGCAGCCTTTGCTATTCCTTATCTCATTACAGGGCTGGTAACCCCCGGCGGCTATAACAGTAAGACTCCATTTCTCTTTCTGCTATTGTTTGCCCCTTTGATCTTTGCAATAAAGATCAGCCTGCCTGTTTCCTTTCATTTTTCTGATATGCTGAGCTGGAATAATTACTGGAACAATATTGTTTACTGGCCCGTATTACTCCTCATCGTTACAGGAATACTATTTGTGATATGGAAATTATTTGACCGCAGCCAGCCTTTTTATGGCTTAACAACAAACAATATTGTTTGGAAACCCTACCTGCTCATGTTGCTGATCATGCTTCCGCTGATTGCAATCGCATCTACCCAAGCAGATTTTTTAGCGCTGTACCCCAAAATAAAATCTGTTGCAGAAGTCTATTATGAGCAGGATATTACCTGGTGGCATAAACTATTATTTGAACTATCCTATGGCAGTGATTTTATAGGCATTGAACTTTTCTTTCGTGGCTTTCTTATACTAACCTTTATTAAATGGGCAGGCAAAGATGCTATCTTACCAATGGCATGTTTTTATTGCACCATTCACTTTGGCAAACCCCTTGGAGAGTGTATCAGTTCTTACTTTGGGGGCATCCTCCTCGGAATTGTAGTTTATAACACCCGATCCATACTTGGAGGATTGATGCTTCATTTAGGAATTGCCTGGTTGATGGAACTGGGTGGCTATATCGGGAATACTCTGATCAAATAGTCCATTCATCATGTACAACACCGACTAAATAATACTGTCCGTCTTTTTGTTTGAACACAAGGCGGAGACTTCTCCAGTCGGTTCCCTCATATTTTTTTTCAAACCCCGAAAAATGGCTTTCTGTAAAATCACATCCTGTATAAACAGCCAGCAAATTGTTTTGTGAAGTGCTGCCACCTATAAACTCATTCACTTTACGGGTCTCCGGGTTAAGGAAATCCACATCATAAACAAATTCCCTTATATACTCACCGATAGTATATTCAATGGGCTCGCCAGAGCCATCGAATTCACCCCAGGTCATCTTGCGTTGCTTTTTTGCTCCGGCTTCTGTTTTAAATCTTGTGGCAGTAAATTTTAGATGCCCCGCCGTATCAACAAAAGCATTGGGGGAAAAGCGCAGTCCTTCATCAGGATGAATAAACAATGCTAATGAGTCGTATGCTTTGCTTTTAAAAGCGGATAATATTTTTTTGCTGAGGTTCAGTAAAATCGAATCTTTCGGCACTTGTACCGGAGGCACGTCGACCTTTGTCGTTTCGTTTATAACAACCGGTTCATCCTGTTTCTTAACCTTTTTATTTTTGCAGGCAAATAAGAGGAAGCAGAACAGCGATAAGGTTAATAATATTCGCATAAAAAGAATTTCAAAAAAAAGTTACAAGCCGGTAAGCCGGATTTTGTCGTGGGCTATCATTTATCTGTTCCTGCAGTTACCCGCAGGACTCAAGCTGCCTACCCTGTACCCTGTCCCGCCGAAGCGTGACTTGAACGAGCCGCTCTTATAACGGTACTATATGTGGCATTTCAGCATGCAAGGTTTACCCGCAAATGATGTTACCATCAAAAGCTGTGAGCTCTTACCTCACATTTTCAACCTCACCCCAACCCTCTTCACAAGTGGAGAGGGAGAGGCAGTTATTTTCTGTGGCACTATCTGTTCCCGTTTAAAACGAGACCCGGCTCTTCACCGGTGCATTGCTCTATGCTGTCCGGACTTTCCTCCTTCCCGCCAGCGGCGTGAAAGCGATAGCCTGGCTTGTAACTGGACAAAGATAATTTTTTCAATGGAGCTATCTGAAACTTTTAGGTAGAGGCATTCTTGTACCACCGCTGGCTTTTAGTATTGAAAGAAAATCTCCGTCGCCCCATAACCAAAGCGTGGATCATACTGGTTCACAAAAGATTTGACTTCTCTTTTTAAACGCAAAATATCATGTATCTCATCCCGCAGCACCCCTTGCCCTACTCCATGTATAACAATTAGTGAATGCTGGTGATGGGCGACCGCCAGCTGGTAATATTTTTCAAAGGTCTTCAACTGGAGACTTACGATATCATAGTTACTCATATGCTTCCAGTCGTCGGCCAGTTTTTCAATATGCAAATCGATCACAGTCCGGGCCGGTTCCAGGTGCTGCCTTGCTTTGGATGCTTCATAGATTTTATATCCCCTTTCGGCCAGCCTACCCATTTCAACAGTGTCTTCAATTAGTTTATCGGGGTAGTTTTCGAACAGTAACTGTGAAAATGTTGCCTGGTTCTTTGCTTTCAGTTCTTCAATTTTGGCAAACAATTGTTTAGGCTTCAGTTTTACTGAAGTCTCAAAATGGTCGGCTTTCTTTTTATCCGGTTGCAGCAGCGAGAAATCAAATTCAAAAGTAGGACTGTCATTCAGATCAGCAAAGTCCACATCATGCACGTAAAAATCTTCAAAGGGCTGAACTGTGTTCTTTAATTCAAAATCAGGTTTGCCAAAAAAATGAAGCTTATAGACAAAGTTATAAGGTGTTTCTGTTCTATTGATCAGGTGCAATTTCAATTCCTCTACCACTACATCACCAAACTCATCGTTATCCATCACGGGTAAAAAAGTGAGCCATACACCATCCACTACTCTTTTTTCGGTTGGTCGCTTTTCTTTCCGGATATCATCAATAAATTGCTTCTCCTTTTTGGCGGGGAACAATTTTTTTTCTGAAAATCGCTTGAAATATGGGAAGTCCACCTGGTCCATATAGACCGGGAAAGAAACGCCTTTCACATCCACCAGCAGCATTTTATCATTAATAATATCAACTACCTGTGCTTCTTCGTTGGAGTGGAGTATTAAAACAGTATCACCGACCTGGTACTTCATATTGCAAAAATAAGAATGCCACCCCGAAACAAAGGGATGGCATTCAATTATGCTGGTATTTTAATTTTCCGATTTCTCTTTAGCCAGTTTACTGTGGCTATAACTATACAGGAAGTAGATTACCAGCCCTATGGCCAACCAGATTAAGAAACGCATCCAAACCTTATGGGTTTCTTGCGCCATCAGGTAGAAACAGCTGATCACCCCCAATACCGGGATCAGTGAAAGCTTTTTTGTGAACGATAAGACTGCCATAATAATAGCGATCACCCAGAAAGCTGCCATGGGCCAGGTGTCTCTGGTCCAGATATCTTCAGTAAAATGGGATGGCACTTTAGTAACAATAAGCGCCACAGCGGTTATTAGCAGAACAGGATAAATAAATTGCGCATTGGCATAGGGCACTTTAAATTTGCTTTCCGGTCTTTCTTTGCGTTGCTGTAAAACAAGAATACCTGCACAAACCATCACAAAGGCAAAGAGGGTTCCAATACTGGTCAACGAGAGAACTTCACTCAGGTTCAGGAATAAAGCAGGAACCGCAACTACTATACCTGTAAGTATGGTTGAGAAAGACGGTGTACCATATTTCGGGTGAATACGGGAAAATATTTTCGGTAACAACCCATCCCGGCTCATACTCATCCATATCCTCGGTTGCCCCAGCTGGAAAACCAGCAATACACTAGCTGTGGCGACGATCGCACTAATGGCAACAATACCACCGATAAATTTTAATCCCCTTTCATCAAATACCATGGCCAGCGGGTCGCCGACATTTAATTTGGTATAATGTACCATTCCCGTCAATACTAATGCCAGCAATACATAGACAATCGTACAAATGATCAGGGAATAAATCATAGCCCTTGGCAGGTCCCGTTGGGGATCCTTACACTCCTCCGCAGTAGTGGAAATGGCATCAAAACCGATATAAGCGAAAAACACTGCAGAAACACCTTTCATAATTCCACCAAAACCTTCGGGTGTAAATGGAGACCAGTTAGAAGGATTTACATAATAAGCGCCAAGCACAATGACAAAGAAAATAACCGCCAGCTTGATGATCACCATCAGGTTACTTGCCGAACGGGATTCCTTGATACCCCTGAATACGATATAGGTGATCAGGGCCACTATCAATAAAGCCGGTATGTCCATGATCAACCGTAAGCCGCCTAAGTGTGGCGCATCGGCCCAGGCTGAAATAGCATTGTCCGATGCTCCCGTTTTCGCAGTCATATAATCCATCGTCATCCAGTCGGGAATATGTAACCCTGCCTTGGACATCAGGTTGGTAAAATAATCACTCCAGGAGATCGCCACCGCAATATTGCCGATCGCATATTCCATCAACAGATCCCAGCCGATGATCCAGGCAAATATCTCACCAAAAGCAACATACGAATAGGTATAGGCGCTTCCGGATACGGGAACCGTAGAGGCAAATTCGGCATAGCATAAAGCTGCAAATCCACAGGCAATAGCCGTAAATAGATAGAGGAACACCACACCCGGCCCCCCACTTGAAGCTGCAGAACCGATCCCACTGAAAATTCCGGCTCCTATCACTGCTGCCACACCAAAAAATGTAAGGTCCCGAACACCCAGCACTTTTTTCAATCCGAGGGAATGTCCGTCATGAAGCCCCGCTTCAGCATCCTTAAGAATCGTAGTAATGGATTTCTTTCGAAATAGTTGATTGGACATGGCTGTTGGTTTTGGTTGATCAAAATAGGAAAAAAAATGATTGAACGGATATTTAGTTGCCCACTTTTAAAGGAACGGCAAGAATCTGCATGATTAAAATCAGTCCTCCAGTAGACTACCGTCAGAAACAAGGTGTCTTATTCGCAGGATATTTGTGTCAACAAAAAAAAATAATATGGAGACATCAATTCAACACG
>JAWXCO010000002.1:0-7542 GCA_034408705.1 Bacteroidota bacterium
ACCGACCGCATGGGTTAAGGTTATTTTCCAACGCCATGGTGCGTGAGACACGCACCATGGCGTTGGAGGCGAATGTTTCAATCGGGTTTAAAAATTTCTCCGCCCTGGTGCGTGTCTCACGCACCAGGGCGGAGTTGAAACTTTCTCCCCGTCTCCCCATCTCTGCGGTTTTATTTTTTTATTTCATGGCAGACTATAGCCTAATGTTCAATCCTATCATAAAATTCGTTCCGGCCATCGGGAAATAATAATTCTCCGTGATGGATTCTCCCCCGACAAAGTAGCTGAATGTATAACCGTTCGGTTCATATTTCTTACCGAAGATATTATTGACTTGCGCAATGATGTTTACTTCTTTCAACCGCCCGGTAGCAATCGGTTTCTTTTTGATCGTATAAATAGCCCGGATATCCTGCGTGTAAAAAGGATCAAGCGATCGGTTCTCGTTCCCGGTATTATCCAGGTATTGCCGGCTAACATATTTACCCAGCAAACTCAGTTCTGCATTTTTACAGGGAAGAAAATTGATAGTAGCCCCGCCGACTGCGCCTGGCGAGAAAGCGATTTCAGTTGATTCAAATTGGGTGATCTTCTGCCCGCCATTATCATAATCATCAATAAACTCGGTAAAATTCTTCACTTTATTCCGGCTAAGCGCCAAATTCGCTGTTGCATTCACCCAGGAATTAAATTTTATGCCTCCTTGCAGTTCAATACCTGCCCGGTAGCTTTCTGGAATATTGGTTCGGGTGTAAGCTCCCACATCGTTTATCTTCCCGGTAAGCACTAATTGATCTTTATAGTTCATGTAATAGAGGGTAGCCGACCAGTTGTATTTACTTTTTGCCTTTTCAATACCTATTTCCACATCGTTCAGTCTTTCCGGTTTGGGTTGTTGCGCTGCACCGGCTTCAAAATCATCCCGGTTCGGTTCTTTATTGGCAATGGCAAAGGAAGCATATCCTTTCCAGCCATTTTTATTGTAACTGATTCCGGCTTTAGGATTAAAGAAATTGAAACGGCTATTAACGGCTAAGCCGGGGTTATCGCGGAATCCCTCTGTTTCGTATTTCACATACCTGTACTGCAGATCATAGAACCAGTTCCAGTGTGTGGCAAATTTTGTTTCCTGTTTCAGGTAGATATTGAAATCAGTTTTTAGCGCATCCAGCTCGTACCAGTTGTTGGTGGATGTCAATCCTTTTTCAGCCCAGACAATTTTCCCAAAATGCAATCCATCATACCGGGTATAGGTGCCCCCCAATATCGCTTGTGTTTTATTTCCTTTATACTGGAAAGAAAAAATATTTCCGTAAAAATCATTGTCTAACCAGAGTTGCCGCACCATATCCGATTCGGTAATGGGGATGCCGGATGAAACCGGATCGGGCATTCCGTATTTTGAATACTTCTGTGCTGCTTTGTATTGCTCATAGTAGCCTTTACCTTTTGTGAGGAACAGTGCGGTGTTGAAGTTGATTTTTTTGCTGAGCACCTGTGAAAAGAAAAGCTGGTAATGTGTTTGCGTGTAGTTATCTGTTTCGTTATCGTAAGGTGTTTCTGTTTTTTCTGTACCGGCCGAATTGGCAGTTCGGTTACCAGCTTTCAGCGCTGCTTCAGACACCCCATTCCAGGCCTGGTAGGTTTTTTCTTTCCCGGAGAAAACATTTACCCTGACAGAAGACCTGTCACGGATGTAAGCGGTGGAGAAATGAAAAGATTTCAAATTGCTGGTAGCACGGTCAATGAAGCCATCACTAACGATACGGGATAATCGAAGATCGGTGGTAAATCCTTTTTTCAGCCCGGTACCGGCTTTGATGGTATTCTTCCAGGTATTGAAAGAACCGAAACTGTTATTAAATTCAGCATAGGCATCCTTATTGACTTCATTCGTACTGAAATTAATACTGCCCCCAAAGGCACCTGCGCCATTCGAAGATGTACCAACACCCCGCTGTATTTGTATACTACCGGTGGAAGAACTGAAATCAGGCAGGTCCACAAAAAAAGTTCCCTGGCTTTCCGCATCATTGTAGGGAATACCATTCAGGGTTACATTAATCCGGGTAGCATCGGTACCTCTGATCCGGATACCGGTATACCCAATTCCATTGCCGGCATCCGAATTGATCACCACGGAAGGGGTTTGGTTCAGGAGGAATGGAATATCCTGCCCCAGGTTCATTTTTGCAATTTCCTTTTTGGAAATATTGGTTTTGGTAAAAGGGGCATTGTCTCCGGCCCGGATGGCCCTCACTTCAACCGGTGATAAAGCATAAAAACTGTCTTCGAAGGTTTGCTTTTCCTGTGAAAAAGCTGCAAAGGTTGTTGAATAAAAACAACCAAGCATGATAATCCTCTTCATTTTTTAAAGATTTAAGACCTGTCTGCCCGACTTCGCAAAATATTAGCGGAGGTACAAGGGCTAACCGGCCGGTTAAAAAATAAGAGGGAAATGCTGATGAGAAAGGTCGAACTATGGGCCGCTGAAAACGGCTCACCTCCCTACGCAGGCATTACCCTGACCAGGTTTGCGGGTATGATCTCAGATCAGACACTGAGCCTGGCGAAGTGAACCTCGTCAGGCCCAGAGCTAAACACCCCGGAACGCTGTAAACTAAAGCCTTTTAAATAAAAGGCTAAGAGCTTGCCCCGCTATAAAGCGGGATTGCCACAAAAATAAGAAAGAAAATAGTTATAATGACTTGTAACTTTTCTACGCCGAACTTCGTACTACTTCCAAACCATCTATTATGAAGAAATTAGTATTGTCATTCTTGCTTACCGCCCTTACCGGCTCAGCACTTTTAGCCCAAAAAACTATTTATGATCCCAACGCTGAAAAAAGGACTGTGAGTGGATTTCACGGTATCGATGTTGCCACAGGTATTCAATTAACGCTTACAGAGGGTAATACCGAGGATGTAGCTGTTAGTGCTGCTACTGCAGAATTCCGGGATAAGATCGTGACCAAAGTGGTGAATGGAGTTCTTAAGATATATTTCGAAACCAAAACGGGTGCTGTGAATAAAACGAAAGAGACCAAGGATATGAAAGCTTATGTATCGTATAAGAAGCTTGATCTCTTGCATGTAACAACCGGGGCAAAAGTGAAAATTGACGGTGTGCTTAAATCTTCTTCTCTGGATATGGAAGCCAATACGGGTGCAATAGTGGACGGAGAAGTCAATATTGCTTCCTTGAAAATAAGTCAGAACACCGGTTCAAAAGTTAGCTTGTCAGGTAAAGCGGATAAGCTCGATATTGAAGGCGATACCGGTAGTAAATTTAAAGGCGAGGATATGTCCGCCTCCAATTGCACAGTAAAAGTAAGTACCGGTGCTATTATATCTGTTAAAGCAGAAAAGGAATTACAGGTAAAAGCAAGTACTGGCGGAAGTGTGAAATACAAAGGAGACCCAACGGTAAAGGAAATTAAAAAATCTACCGGGGGTACTGTCAATAAAATTTAAGCAATCAAAATTATCAATCATGAAAAGGTTATCAGTGTTATTAATCGGGTTATTGATGGGCGCAGGTTTGTATGCTCAGCAGGTAAACGACCCGAATGCAGAAATAAGAACTGCCAGGGATTATCATGGTATCAGTGTATCCAGTGCTTTTGATGTTTATATCACCCAGGGCAACGAAGAAGCAGTGGCGGTTAGTGCGGCGGAAGCGAAACACCGGGAACGCATTAAGGTGGAAGTAAAGGCAGGCATTCTTCATATCGGGTATGATGATGGAAAAATGAGCTGGGGAAGCGGCAATAAAAAATTAAAAGCCTATATCTCCTTCAAACAAATTGACTATTTAAGAATAAGTGGTGCCTGTGATGTGTTTATTTCCGATATACTGAAAGCAGATGTGCTCAGCATTGACCAATCGGGTGCCAGCGATCTGAAAGGAAAATTGGATGTTAATAAATTAACGGTTGAACTGAGCGGTGCTTCTGATATCACAGTTACAGGTACGGCCACCCAACTTTCAGTAGAGGCAAGCGGTGCCAGTGACTTTAAAGGCTATGACCTGGTAACGGATATCTGTAATGCCAAGGCCAGTGGTGCCAGCGATATAAAAATTACGGTCAACAAACAATTATCTGCGCAGGCCAGTGGTGCCAGTGATGTACGGTACAAGGGTAATGGCGAGATCAGGGAGATCAAAAGCAGCGGCTCCAGCAGCGTTTCCAAAGGATAAGAGAAGTTCTTTTTAGTATAGCCATTCACAAGGCTGGCCGGAACAGTGTTCCGGCTTTTTTCATTGAATATGGTTCAATATTTAGCTATGAGTTTTGTTTGGAAAGTAAGCTTCATACGGTTACCTTTGCACCGCGAAGTAGAGCAGCGGTAGCTCGTTGGGCTCATAACCCAAAGGTCGGGAGTTCGATCCTCCCCTTCGCAACAAAGGAAAGAGCCATCCGCCGGTTGGCTCTTTCAATTTTCCGAAACAGTTGCACATTCAACTGGCAAGGACTGACTACCTCCTCTCTTCTTGCTGACCGAATTGTGTACACAGTGTCTGACGTCTCGCAGAGCGTTTGACACATTTAATTAATCGGATTGATGACGTCTCGCAGAGCGTCTGACACATTTAATTACAGATAGTTAATACACAATAAACCATCCCGTATTTAATTGCTTAACAAGAATATGCCTGTATAAAATGTCGTTAGGTAAACAGGTAATAAAATATTTTATTAGTTCCCGATATAGGAAAGTAGAACATGAAATCAGGTTTTGTAAACATATTTGGCCGGCCTAATGCGGGCAAAAGCACCTTACTGAATGCATTAATGGGGGAAAAGCTCGCGATCGTTTCACCCAAAGTGCAAACAACACGGCATCGTATCAAAGGTATTTTGACTGAAAAAGAATACCAGGTTATCTTTTCGGACACACCGGGCATCATTGAACCAAAATATAAACTGCATGAAAAAATGATGCAGGCAGTAAAAGGGGCCCTGGAAGATGCAGATGTAGCTATGCTCCTCGTAGATGTAAAGGGAAAATGGGAAGAATGCGATACCATATTCACCGCCCTGCGATTAAAAGTACCCGCCGTTGTAGTATTGAATAAGATAGACCTGGTAAGTGAGGCGACTATCAGGGAAGCAACGGTTTTTTTTTCGACTAAGCCTTATTGTAAAAAAATAATTACAATTTCTGCCTTATCCGGTATCAATAAAAAGAAATTGGTCAATGCTTTCCTGGAATTTTTACCCGAGGGAGAACCTTTTTATGATGGAGATGATATCTCCGATTTGAACACTAAATTTTTTGTAAGCGAACTCATCCGCGAAAAGATTTATGAGCTGGCACAAGATGAGATTCCTTATCATACAGCTGTGCTGGTAAGGGAGTACAAGGAAAAAACAACACTGGTAAAAATCGTCGCAGATATTATTGTTCACCGGGAAACCCAGAAAGCGATCCTCATTGGAGATAAGGGATCGATGATTAAACGGATCGGCTCGGAAGCGAGAAAGGATATTGAGGCCTTTATACAACAAAAAGTATTTTTAGAATTATTTGTCAAAGTGAAGCCGAAGTGGAGAGAGAATGAGATGCAGTTGAAGGAATACGGGTATTAACCCTGTCCCTAAAGGGAACTTAGGTTGATGATTTCCTCAAGTAGGAGGAAGAAAAAAAATAAAGTTTAAATAGTATTTAATAATCAATTTCGGGTTTTAAGATGTGTGCCATTAGTAACGAGTGCATGAAATTCGGAGTATAATTTGTCCGCCGCGGCGGATTGGGGTAATATATGTCATTTACAGTAGCCATAGTAGGAAGACCCAACGTTGGGAAAAGCACACTCTTTAATCGTTTGCTGGAGCAGCGGAAAGCGATCGTAGATGATATGAGTGGGGTAACCCGTGACCGCCAGTATGGTGTAACTGACTGGAATGGTAAAACTTATAATGTAATTGATACAGGTGGGTTTGTTTCGGGGAGCCAGGATATTTTTGAAAAAGAAATTGCCAAACAGGTGCTTGTTGCTTTGGAAGAGGCGAATGCCATCATCTTTATGGTAGATGCGGGTACCGGCATGACAAACCTGGATGATTCGATGGCGAATCTATTACGAAAAAGTACAAAACCAGTTTTTTTGACGGTCAATAAGGTGGATTCGAATGAGCGGTTGATGGAGGCTTCAGAATTTTATAGCCTGGGCTTCGAAAATATTTTTTTCATAGCAGCCGCAAGCGGAAGCGGCACGGGTGAATTACTGGATGCCGTAGCTGAATTGATAACGGAGGATGCTTCTGAAGCTACCAAAGAGATTGATGCGTTGCCCAAGTTTGCCATCATCGGTCAGCCCAATACCGGTAAATCATCTTTGCTTAATGCATTAATCGGTCAGGAAAGGACCATTGTAAGTGATATAGCGGGAACTACAAGAGATACGATACATACGCATTACAATCTTTTTCAGAAAGAATTTGTATTGATTGATACAGCAGGTATCCGGCGCAAGGCAAAAGTGCATGAAGACCTGGAGTTTTATTCCGTTATCCGTGCAATCAAAGCTGTAGACGAAGCAGATGTCTGTTTATTATTACTGGATGCTGAAAAAGGAATTGTAGCCCAGGATCTGAATATATTTAGCCTTGCCGCTAAAAAAGGTAAGGGGATCGTGGTGCTGGTGAATAAATGGGACCTGGTAAGTAAGGAAACCAATACTGCCAAAGAATATGAAGCAGAGCTGAAGAAAAAGTTAGCCCCCTTTAACGATGTTCCTATTTTATTTGTATCCGCCAAAGAAAAAACAAGAATATTCAAAGCCATTGAAATAGGGCTTGAGGTATATGAGAACCGGCACCAAAAAATAGCTACATCGCAATTGAATGAAATTATGCTAAAAGCTATTCAATCCTTCACACCACCGGTAGTAAGAGGGAATGCCATCAAAATTAAATTCATTACACAATTACCCACCACTGTACCTTCTTTTGCCTTCTTCTGTAACTTTCCTGATGATATTAAACAGCCGTATAAAAACTACCTGGAAAACCAGCTACGGCAGAATTTTAACTTAACCGGTATACCAATTAGGATTTTCTTTAGAAAAAAATAGGCAACTGGTCAACTACCTGACAATTTTTGTTTGGTGAAGCTGCGTTCTTTGTGGCTTACCGGTACATACCCGGAAATAACCTAAAACAAAAAATCATGAAAAAATTATTCGTAGTGCTGGCGATGGCCGGTGTAATGACAGCCTGCAACAGTAACAAGGAGAAAAAAGCAGATGGAATGAATGACAAAATGGAAGAAAAAAGGGATGGAAAGATGGAAGAGAAAATGGACGGGAAAATGGAGAAAAAGATGGAGGAAGTAAAGGATACCATGGCTAAAAAAATGGACCAAACCAAACCTAAAATGTAATGCTTCAAATACCAGCTACTATTCGGTAAACGGATTCAGGCCCCTTTACCGGGGCTTTTTGCTGCTATTTCCGGAAACTCGTATATATACGATATCAATAGCGTTGCGTTATAAATCGAACATATTCAGTTGATTATCTTTTTGTTCTTTG
>JAWXCO010000003.1:0-12791 GCA_034408705.1 Bacteroidota bacterium
GTTTGGAGGTGGTATGTTTGGGCAATCAAGTGCCGCACAAGGATTTTCAAAAGCAAACTATTTTGTAGATGCTGGTCTACGATTTGAATTTCTTAAAAACAAGCAGGCTTCTGTTTCCTTAAATGTGAGCGACATTTTCAGAACCCGCAGACAGAATATTTTTTCTGAATCAATTTTCTTTACGCAGGAAGTTTTTCGCCGCAGAGACCCACAAATATTACGGGTAAACTTTAGCTGGA
The DNA here is from genome assembly GCA_034408705.1 of Bacteroidota bacterium. Classification (GTDB taxonomy): domain Bacteria; phylum Bacteroidota; class Bacteroidia; order Chitinophagales; family Chitinophagaceae; genus JJ008. The sequence continues at coordinate 240 of JAWXCO010000003.1, forward strand.
GGTTTGGAAAATTTGATGCTAATCTTTTCAAACGCAAAAACAATAAGAACCAGGGTGGTGAAGGTATGGAAGGTGTGAATATGGGTCAATAGGAAAATTGGAAATCAAAAATAAAAAAGAGTCTGTCGCATAGTTGACAGTCTCTTTTTTATTTTCTCCGGTAAAATATTGCTTTCTTTCCTGGTAATACCTTCTATCTGCTGTCGTACTTGTGCCTTTGCTATGCAGTTTCGTTAAGCAATGGCTAATAGGCGTTTGACCAGCTTCACTGAACCGGCAAAAGTGAGGTTAAAAGACCTGCGATAAGGCTTACGGCTTCTTTATTATTCCAAAGTGCCCTTGATTATTAAAAGGATAAATTTTTCAACTCCTAACAGTATATTTGAGGCGTATGGATGCACAATTACGGTTTGCCATTATTGGCTGCGGCAGAATAGCGGAGCGTCATGCTATTGAATTACTAAAGCATGGACAACTTTATGCCGTATGTGACATTATACCCGAAAAAGCAGACCTCCTGGCCCAAAGGACTGGTGCAAAGGCTTACTATAACCTGGCTGATCTATTAGCAAAAGAAAAAGCAAATGGTATTATTTCCATTTGCACTCCGAATGGTATCCATGCGGAACAATCCATACAGTGTATGCAGGCCGGTCACCATGTCCTCTGCGAAAAACCCATGGCACTTTCATCTGCAGATGCCAGGAAAATGATCGAAACAGCAGATAAAACAGGCCAACAATTATTTGTCGTAAAACAGAACCGATTCAACCCGCCTGTGGCATTTGTCAAACAATTGCTGGATGAAAATAAAATGGGGACCATTATCAGCTTCCAGTTGAATTGTTTCTGGAATCGTCCCCCTGCCTATTACCAGCATGGCTGGCAAGGCACCAATAACTTAGACGGTGGCACTCTCTTTACACAATTCAGTCATTTTATAGACCTGCTTTACTGGTTCCTGGGTGATGTGAATTCTGCCAGTGGTATTCGCTCCAATTACCTGCATCAGGGCCTCATTGAATTTGAAGATACAGGGGTCGCTTTTTTGAAAATGAGTAACGGTGCCATAGGTACCGTTCATTACACCATCAATAGCCACCAGTCGAATATGGAAGGCTCGTTGGCATTGTTTGGTGAAAAGGGAACTGTAAAAATTGGCGGTCAATACCTGAATGAACTGGAATATTTTTCAGTAGAAGGCATGGAAAAACCTGTTTTACCTAAAGGCAATGCCTCCAACCAGTATGGTTTTTACAAAGGCAGCATGAGCAATCACGATAAGGTATATGAGATGCTGGTGAAAGCTATAAAGGATCCTTCTTTCTCCTTTATCACGACTGGTGAAACACTGAAAACAATTGAGATCATCGAAAAAATATATGCAGGTTCTCCATTACAATAATCATTTCCGTTTGTAGTTCTGTCAATCCATGAAACGACTTCATTTTACTGTTACCAACGACCTCAGCTACGACCAGCGGATGATTCGTATTTGTTCCTCCTTGTCGGAAGCGGGGTACGGTGTAACGCTAATTGGCAGAAAACTACCGGATTCTAAACCGTTGGAGATCCGGCCCTTTCAACAAAAAAGAATACGCTGCTTCTTTAAAAAAGGGAAAGGCTTTTATGCCGAGTACAATATCCGCCTCTTCTTTTACCTGCTTTTCAAAAAAACAGACCTGCTTTGTGCCATTGACCTGGATACAATATTGGCGATATATTTTGCTTCAGCGATCAAACGGGTAAAACGGGTATATGATGCACATGAGTTGTTTTGCGAAATGAAAGAAGTGGTAACAAGACCGAAAATTTATCGCCTATGGAAACGGATAGAACGATTTACTGTTCCTAAATTCCAGCAGGGTTACACCGTTAGTTCCCCTATCGCGGATGAATTCAGGAAAATGTATGAGGTGCAGTATGCAGTCATCCGGAATCTTCCCCTCTCCGCCCCCTTAACGATCCCTGAAAAAAAAGAAAAATTTATCCTATACCAGGGTGCCGTGAACGAAGGTCGCAGTTTTGAAACGCTGATCCCTGCTATGCAGCAAATCAATGCCCGTTTGATCATAGCCGGGGATGGTAATTTTATGACACAGGCCAAAGAACTGGTAGAGCAAAATAAGCTGACGGAAAAAGTGATCTTTACCGGTAAGCTATCCCCTTCGGAATTATACCAGCAAACCCTGGCTGCCTGGATCGGAATAACCCTTTTTGAAAACAACGGGTTAAGCAATTATTTTTCGCTGGCGAATCGGTTTTCTGATTATATCAATGCCGGAATACCTCAAATATGCGTGGATTATCCTGTTTACCGGGAACTAAACAAAAACAGCCCTATAGCTGTTCTTATCACAGACCTTGGCCCGGTCAATATCAGTAAACATATTAACGAGCTGCTTGAAAACCCTGTTCTGTACAGCAAATTGCAGCAAAATTGCTTACAGGTTCGGCAGGAATTAAACTGGCAACAGGAAGAAAAAAAATTATTAAGTTTCTATCATTCTATTTTTAACGTTTGAGCCGTCATTTACATATCGTATGCCTTGATACCCCATGGCCAGCAGACTATGGCGGTGCTATTGACATGATGAACCGCATCACCATGTTGCATAAAATGGGGATCAGCATACACCTGCACTATTTCAGTTACAATGAAAGAGGCACTCCAAACGAATTGAACCAGTTTTGCGAAAGCATCACCGTATATGAAAGAAAAGAAGGGCACAAGGGCTTTTCTGCGAAGCTTCCTTATATCGTAGCTTCACGCATCAATGAGCAGTTGGAGGCGAATCTTCAAAAAGATAAGCATCCTGTTTTACTGGAGGGATTACATTGCACTGGAATACTTCCAAAACTTAATCTGCAGCAACGGAAAGTGGTAGTAAGAATGCACAATGAAGAAAGTACTTACTATAAAGAACTCGCAAGGTCAACATCATCCTTGTTTAAAAAACTCTATTTTCTTCATGAAAGCCGGCTTATAAAAAAATATAACCAACAGCTCCCGAAAGAATGTATTTATGCCTGTATTTCGGCGGAAGACATACAGGTTCTGCAGCATGACTATAAGCTTCCCCATATCAATCTCCTTCCAGCCTTTCCTTCCTGGCAACAGGTGAATGGAGAGGAAGGCATGGGGAACCTTTGTTTATTTCACGGTAATCTTTCCGTGCCTGAAAATGAAGAAGCCGCGATCTGGTTGTTGCGGCATGTATTCACGAATGTCCGGAAACCCTTCGTGATAGCAGGGAAAAAGCCCTCCAAACGCCTGGAAAAACTGGCGCATATCTTTCAGCATACCTGCCTTGTGGCAGATCCATCCGAATCAGAACTGAATGATTTGATCCGTAAAGCACATATAAACGTATTGCCCTGTTTCAATAAAAACTCAACGGGCATCAGGTTAAAGTTACTGCATGCTCTTTTTGAAGGACGACACTGTATAGTGAATGAGCCAATGGTTGAAGGAACAGGGCTGGAAGGAGCCTGCCATATAGGGAAAACTGCCAATGCATTTGCTTCTATTATTGAACAATTATACCACCAGCCTTTTACAAGGGAAGAAATAACACTACGGGAACGGTTACTCGGAGACCAGTATGATAATGAGAAAAATACCCGCCAGCTTATTCAATACTTATACTAGCATTATCACTCACCATACCTCTTTCAGTACGGATCATCCGGGCAGGGAATTTTTGCACCACGATATAATCATGTGATGCCATAACCACAGCGGTATTAAAGTCTTTTGAGATATGGAAAAGCAAGGCCATGATCTCATCCGATGTTTCAGGATCCAGGTTCCCCGTTGGTTCATCCGCCAGTATCAATTTGGGAGAATTTAATAAAGCTCTGGCCACATCGATTCGTTGCTGTTCGCCACCACTTAGTTCAAAGGGCATTTTAAAGCCTTTTGATTTCAGCCCTACCTTATCCAATACATCCAGTATTTTTTCATTCATCAGTTTTTCGTCGGTCCAGCCGGTAGCTCTTAATACAAATTTCAGGTTGTCATTTACATTCCGGTCAGTCAGCAATTGAAAATCCTGGAACACTACGCCCAGGCTCCGACGCAGGTAAGGCACTTTTTTCCAGTCAAGGTCCCGGAGATTGTAACCAGCCACTGTACCCTCTCCTTCTGTAAGTGGCAATTCGCCGTATAAAGTTTTAAGAAGGCTTGATTTACCCGTTCCTGTTTTACCAACGAGATACACAAACTCCCCTTTATTTACTGTCAGGTTGATATCCTGCAGAATAAGATTACCGCCCTGATAAATATTGGCGTGACGTATTTCGATAATGGGTTCTGACATACTGATGGTTTGTTGCAAAATAAAGCAAACTAGGTTAACAAACTTAAAAAATCAGGTCCTGATTTTTTATAGTGATCACCAATTCCTTTTTCTCACTCGCTTCTACTCTCCCAATAACCTGTGCTTTTACTCCAAATTTATCTGCTACTCCAATAATTTTATCGGCCGCCTTATCATTGGTATAGATCTCCATCCTTGTTCCCATATTGAAGACCTGGTACATCTCCCGGTCATCAGATTTGCTCGCTTGTTGTATCAATTTGAAAATGATAGGGGGCTCAAATAAGTTATCTTTTATGATCCGTACATTTTCCGGAATATATTTCAGGCATTTGGTCTGACCACCGCCGCTGCAATGGATCAGTCCATGTATCGCATCAAAATGATCTTGCAGTAATTCTTTCATCACGGGGGCAAAGGTTCTGGTAGGACTTAATAAAAGCTGCCCGATAGTTGTTGTTATTTCCCCATCAGTAATATCGTCGTTCATTTTATGCGGGCCGATATAAACCACGCTTTCATCCAGGCTGGTATCATAGCTCTCCGGGAATCTTGCCCCATAAGTTTTTTGCAGCACATCATGTCTTGCACTGGTGAGCCCGTTACTGGCCAGCCCGCTATTGTAGGCAGTTTCATATTTAGCCTGCCCAAAACCCGCCAACCCCACGATCACATCACCAGCTCCGATCTTTTCATTCGTTACCAGTTTTGATTTGGGCCATCGGGCCGTCATGGTTCCGTTTACAGCCATTGTCCTCACTACATCGCCCACATCAGCCGTCTCACCACCCATAAAATTGATATGAACGCCAAAATTTTCCATGCTGCTAAAAAATTCCTGCGTGCCATTGATCACGGCTTCCAGCACTTCGGCCGGGATCAGGTTTTTGTTCCTGTCAATGGTAGAAGAGAAAAGCAGGTTATCATAAATACCTACACAAAGCAGGTCATCGAGGTTCATTACAATGGCGTCCTGTGCAATACCCTTCCAGACTGACACATCGCCTGTTTCTTTCCAGTATAAATAAGCAAGGATACTTTTGGTACCGGCGCCATCTGCATGCATCACATTGACCCAGTCCTTGTCACCGCATAAAACGTCCCGGTAAATTTTGCAAAAGGCATTCGGATAAAGGCCCTGGTCAAGGTGCCGGGTAGCGGCATGTACTTCTTCTTTCTGGGCGGAAACTCCTCTTTTACTGTAAAGACTCATTGACTGAATTGAGCAGCAAAACTAAATATTCAGTATCAATAAAAACCGGTTAAAGAAAATGTAGGGAAAGAATTTTCCGGGCTGGCCGGTGGTCGCAATTATCAACTAATTTCGCAGCAATTTATGCAAGTACACTACGATATCGAGAATCTCCCGGTGTTCCGAAATGCTGTCATTACCATCGGCACATTCGACGGTGTTCATATGGGGCACCGGCAGGTGATTGATAAACTGAAAAGCGAAGCCCGGGCTATTAACGGGGAAACGGTCATCATTACCTTTCACCCACATCCCCGGAAAATAGTTTCATCTACTATCCTGGGCATCCGGCTGATTAACAACCTGGATGAGAAGATCGAATTGCTTCAGCAGCTGGATATTGATCAATTGGTCGTTGTGCCCTTCACAGATGCTTTTGCTAATCAACCAGCCGAAGACTATATAAAAAATTTCCTGGTGGCTAAATTCCGGCCTCATACCGTGATAATTGGCTATGATCATCGATTTGGACGTGAACGGCGGGGCGATTACCGCCTGCTGGAAAAAGATGCTGATTTGTACAAATATCAGTTGAAAGAAATACCCAAACATGTACTGGAAAATATTTCTATCAGTTCTACCAATATCAGGGAAGCCATTCTGCACAGCGATATTGTTACAGCCAACAAGTTACTTGGTTATGAATTTTTTTTCTCCGGTATAGTAGTACATGGTAACAAACTGGGAAGAGAGTTAGGATATCCTACCGCCAACCTGAAAGTAACGGATGAAGAAAAAATTATTCCGGGCAATGGCATCTACGCTGTATATGCGCAGCCGGAAGGGTCTTCAGAAAAGCTCAAAGGCATGATGAGTATAGGTTTCAGGCCAACTGTTGATGGCAAAAAAAGGGTTGTCGAGGTAAATATTTTTGATTTTAATAAAGAGATATACGGGCAATCGCTAAAAGTATTTGTAAAAAAATACCTCCGGGAAGAAGTGAAGTTTGACGGCCTGGAAGCACTGGTGCAACAAATTCACCAGGACAAGATCAATAGCCTGAAAGTCTTATAAAAAAATGGTTCATGGTATAGCCAAAAAAGGATTTACCATGAACCATCAACGATGACCAGCGTTATCGCTTAGTATTGCTTAGTATTTTATTTTAAATTCCAGGGAAGCAGGGTCTTCAAAAAAATCTTCGATATCTGCGCTGATTGTTACTTTCTTTTTGTCGTCTGATAACTTAACGTTTTTACCTTCTGCTTTTGTAGCGGGACGGGGCAGGTTAATAACGTAGGTAGCTTTCATCGTGAGTCCCATAGAAGCAGTTTGTTTTATTCCTTTCAGGTATTCATCACTTTCCACACCGGCATATTTTTCTTTGTTCACTTTTTTGGTCAGCTCTCCATTGGAAAACTCAAGTGTATAATAGTCATCAAAAGAACTGGGCTCAGGCATTTGATCCATAGGGATTGTACCCCCATCTCCCATCTGGTCCTTCATGGTCTCCGCCATTATTTTACCAGACAATTTATTGTACTCTGCGACCTGCGAAGGTTTTGAAAAAGAAAAAGCAAGATTGGTCGAAAATTTTTCCTTTTTAAGGTTCATATTTATTTTAAGGGTGCCATTCCTGGCCATTTCCCTTTCTTCAGCAGTAAGATTAGGAATACTATCGGCACCCTCTTTCATGGAAACCGTAGAATCGATCTCCTGTTGCGGGGCCTTCTCTATTTCTGCACCCCCACCCATCTGCTTGGCCAGGCCGATCAGGGCACTCAGGTCATTGGTATTACTGACGGTACCCGTTCCGTCTTCATTCAGGGTAATTTCCTGAGTTGTTTCAAAACAACCAGCCAGGAAGAAGGAGACGGCTGTAAGCAGGGATACAATTAATTTTCGCATATTTTTTAGTTTATTGGGAAAAGAGATGAATTATTTCAAAAAAAAGTTGCACAAAGAAAAGGCATTTCAGCGAATCAGGGGGGTATTATTCAAGCCATAATTTTCACCACCATTTCTTTCAGCAAGGAGGCGTCTTCTGTAGCAATGCTCCCCACCCCTATGCTTTTAAGGTTGTAAGTATGCAGGAGTAATAATGCTTTTTCCACCCCATCATACGTGTATAGCCTCGCAGCCTGCATGTACTCTTTCATAAAATATGGATTAACCCCTATAGCAGCAGCTATCGCTTTTTCATCATTGCTACCAGCGCCAAAGACCATAAATACCTTACTAAAAAAACTATACAGGGACGGCAAGATTAACTGGATAGGTCCGGCCTTCGGATTGCCTTCAAAAAACTGGATGATCTGAATACAACGTGCCAGGTCTTTTGCGGCCATGGCACCCTGCAATTCAAAAACATTGTATTCCTTACTTACGCCGATGTATTGTTCGATGTCATCCTCCGTTATGCTGGTCCGTTTACCGAGGTTAATAGAAAGCTTATCGATCTCATTTTCGATCCGGACCAGGTCATTACCGATATGTTCTACCAACAGGGCTAATCCTTTTTGGGTGATCGTTAACCCTTTTGACTGAACCAACTCCTGAGTCCATTGGGGCAGATCCCGGTCATACATTTTTTTGGTCGTGATCATCACCCCTTTTTCTTTTACCAGCTTGGCAAATTTCTTCCGGGCATCCAGTTTCTTTTCTTTATACGAGACCACAAAAATGGTCGACACTAGCGGGTTCCCGATATAGGACTCTAATTTTTCCACATCCCGCATCTGCTGGGCTTCTTTTAAGAGGACCACTTGTCGTTCCGCATACATCGGGTAACGGCGGCAGGCATTGACCACATCAGCCCAATTGGCATCTTTTCCATAAAAGACTGAGAGGTTAAAAGAGGCTTCACTTTCTGCCAGGATATGGTGTTCGGCATAGGCAACCACCTGGTCGATAAAATACTCCTCCTCTCCTTCAAGCCAATACAAAGGCTTAAAGATCTTCTTTTTCCAATCCGTTATTATCTTTTCCACACTCATAAAATGCTAAGATACAGGCTTTCAACTTCGCTATCCACTAAAAAAAATTACCTCTCCCAGATTGTCTTAACCGTTTTTGGCACAGTTTTAGAAAGTTTGTGTCCCGGAAGGAATTTAACAGGATTTAGCAAAACCGGATGCAACCAGCTCCCTACCTTGCGGCCGATATAAATTCCACTAAAGATTTATTAACTTAATGTCAAATCTCAAATCCTTTTTATGACAAACACTAATTATCCATCGGCCACACCGACTACACCAAGTCAGCCGCCAAAAAGCAAAAACACCAAGAACTTAGTAATAGGTCTGCTAGCCGCAGGTCTGCTGGGTACATGGGGGTACCTGCTTTATGATAAAAATAAAGCAGAGAAAACGATCAACGATCAACAGGCTTCTATTACAAAAGTAACAGACGAAAAAAGTGAACTGCAGGCCAACTTCAACTCCTCTTTGGCAAGATTAGATTCTATTACCGGTGCCAATAACAACATGCAGGGTGAAAAATCAAATCTCCAAAAAGAGATTGACGCCAAAAAAATTGAGATCCGCAAAATTCTGAACGATAAAAATGCGAGCCAGGCCCAGTTGGCAAAGGCAAGAACTATGATCGCCGACCTTAATTCAAAAATTTCCGGCCTTGAAGAGGAAGTAACAAGACTGACCGGTGAAAACCAGGTTTTGTATGCTTCTAACACTTCTTTACAACAGGAAAAAGTTGACCTCGAAACAAATCTTACTACCCGTACAACTGAAAAAGAAGAACTTGAAAAAACTGTGGATGTAGCCTCTACATTCAGCGCCTCTAATATCCAGGTAGTTCCGGTAGATGAGAAAAGAAGTGGCAAAGAAAAAACTCAAACAACTTCTAAAAAAGTAGACAAACTGGTTGTTTCTTTTGATGTAGAGAACAGGGTAGCTAAATCAGGTCCTGCTGATATGTACCTGATCGTGACAGCACCTGATGGAAAAATAGTTTTAGGAGCTGGGGTATTGAATACCCGGACAGATGGCGACAAAAACTTTACGGCTAAGATACCAATTGAATATGTACAGGGTGAACGTAAGCCTATACAATTCCCTATTCGCCAGGAAGATTTCCAAACCGGCAATTATAAAATTGAAATTTATCATAATGGCTTCAAAATCGGTGAAGGTGTAAGAAGTCTTAAAAAAGGTGGTTTATTCGGTTAAAGCAGTTAAATCCTGCTAACGAAAACCGTCTCAGTACAACTGAGGCGGTTTTTTATTGGCAGGCCGCTATGTTCATGTCTATTCCTGAATAGAATAAATCAGGTTAAACCGGCAACCCGGGCATGTAGTGAGATTTCACCCGTGCAACAGGAATTTCGGTCTTCCCGTTTAAACACATCTTTTACACATATTCAATCCAAGGGTTGTGAATGCACGAAACCTGCAATGCAATACAGTAATTTTGGTCTTTAGCAAAACAACCTCCTATGTTCAAGAATTATTTACCCTGCTTCGTCATTAGCGCTACATTACTTGTTGCCGGAACTTTCGCATCAGCACAAAGCAATATCAAGCCTAAATACAACAACTCTACCATTTATACGGGTATCGAAGTAGGTTCCAAAGGTGTTAAGATGAGTGTGATAGAAATTGGGAAAAATGCACAGACCAACGGTGCTTTCAATATTTTGAAAGACACTTCCGTCAATACAGATTTTATATCATTTTCCGGACCGACGTTTACCGCCACCTTAAACGGTCTTTACAGCTTTTACAACACAGCCCTCCGCGATTATAAAATTCCGGCGAAACGCATTTTTACTGTGGTAAGCAGTGGTGTAAAAATGCAGGCAGAAAAAAATACCAAACTGGCATGGATCAACAATCTGGTCGACTCATTCCGCCTGATGATCAAAGAACCTGAACGCAAAGTAGAGATCGTTGATGTGATGGAAGAAGGCAAATTATCCCATCTTGGTATTGTTCCTTCGTCCCGTCGTTACAGTACCTTTCTCATTGACATTGGCAGCGGTAATACCAAGGGTGGTTTTTTCCCTTATGGCAATACCAAGGACTTCAAATTATTTCAATTGAACTGGGGAACCAAAAGCACGGCCAATGCCACGGAGAAGAACTGTGTTGATGATAAATCGCTGATAAATTTTAATAAGCAACTGTTCAGGGTGCTTGCCGGGGCAGAAAATTCCGAAATCATTTATGCGGTCAATTCCAGCGGCGCGTATCCGGTCAGCGATAATATTGCCGTTAGCGGTGGTATCGCATGGGCCATTGCTACGCTACTGCACCCGGAGCTGATCGATAACTCTGTTATTTCGGTAACCTATGCTGAAGTAGTAAAATTCAGCGAAAAGCTCTATACAAATTTCGAGGCCCTTTCTCCTTCCTTCCTTACAACGAATATCAACAGGCCGGCCGAAAAAGATATCATTTCCAAAGAAGTTGCCCGGGTGTTACAGGTATTCGATCAAAAGTCCCTGATGGCAGGAACCGGTTTGCTCATGAAAATAATCCGGCAGTTTGAATCTGCTTTTAAATCGAAAAGTTTTTACCTGGTAAAGAACGGGCAGGTTGGCTGGGTATCGGCCTATGTGGATCAAAACATAGACAAATAGCTTTTACCGGGTTTTCCACAATGTGAACTCTTTTTTCTGTTGTATTTGCTTCAATTACTTAGTTTGCCTGAGTGAAAGATACCAAAACAATCCTTTTGGGTATGTTATCTGTGGGCCTGGTCGCCACCTGGGTATATCACCTCTACGACAAAACCCAGTACAGCAAACGAAGAACGGAGATATACATTAAGGACTCAATAGCCGTTGCGCAGGGTGTACAGGATTCTTTGCAAAAAATCTATTCCCATACGATCAACAGCCTGGATGCAGAACTGGATTCTACCAAAAACACAACCGGCCTTCTGCAGGGGGAGCTCAGCACCAAACTGGCAGATATAAACCGGCTGAGGACAGAGATCGCCACGATCCTCAGGAAGAATAATATAAAAAAGGAAGACCTTGACCTGGCGCGGAATAAATCGGTACAACTCCAGCAACTCGTAGCCGAACTGCAAAACAAAAATTTCACTATTGAAGAAGAAAAGAAACAGATAAATGCCGTATTAGATAAAGTAACGGTGCAGGTAAAAAGCCTCGAAACGAATGTTCAACAATTGGGACAGGAAAACAAAGTATTGACCGAAAAAGTAAACCTTGCTTCTGCCTTCGTGGCTTCTGAAATAAAACTATCGCCTGTCGGTGTAAAAAATGATAAAGAGCAAGAAACCACGCAGGCAAAAAAAGCCACCAAGCTTATTATTTCATTTACGGTACAGAACAATGTAACTGATTACGAAAATGCCGATGTTTTTGTTGCCATCACACTTCCGAATGGCCAACTACTGAAGAATGAAGATGTCTGGGAAAACACACTGATCAATCTTCAAAATGGCAACCGCATCAATTTTACTAGGCGAGTACGATTTGAATATCAAAAGGGGGAAAGCAAACGAATGAACTTTTCCCTTTCTGCCGAAGAATACCTGAAAGGCACATACACGATGCAGATCTACCACAATGGGTATATGATCGGTCAAACGATGAAGACCCTGAATTAGGCCCTTCCTCCGAAAATAGCGTTGAAGCCCTCTCAGTGCTGTATTAATTACTTGCCTTCTTGTTTTTGCAGCAGCTTTAATCGCTTATACACAGGCATTCTCCACTTATCTCTTTCACCTCTGTGCGATGCTTTTACTTTTTCGTAAGGAGGAAAAATAACACCCGCTATTGAAGCATCCGGGATCTTTATACTATAAAAGTACATTCGAAATTTACAAAATCAATTAGACTTTAATAGTAAACTTTTATAAAAGGGCTATCAGCCTATAAATTTGCTCCCGGATGATACGGACTAAACTAACCTGCCAGCCGGCCGGCAAACACATATTTTTCTGCTACCAAGAAATCCGGGATTTTGATTTATCAAAGTAATCATTCTTTATCTATACAATCTTTGTCATCCGTGTACAAAATGTATTATAACCTATTTCTCAGAAGAA
>JAWXCO010000004.1:0-13430 GCA_034408705.1 Bacteroidota bacterium
TACTTCGCAGTAAACACCCTTGCTTTGGACTAACGGTTCCCGTTAGATGGCCCGTTTAGGACTTTAACCTTAAAGAACTGTGGCATGCATAGCGCACAAAAAGAACCCCGACTGGAAAGTCGGGGGCCCTAATCAAAAACCATTAACCATTAAACCTTATCCTATGAAAATTCAATGCTAATATCGTTAATAAAACAATAACACAAAACATTTGGCTGTCATTTTTTGACCCAAATGCTAAAATATACTCCTCAAAGACAATTAATTGATTAACCTCAATGTTCCCCAGGTATTTTTTGTAGTTTTATTACTACACGGAAATGTGAGCAAACGATTGCATAAAATTCTTATACATTCATCCAACTTTACAATCTTAACCGGGTTATAACGATATGAAAAAGATAGCGATCGCCATAACAGGAGCCAGTGGCTCGATTTACCCGGAGATACTATTGAAGAAATTATTAGCTGCAAAAGAACAATGGACAGATCTTTCTGTAGTGATGACAGATAACGCCAAAGAGGTTTGGAAAACAGAATTGCAGAATGATTCCTGGAAGAATATCCCGGTGAAAATTTACAGCACCACGGATTTTTCCGCACCCTTTGCTTCGGGCTCGGGTCTATATGATACCATGATTATCATTCCCTGTTCTATGGGAACACTGGGCCGTATTGCCACGGGCGTTTCCAATGATCTAATCTCAAGGGCTGCTGATGTGGTATTGAAAGAAAGAAGAAAACTGATCTGTGTTGTCCGGGATACGCCATACAATCTTATTCATATCCGCAATATGGAAACGGTTACACTCGCCGGTGGAATCATTTGCCCCGCAACACCTTCCTTTTACAGCCAGCCAGCAACTATTGAAGAAGTAGCGGCTACAGTCGTTGACCGGGTGCTTGATCTTGCTGGTATTGCGATCAACAGTTTCCGCTGGGGTAAATAAAATAAGAGTCCCGGTAGATACCAGGACTCATTTTCTAGGACACACATTATTAAACACTACCTAATCCGTAAATCTTCCACCTGCATTGATCCAGTTCGTGATCTTGGTCCGTTCAGAAGCCGGTAATAATCCTGATGGCGGCATAGCTGAAGGATTACCATTTACCGCTCTTTCCCGGATACGGTCTTTAAAGGCCACAATATTGCAATCAATAGACCAGTTCATACCACCATTACTGATCACATTATTATGACAGCTGGTACAATTATTATCCAATACATTTTTTACCGCGAGGAACAAGGGGCCTGCTATCAGGTTGGTCACCGTGGCATTGGCAGTACCGATACATCCGTTCACATCTTTGGCAGACATTGAGTAAGTACCAGCCCCCAGCCCGGTGAAGAGGTTGCCTGACTGGAAAGCACCGCCATTTATACTATAGGTGTAAGGCCCTGTGCCACCCGCACCAGTAGCGGCAATAGAACCATTAACCGCTTCGCAGGGACGATTTCCTGTTACTACTGAAGACACTGTGATCGTTACACCGGCACAGGGATTCGGTGCTGTTAAAGTAAATATAGCAGAGCCTGTACACCCATTGAGGTCTTTCACTACAATGGTATAAGCACCAGCTCCAAGATTATTAAATACACCGCTGCCCTGAAAAGTTCCACCATTAATATTATATGTAAAACCGCTGCTGCCGGTAGCCGATGCGGTGATGCTTCCATTAGTAGCTACGCCTGAAGTTGGATTTACGGTGGTTGCAGTTACCGTAATGCTGACCCCGGAACAGGGATTCGGTGCTGTCAATACAAATATGGTAGATCCAGTACAACCGCTGGCATCCTTTGCAGTGATGGTGTAGTTGCCTGTTGCCAAATTGGTAAAGTTCCCGGTAGCCTGGAAAGTTCCGCCATTCAGGCTATAGGTAAAACCCGTGCTGCCAGAAGCAGTAGCAGTGATACTTCCATTACTTACTATGGTTGAGGTTGGGTTCACGGTGGTTCCCGTTACCGTTATCGTTACCCCGGCACAGGGATTGCTGACCACCAGTGTGAAGCTGCCCGACCCTGTACAGCCGCTGCTGTTCTTTGCAGTGATCGTATAGGAACCAGCTGCCAACCCCGAAAAGTTACCAGAAGCCTGGAAAGCACCACCGTTAATGCTAAACGTAAATCCCGAACTACCCCCCGAAACAGCGGCATCAATGCTTCCGTTACTGGATCCCGTGGCTGGGCTTATTAGCGTACCCGTTACCGTTATTGTAATTCCAGCGCAGGGATTGGGAGTACCACCACCACCCCCGCCTCCTTTGCTGCAGGAATAAAAAATTGTAATAAAGAAGAGTAGTACGATACTTAGCGAACGTAAAGATTGTTGTTTCACTTGTTGGTTTTGCTATTCAAACGAAACCTTGTGTAACCGGGTTGCCTTCTGCCTGAAAAAATTACTGGCTAACTGGCGGCTTTTCTTTTTTGGCCGCAAATGGTTTGATCCCAACAGAAAACAAAACACCACCGCTGTTCAATTTGACCTTGCCATACCCCACCCCGCTTAGTGGCAACTTCACATAGGGCTCTACCAGCAGTGAAATATTTTTACCAATATTACGCTGGTACCCACCGGAGAAAGTAAGGACGGAGAAAAAATGCTTGTATTCGTTGTCAATTGTTAGCTGGCGTTGATAGGATGGGCCCGTTGGGGTGTACTTATATGTATAATCGTAGGTCTCCTTCTTCATCAGGAAGGAAGAAAGTCCGGCAGTTGCTATAAAACTATTTTTTGCCGACCGGGAGAGATTATAGCTGAATGTGAGCGGTATTTCATACACTTTACAATCTGCGTTTATTTTTTCGAGATAAGGATAATACGTATAAAATTCTTCCGGGGGATGGTAGGCTTCCGGGGAAGCGGTATAGACTTTTCTCCCGGAATAAAATCCTGTACGTATGATTAAGCGGTTGTTGAAGCTATAACCAATTCCTACGCCTCCTAGTAGTTTCATCCTGCCTAATTGATCATTGCCGGTAAAACTCACATCCGGACCTGCTGAGAGCGTAAATAAAAACGAATTATTTTTTTTGCGCTTGTTCTTTTCCTTCTTCGCTTTATCTTGTACCACGGACTTATTTTCATTTTTACCATCGATCGCCGTTGGATCATTGCTGACTACCTGGTCCGCTTTGGTCACCAGTTTATTTGTAGCTGTAATTGTTTCCTGTTGATTTTTATCTGCGGGTACTGCATCTTTTACCGGGTGCACGGTCCCCGAAACTACAGCAGCTGGAATTGTTGAATTTACCCGTTTATCTTTAACATCTTTACTATCCGTTACACCGTTGTCCTTACTGATATCATTTGATGATGCAGCGTTTCCTCTTCCGGAAAGGGTTGAATTAAGAATCGGTATATTGATATTTCTATTTTTCTTATTGCGGCTAATGGAGCCGGGTTGCGTCACCTGTTTTTTGCCCGGAGCCGCTAGTGTTAGTGGATCAGTTGAAATCGTGGGCGTATTATCATCTTTAAACGATTCCTTTTTCGTGGTTACCGGGCTGTTCTTTGATTCAGCTGTTCCTACTGCTGTTCCGCTACTAAGCGGCTCCACAACTTTCTCCGGTGCTCCGCTAATTTGCTTTGTAACCGCCAATTGTTTTTTGTTTTTCCACGGCTTGGCGATCAACAAACCCGCAGCCCCAAGACCCAGGAACAAGAACAGGAGGAAAAGAAACCTTCTCCGGTTATCTTCCTTTTGCGGTAGGTGCTTATTCAGCAGTTGCTCCATCTTGCCCCATGCCTGCTCATCATAAGCAGGATAATGGTGATCCGCGGCCTCCTTCACTTTTCTATCAAATTTTTCAGACTGCATTTTTGGTAACTTGTATTTCGTTTTGCTTAAATAAGATTTTCTGCAACTGCTTTCTTGCTTTGGAAAGATTGGATTTGGAAGTACCTACAGAAATACCCAATTGGCTGGCTACTTCTTCATGGCTCATTTCTTCTATCACAAACAAATTGAAGACGGTACGGTAACCCGGCGACAATTCCTGAACAGCCCGGATGATCTCATCATACGATAATTTATCAATAGCATCTTCGCTGAAGCTTTGCACCTGGTACACCACATTATCCAATTGGGTAACTAACTGGTGTTTATGATTCTTTCTAAAATGATCAATGGCCGTATAGACCATGATCTTCCGGAGCCATCCTTTAAAAGAACTGACTACATCCGTATAAGCTGGTTTATAATGGTGTATTTCCCTGAAAATTTTCAGAAACCCGTCATTAAGTATCTCTACTGCATCATCCTGCCGGTTGGCATAACGGTCGCAGATGGCCATGGCATACCCGTAGAAAGAGCTGTATAGGATTTTCTGGCTCTCCCGCTTGTTGAGTGAGCAGCCCTCAACATGATAGGTGAGTTCCTCTGCAGATAGCAAAATTGTGTAGTGTTACGTTCATTAATCGCCGGGTGATAGTAAAAGGTTGCCTGCGGCCCGGCCATAACAGCAGTAAGGTAGTGCTATTTTTGAGTAGCTGCCAGCCCTTTCAACTGCTATTGCACCGAAACCTGGTTCCGCTTATTTCAGGAACTTATTAAATTTCTGCAAATCACCAATTTCTGTGCTGGTAAGGATCTCGTTATTATCATACTTCAATTTCAGGAAGAGTACCCTTTTATGTGCCGGGTATTTGGCTAAAAGTCCATTTATTAGTTGGCCTGTTTCTTCATTTTTTACATAGAGCGGGGTCGCTGCGGGCAATTCTGATCGCTGCTTTTCGTGTTTTCGCAGGATGATGGCCTCGAGTGTTGCCAGTTTATTCGCAGGGATGCTGCTAACCTTTAACGCTTTCCCCTGCAAACCCTCCAGTTGTTTTTTACTCAATCCGCCACGCTCCTGGTATTGCTGCAACAGGCTCTGGGCAAAAGAAGAATGTGGCTGTGCGGTGGTAACAGCTTTTAAAATATCAAGAATTATATCCACATCTGGTTTTATCCGCTGCATGATTTCCTTTAATTAAGCTGAAAGTTACTGCTCCCATACTGAATCAACCAAATTTAGCAAGGATTTTGCATAGAGATGGTGAACGCCCACCGGTCTAAAACCAGTCAGCAATGAAAAAAATGAAAATCTCCTTCCTGCTCATGGCCGGTATGCTTAGCTTCCAGCTGGCTGCTGCCCAATTAAAAACGACCCCTGTATGCCCTTTGATTGTAGTGGATATACTGGACGGAAAAATAAATGAGCTTTATCCCAACTCCACAATGGGAGAAATAAAAGGCAAACTTCCCTGCTTTAGTGAAGCCCTGGATGAAACGGCTGGCGCCAAATGTGGCGGCATTATCAGCTATAAAGACAAAGATATTTACTTCTATACCGGGAGGGATTATATAGAAATCAGGGATAAATTTAAAGGAAAGTTGACGGTTCCCCTGATGGGAGCCAGTCGTACCGGCTTATTCAAATGGCTGGGGCATCCTAAAATAAAAGATGTGTATTGGGATGCATTCCAAATGTCCTATGGCACCCTGATCTTATATTACAAAGCAGGAAAAGTCAATAAACTACAGCTTAGCACCAGGTCAAGTGAAACATTGAGTCTTTGCGAATAGGTTCCCGCTTCTTTCAGTAGTATATCAAGCCCTACCGTCCTTACGTCAAAGGAAATTGTAACCCACTTTTCCCTGTCGTTCTTTTGTGCTGATAAGTATTGGTTCTTCCTAACTTAAAAGCAATTATCATGATATCAATCATCAGCAAAAAACTGGCCCTCGTTATCATCTG
This sequence comes from Bacteroidota bacterium, assembly GCA_034408705.1. Classification (GTDB taxonomy): domain Bacteria; phylum Bacteroidota; class Bacteroidia; order Chitinophagales; family Chitinophagaceae; genus JJ008. The sequence continues at coordinate 5,744 of JAWXCO010000004.1, forward strand.
CAGTTCCCTATTTTCTTTTTCTCCTGTTCCGGGAGGGGAAGGTTTTGAAATTTATCTTAACAACAAAGTCGTATTGCAGCAATACGGGAGCGACATGAATACGATCAGAACCCTGCAGCTGGTGGCTACTAAGCCGGCGGACCAATTAATGATCAAATATCATCATTGTGGGGAAGTGGGAAAAAACAGAATCGTCACTATTAAGGATGCGCAAAACAGCATAATGAAAGAATTTCGGTTTCCTGATGGTGCTATCCCGGTTGCTGCAATGTCGGTACCGGTGAAAGATATAGTAAAGCTGAAAAAAGGAAACATTGCATTAAAGCTGTACTATACTTCTAGTGAATTACCCGCAGGAAGAATGCTGGCACTAATAAATACCGCAGCAGGGGTCCAGACCCAGCCTTAAAATATATAAGAGTTTATCAATACAAATATTGATTGCCGGGAAGGCTAAAAGAAAGTTTAGTGAACCGCTCTAGTACTTACCTTCTTATTGCCTTCCCGGCTTATATTTTAAATTTTTCTTTTTAGCAGCTCCTAATTTGTAAACACATTATTATTGACAAAGGCCATCAGTTCATCCCGGCTCGCTTGCGTAGAAAAAATATCATAGAGCTGGCTGAAATTTGCCGGGTCTGTAATATTATTATACGAAGACTTAGCCAGTTCAAGGCGGTTGCTTTCCAGGCTTACCATCTCGATCAATTGCCGGGCTTGTTGCACGGTGAAATAATTGGTCTCTGTACTAAACACGGTGCTCAATGCACTCATTTTGGCACCTATACCGAAGCGGAATTGTATATCCCTGTAAATACTATTGAAAGCTGTTTCTGACATCGGGATCTTCACTGTTATCGTTCCGCCTGCTTCCATATTTGCAACGAATTGGGCCAGGTCATTTTTACTGTTAGTCGTACTCAGGATGTCGTAGAGTTGGCTGAAATTATAGTGGTCAGTTACATTCGCATAGGAATTTTTAGCCAATACTAACCTGTCGTTTTCAAAACTCAGTAACAATAAAAGCTGTCTTACCTGATAGGTGCTGAAATAATTTTCCGTCTTATTAAAAGCCGTAGTGATCAGGTTCACCCGGGTACTGGTACTCCAGGCATCACTTACACTTTTGTATAAATAATTATAATCCACTTCGCTCATGGGTAAGCCTGTTCCTTGTCCTGAATTATTATAGTTGATAACGTAGTTATTCAATTCTGTACGGCTGGAAGCAGAAGGCAGGAAGTCGTTGAATTGTGCATAGTCAGCACGGTCCACTAATATTTTGTATACTATTTTTGCCAATATCAGGCGGCTGCTTTCGTCATTGACCAACACAATTAATTTTTTGGCCTGTGCTACATTAAAATAATTACCGGCATTTGTAAAAGCTTGATTGATCGCGGTATAACGGGCCGTCGAACTATTCTGGTAATAAACAGACTGGTACAATCTATTGTAATCAGGGGTAGCCATCGGGGATTGTACATTGTTATTATCATAGCTGTTGATATATGCTACCAATGCAGATCGGTTTGAAGTGTTCAATAAAGGGTAAACGATGCCATAGTTTTCGCGGTCGGTAACTCCCCGGTAAGCTTCTTTAGCCAGGGAAAAACGTTCCTGCTCACCACTGATTAATTGTATAAGCTGACCGGCCTGTGTAGATGTATAATAACGATAGTCCTTGCCAAAAAAATTAATTAGATAATAATACTTGTCATTGAGGGTCGTTTCTGCTTTTACTTCTGCGTAGATCACCGTGAATTCTTCATTGGTGAGGGGGTCGCTATCATCGATATCTAAATTATCATCATCTTCATCCTCATCGGGCAATGCGGCAATATAATTACTGAGGTCAGTCTTATTCGCCGTACTTTTTAAAAGATTGGAAACAAGGTTAAAATTGTCCCTATCTGTGATCTTCACATAAACCTGTTTGGCCAGTTTCAACCGCAGGCTTTCTGAATTTACTAACTGGATCAGCAGGCTGGCTTGTTGTGAAGTGAAAAATTTGGATGTATTGGTAAACTCATTGCTCAGGTGATCGGCCCTGGATACAGAAGAAGTCTTCTTTTTTGTTGCAGCCAATAACTTAGTAAATACTGCATTGGTCACAGGAGTTTTCGTTCCACCGTTTTGCCAGCGGTCAATTTTTTGCTCCGTTGTACTGAGGCTTCCATTGGCACTGACACTGATTGTGAGATCATAGCCTTGCCGTAACGTAAAGTTCGTTTTGGTAGAATAAGATTTATTGTACTTATTATTTCGGAAAATCTCCAGCAAGTGCTGGCCACTGGCCAGGTCATTGATGGTCACTACCTGTTCCTGGCTAACACCGGTGGAATTAATCGTGTAATACTGGTTATCAACGGCGACTTGTTTGGTACGATTGCCCAATACTTTGATCGTAACAGTCGAAGAAGATGGGGTTTGCGAAAATGCATTACTGGCAATCAACAAGAAGGCCAGTAAGGAAAATAATACTTTCATATTGTTGTTTTATTTAATAGTAAACTCACCACAAGTTACCAATTACTATACCATAGACGTAACCATATATATATCAATTACTTAAATTCAAAACGGGAAGTAAAATCAGGCAGCTGGAATGGGGAGAAATAACCCCTTATCCCGGTAAACAAAAGAGGTTTTGCAATGGCAAAACCTCTTTATGCTTTTTATCAACTCAATTTATATTATTTAACAAATTGCGAGCGGATCACATTAAGTGCGCCACCTGCTCTAAACCATTCGATCTGTTGTTCATTATACGTGTGGTTTACGAGAATATTCTCAACAGTGCCGTCTTGATGATTCAGCATTATAGTTAATGGTTGGCCGGGGGCAAAAGAGGACAGTCCAACAATATCAATCGTATCATCTTCCAGTATTTTATCGTAATCTTCTTTGTTGGCGAAAGTCAACCCCAGCATACCCTGCTTCTTCAGGTTGGTCTCATGTATCCGTGCAAAGCTTCTAACCAGGATGGCTCTTACTCCCAGGAATCGTGGTTCCATTGCTGCATGTTCTCTTGATGACCCTTCGCCATAGTTCTCATCTCCCACGACGATGCTTCCTACCCCTGCAGCTTTATAAACTCTTGCAGTAGCCGGCACAGGTCCATATTCGCCGGTCAATTGATTTTTTACCGTATCTGTTTTCTCATTATAAAAATTGATCGCACCGATCAGCATATTGTTACTGATATTATCGAGGTGCCCACGGAATTTCAACCAGGGGCCTGCCATAGAGATATGGTCAGTGGTACATTTCCCTTTTGCTTTGATCAATAATTTTAATCCTTTCAAATCGGTCCCTTCCCAAGCTTTAAAAGGTTCCAGTAATTGCAGGCGTTTGGAATCTGTCGCTACTTTTACCTGTATGCCGCTTCCATCAGCAGCGGGTGCCTGGTAACCGGCATCTTCGACTGCAAAACCTTTAGGAGGTAATTCAAAACCGGTGGGTTCTTTTAACAACACCTCTTCGCCACTTGCATTTTTTAATTTATCTGTTAAGGGGTTGAAGGCAATGGTACCTGCGATAGCCATGGCTGTAACAATTTCAGGACTTGCTACAAAAGCATGGGTACTGGCATTTCCATCATTACGTTTGGCAAAATTCCGGTTGAAGGAGGTGATGATGGTATTCTTCCTGTTGGGATCATCAATATGCCTGGCCCACTGACCGATACAGGGACCACAGGCATTGGCCAATACGACACCACCAACTTTTTCAAATGTATTGATAAAGCCGTCTCTTTCAATCGTGAATCGAACCAGTTCACTACCGGGAGTAATGGTAAATTCAGCATTAGCTTTTAAACCTTTGCTCACTGCATCTTCCACAATAGAAGCAGAGCGGCTGATATCTTCATAAGATGAATTAGTACAGCTGCCAATCAGCGCCACTTCCAATTTAGCAGGCCAGCCATTTTCTTTTACGGCTGCTGCCATTTTAGAAATAGGGGTAGCAAGGTCCGGTGTAAATGGTCCATTCACATAGGGCTCCAGGGTATTCAGATCCAGTTCCAATAACTGGTCATAATATTTTGCCGGGTCCGCATATACTTCGACATCCGGGCGAAGATGTTCTTTGATCCCGTCTGCCAGTGCCGCCACTTCGTCGCGGCCGGTAGCTTTCAGGTAAGCACCCATTTTTTCATCATAAGCGAATAAGGAACAGGTAGCACCAATCTCTGCACCCATATTACATACGGTTCCCTTACCTGTGGCACTCATACTGTCAGCACCATCACCAAAATATTCAACGATAGCACCGGTTCCGCCTTTTACGGTTAGTTGCCCGGCCACCCATAAGATCACATCTTTACAACTGGTCCAGCCACTCATTTTACCCGTCAGTTTTACACCGATCACTTTGGGCATTTTTAATTCCCAGGGCAGACCGGCCATTACATCCACCGCATCCGCACCACCTACTCCTATCGCTACCATTCCCAAACCACCTGCATTCGGCGTATGAGAATCCGTACCGATCATCATACCACCGGGAAATGCATAATTTTCCAAAACTACCTGGTGGATGATACCGGCGCCGGCTTTCCAGAAGCCGATCCCGTATTTATCAGATATACTCGACAAGAAATCATATACTTCACGGTTCGTCTCAATAGCCAGTTCCAAATCTTTTTTGGCCCCAACCTTAGCCTGGATCAGGTGATCGCAATGCACCGTGGAAGGTACCGCAACTTTGCTGCGGCCGGCGGTCATAAATTGTAATAAAGCCATCTGGGCAGTAGCATCCTGCATCGCTACCCTGTCGGGTGCAAAATCCACATAATCCTTTCCGCGATTATGGGCGGTGGCAGGCAATGCGCCATACAAGTGAGCATAAAGGATTTTTTCTGTCAGCGTCAGCGGCTTACCAATCAGTTTACGGGCGGCAGCTACTTTACCGGGCAATTCAGCATACAATTTCTTAATGAGAGCAAGATCGAATACCATATGGAATAATTTGTTAGTGAGATAATAGGCTACTTAATGCGCTGATGCTACGACCAAAGAATCCACCCAAGCCAATTGCAGAAGGCCCATCAGTACATTGAAAGTGCTGCGAAGTTAATTAAATGAAAGGCTTCAAAAAAATGAAGAATCACAGCCCTGCTGACCCTGTAGGAAAGGCATAATTGCTTATCGAAAACCGGTGAATGCACTTAAATCAGCAAAATTACCAGCAGTAATTCTTGGGACTGTTACTATTGAGTTTACATTTACCCCGTTGTTAAAATCCTTCCTACAAAAAGCCCTTGCAGGCCCTGCCATAGCAATGCACCTGTGTGTATTACTATGGTCGCCTGAAGTTCTGCCGCAATCTCCCGTGCTGCAGTTTACAGCCAATTATGTTTCGGCCGCCTCATCTCTCAGCAGCTATACGTCCTTTCCAACCAGTCCGGGAAGCTTCTCTGCCTGCACGGGTAATAACTATACTTATTCCTGGAGCAACGGAACAAACAACCAGTTAAAACTCATCAGCTTTACCGCCAATTCCAAAACTTACGTGGTCGCCGGTACACCCGGTGTAGAAGTAAAACTCAGAAGGGTCAATAATGCCGTCGTGACCGGCAACCGCAATATCCTGTATAGCGAGACGACCTTTGCCTCTGCTACTTCCTGTATCACACCCCGCCAGCTTGATTTTAAAGCACCTTACAATGATGACATGGCCCTGTTCCTGAATAACAATGTACTTAATCATGGAACCGATAATCTTTTTACCAATGCCAGTAATGGTGACGCAAACAATAATAATATTGAAAGGGTAGATGTTGTATTTACTACTGGTATCAGTACTACTCTACCAGCAGATGCAGGTTTTGTATTATGCGAGCGGGGAAGTAACAATGCACATGACGGTTTCCGGATTGCTGCCATTACCGGTATTGATGCAAGCAATAACCCCACTTCTTTTGGGGCTGTTAAAACCTGTGTTGCTGGTAACGGGAGCAGCAATGGTAGTTGGGGCCACCCCAGTATTGCCAATGGAAACAGGCAGCTGGCCGCCTATGTGCTCCGAAAAGATCCTGCAGATACTTACCTGCGGGTTTCTTCCCATGTAAACCAGGAACTAGGTGGCGTTTTTTTCTCCCTTGCTGAACTGGGAGTAGCTGAGTCCCAGATCATTTTTGGCTATTGTTTGATCGGCCCTGATGGTACGGCAAATCCCAGCTCTGCACAATTATTAAATACCAGTGACGCTGCCGTATACCCCACCGGTACTACGGAAGTAATGGGGGGAGGACTCGATCTTATTTCTATTAATACCTTTTATGGTACCAGCCAGGTATTGGCCAATTCAATCGTACAGTCATTCAGGGGTTATGTGCAAGCTTCTGAAGCCCGGATATACTGGACGTTGAATAGCATTGCAACAGGAACTATCATTCACCTGGAGCGATCAAAAGATGCAGTCTCTTTTACTACGGCATACACTTATCTGCAGGATGGCATTCCCGATAAAAGTTATACGGATACCCCGGGAGCAGGACTATTCTATTATCGTTTGCGAATCGAAAATGCCGGTGCAATAGTATACAGTTCCATTGTGCAATTACTGGTTGGGTCTAAACAAACGGGTTGGAAAATTTACCCCACCCTGATCAGGCCGGGAGAAACCATTACCGTGGATAATATTGCAACAGGGCTTTACACTGCTTCTCTCCAAAACAGTGTTTTGGCTGTAGTACACCGGTCTATTTTTTATGTCCGTAATGGAAAAGGAACAATCCTGTTGTCACAAAAGCGACTGGCCGCGGGTACCTATTTTCTGGTCATTGAAAAAGAGGGAACTCCTTTGTATGGCAGGGTAAGGATCATCGTACAAAACCAGTAGCGAATAGCTTGTTCACACATGTTTCGCATTTCATAAAAAATGAATATCTTAGAGGGATGAACAAATTCAAAAGTTTTTTGGAATGGAATGCTTTTGGCGTTTGTTCGGCCATCGGCAACCGGATGGGCATCTCCACCATTAAGATCCGGCAATACTTTATGTACACGTCCCTGTTAACGATGGGCTCTCCTATCATCATCTATATGGTGCTGGCTTTCTGGCGGAATATGCGGAAGTATATCTGGGCCGCCAAGCGGAATCCGTGGTACTATTTGTAGTGCTTCGCTAAAAAATAACTCCCGAAAGTTCTATTGTAATAAAACTTCTGAGAGTTAAAACTTATTTTTTATTGCCCATTTATTGAACCCGCAGGATGAGGTAGCAAAAAATATCTATTATAATATTTGAGCAGCTTTGGTCTTCACATTTGATGCATTCTTAGTTGTAATAATTATTACACCATTTTTCCCCTTTTCACCATAAAGTGAAGTGACCGACTGACCTTTGAGAACGTTAATTGATTCGATAGATTTGGGATCTATGGTATTCAACACTTTTTTACTCTCAATAACACCATCTACTATATACAAAACATTATCCGGGCCATCATCTTTTATTTCAATATTACCTTTTAAATATATTGAACTGGAATTAAGAGGCCCTTTTATTGATGCATCAACAGCTTGTTCATTCTTTTTCAATTCAACAACCACCGAATTCAACTGTTCGCTTTGGGATGGTACTGTTGGTGGCACAGGCGGTGCAGTGGCTGACACTGGTGCGGTGGGTGCTACTGGTGCAACAGGTGCAACAGGTGCAACAGGTGCAACAGGTGCAA
>JAWXCO010000005.1:0-29189 GCA_034408705.1 Bacteroidota bacterium
CATCGTAAATCACTTTAAAGAAACCGCCGTACACGTAAGTATATACGGTGGTGTGAGAGGGCGGCAAAGTTAAATAGCTTTGCCCCCTACTTTAATTTTTCTGTATACGGTAAGATATCCATGTTGTTGGGGTTTTCAAACTTGTCTTTCTGCATTTCAAAATTCATTAACCGTTCTTCTTTATAAGTAGCCCAGTTAAATTCCAGCAGAAAATCGGCTGCCGCCTGGGCTCCCTTCCGGAAGAGTTCAATTTTTTCTTTATCTCCCATGAAGAAGTTCAACCAGCTGTGTTCCTGCACATCAATGTTCTTTACCCCTTTATTGAAAGCCCGGTTCTTGGTGATAAAATCCCGGTCAAAGTTGAAACGGATGGTGGCAAACAGGGAAGAAATGTATCTGAAGAAGGTATTGTTGCTGCGGTTGGCCATGTCCAGCACACCATCCTGCAGGCGGATGCCGAAAGTGGGCATCCGGGGTACAGGATATTTCGGGTTATAGAATACGTTAATAGGAAAATTGGATAGTGTACCTCCATCTATAAACTGTACGGTATTGGGAATATTTTTATTTTCATTCTGCCAGTTCAGGTGTTTGTCCCAGGCCCCAAAAGAACTTTTTTTTCTTATATCCGTTAGCGTATAGGTTTCAAAAAAAACAGGGATGGACATACTGGCCCTGACAAAATCACCCGGGTGAACATCCTCTTCTTTGTTCCAGTAAAGGTCCCACATTTGCGTAAATTCAATTTTGCGGTTGGCGATGATATCACAGGCGATGAGGGTTAGCATTGGCATATGTGGTGGCTGATTATTTGGCCGGCGGGGGTCGGGGTTTACTTTCATTTCGGGTTTCCGCATAAAATGAACAGAGAAATCTGCGTAGTTCTCAATCTTTTTTTGTTGCGGATCGGCCTGTATATGAAAAGAGGAAATGAGTTGTTTGATCCAGTCATGAAAAACTTTTCCCTCATTCAGCCCATAGCCATTTTTGGCAAACTGCTTAAATCGGGAAATAGTAAAAAAAAGCAGGCCAACAATGATGAATAAAGTGATGCCGCCTGCCAGTCCGATCCATTTGGCAATACCCGGCTTAATGAAATTGATGACAAAACAACCCAGGGTAAGTAACAATAACAAGATAGCCGTCCAGGTAATAAACCGGATAATTTTCTTAATCACTTTACCGCCTAGCAGTGTCCGTTGAATGATGCGTTTTATCCATTTGGTGAATTTCCAGTTGCCGGATTTGCCATCTACAAAAGAGAACATATCCAGCTGCACCAGGTGTTCTACAATAACAGATGATTTCTCATCTTCTTTATTACCGGCGCAGGCCAGTAGCATAGCGTTGATAGAACCTGCACTTGTTCCGGCCATACTAAAAAAACGGATGCCCATTTTCTCGAGTACATAGGTATAACCCACTAATGCTATACCGAGAACGCCACCACCTTCCTGTACCAGGTCTACGTACTGGTTACCTTTTGCGTCAGTAACATCCGACACTACCAATTCTTTATTCCGGGTTTTTAGATCAGCCTTTAATTTTTCAATGATCATCTCTACGCCGCTTTGTTGCAGGAAATCAGCCGTGGTTATTTTGGGAGTAGCCATGAATAAATGGTTTTGGGAAAGATACTAACGTTCTGTAAAAGAAGATAGGATGCCCAGTACTGCTAGGCTATAGCCCTGCGGAGTATTGATCGTATTTTGAGCAGTTATTTTTATTAGGTATTTTCCTGCAACCGGATTGCTGATAAAAACTTTCTCTGTCGTATTATATTTATCATGTGGTTTCAGGTTGAATGCATTCGTTGTGTCGAAAAAGGAGGAGCGTTTATAAATATGTTGCATATTACCAATTTTCCATTCATTTGATGGTGTTTTTACACTGAGTTGTAAATTATTTTGCACTCCTTTGGCAGGCAGGTCAATCCAGCAAAGTGTAATAGCAAGGCTGTCGGTATTCCCGGGGATTTCGACTACATATTCCCGGTAGGATTTTACTGGCCCGCCGATCGGAGCCCGGCTTTCCAATGCTTTCTCATCACTGTTGTAAATGTCGGAATAGGCTAGCGTTATCTTTTTTGTGGTTAGCAGCTCATTTACATTCACCATCCCATAGCCCTGATCGAAATCCGGGAAACCAACTTCCTGTAAACTTACATCCGCTGGTGGTTTGCGGGTATTTTCAATTTTATAACTGCACCCGATAATAATGGCTTTGATAAGGGCAGAGGAAGGGTTGAGACAGGCGTGGACTGTTCTCAAATATTGTCTTATCAATGCGGCTATTCCACTCACCACCGGGGCAGCCATACTGGTACCTGTCTTGAAAGTGTAATGATCATTGAAAAACTCAGGGCTTACGGGAGAAATAACAGCGGCCGATGCTTTGGCCGCCAATATATAAGTTCCTGGGGCAACCACTTCCGGTTTTATACTATCGTAGTCTGTTGGCCCCCGGCTGCTGATTAAGGCGGGTATATCATAATTTGAAATAAGTGTTTCTGCATTCTGTGGAGCTGTCGGGAAATTTCCCGGACTGCGGCTGCCCCAGGTTTCTGTAATGACCGGTGCAGTTCTTCTGCTGGAGGCAGCACCTACCGTCAATACATTTTTTGCAGACCCGGGTACGCCTACTGTTTTATAGGCCAGGAACCCGTTTTTTGCGTTGCCTTCGTTGCCAGCTGCTACCACTACCAGTATCTCCGGGTTATCATAAATAAATTTATCAACGCTAAAAGCGCCATGCTGGTATTCTCCGCTTAGTTTATAACCCCAGCTCAGGTTAATGATCTTTGCGCCCTGATCAACGGCCATCTTTAATACTTTACCAATATCCACCGGCAGATCCATTTTTTTATTGGCATCTAGTACACCAATTGAAACCACCTGCGACTTTGGAGCCATGCCTTGTATGGTTCCCCCTGATGCCGTGCCATCACCGCAAATAATACCAGCTACATGCGTGCCATGACCAACAAAATCTGTGGCAAGCCCCGATCCATATTGTAAGGCCGCTTTAATATGGTTTTTAAGATCAACATGTGTTTCATCAATACCGCTATCAATGATACCAATAATCTCGGCCTCTCCTGAAAAGGAACCTGCATTCAAATCGACCAGCCCGATGGTTTTTCGGCAGACATCACAAAACAGGGAAGGGGGTTCAAAACCTGATAGCGATGTGACATAGGGCAAATTTACTAATGCAGCCAGCAGGGGAGAATCGGGGTTAGCTTCTATCCGTATAATATTCAACCCTGTTTCCATAATAATAGCTTGCCCGGATGATTCGATGATCGTTACTACTTTTTCGAGATACTGTTTGTCTAATAGGGCTATCTCAAATACTTTACTGGTAAATGATTCTTCATTTGTATTATTTCGAGACAGGTCATGTATGAGCTGCGGGCTTATTTTTTTTTCAGGCAAATAACTGGTAACAGACAACACGACAGGGAGGGAAAGCAGGAATGAATATTGTTTTTCCGAAAGGCAGGCCGTGTAACTATATTCCTTTTTTTTATCATGAAAGGAGTTTAATGTTACTGCTTGTTCTCGGAGGGAGCTGCGCCATTCATAATTCAATGGCTCCCGAAAAACAATTATGTACAATCCCTCAACTGCTTCTTTCTCCATTTCCGGAAGTAGTGTTGTTTCATTATTCCCCGGAGCATCTGCACCTGGAATGGCTTCCGGCTCCGCCCCTGCATATTCTGGCAGCTCTTGCGGAGCTACTGTCTCTTCATCTTTCATGCTGAAGTGATTCGTCTTTGTATCAATAAATGTACGGTCTGCTTTTTTTTTGAATTGTTCTATCCATTCCTGCGAGATCATATCTTCCTGCGCGGATATTTTCCCGCTTTCAATCGTAAAGAATTCGAGCGGAGTATTATCTGCAATATTTTTTTCCTGTGGAAAATCCATCAGGATACTTTTTTTCTTCAGCACTTCAAGTGATGATAAGGGCACTTCGGCTTCGATCAGCCCGTCATAACGGGCAATATTCTTAGCGTCAGATAAAGAAAGTTCGTCTTCAATTATTTTTTTTTCTTCCTTATCTGAAAAGCGGAATTCGGTCATAATGTATTCATCTTCTGCAGGCATATAAGATCAGTTCTAGATTATTGATTATAACATTGTTTGAGCCAGACTTTCAGTTCATTACTGATATTTTTTTGCGCTATGATTCTGTCCCAGTAAGGTTTGCCTTCCACCAAAGGGGTATCAAATTCAACACTGTCTGCCATTAATGGGTCGGCAAGGAGTTCGGCGACATCTTCTATTTCATATTCCTGGAAAACATCTGCTTCGATCTCAAATTCATTATCCAATACAACCGTAAATTCCTGCGTTGGATCCTGTCCCATATCCATTAATATACTTTCCTCCTCCTCCATTTTTTTTACAAAACCCGGCAAATCCTTCATGATCTCTTCCAATGTATCCATCGAAGACTGGAAACCCACATCGTTGATCTCTGAATTCTCGCAGAACAAATAAATTCCTTTTTTCTTTTTTGAGATGTTGATCTCTTCCAGTGGAAAACTGGTATCGAAATGCAAGTCTTTCATAACACTGATATTGCCATACCGGGGAATTCCATCTACCACTACCAGCTCCACATCTTTTTCCAATGCCTTTACCAGGTGCATATAGGGGTCTGTTGCTTTGCCCCCGATAACCAATATATCAGCAAGTTTACCTTTTTCAAGCGTGCCAACATGATCCTGCCAGCCAGTAACTTCTGCGGCAGCGGTGGTGGCCAGCCTTACCAACTCATAGGTAGTAAATACATCGCCCTGTTCTTTATTGGCGTGGAAAGCTACTTTTAGTTCCTGTAACATATTTTTACTACCCGATGGGGACCAGTCACAGCCCAGGCTGAATTTTATTTTAGAAGATTTGAAATCTTTAAGGCTAACGGTCCTGCCATACAGCAATTGATTACTGAATGGCGACCATACTACTTTGGCCCCTTTACCGGCGAGGTGCAGCAAGTCTTCTTTTTTTAATCCCAATGAATGAATACCGATCAATTTGTTATTGATCAGGTCGTTATCCCTGAGGTTAAAGAAGTGTTTGCGAGACCTTTCATCAATTCCCTCGGAAAGATGATAGAAATAAGCGCTGCGGTTTGGTTTATTCAGCGCATTCCTGAAACCATCGATGCGTTCCTGGGCGGTTGCACCAGTAGTAACAAGATCGGGTACCAGGCTGCCTGCTTCTGGTAGGCCGCTGTTTTTTCCAGGCTCTTCCACGTTTCGCATGGCACCTTCAAATATTTTACTTCCTCCTTTTACCTGTGTTCGCATACCCTGTCCCGTGGTAGTACCGCTTATCAATGCTTTTGCTTCAACATAACGTACTAATGCTTTTGCGGAAACACTGTATTTTGCTAGTGCTTGCTTAATCGGCTTGGAAACACCTGATTTATATTCGGCATGGGCCGGCCATTGGGAGCGGTTATCATACCGTTTAGGTACTACCCACAATGGGAGTACATTATATACAAAATGGTTATGCAGGTCAATCAGGCCAGGATAAATGGTTCCTTCGGTATGGATTATTTTTTTACCGGTAAATTCTGTCGGCAGTTCTGTCAGCTTATTAGCAACGGCTGCGATACGTCCCGCTTTTATACCGATATAACCGTCGGCAATAATATCGTTTTCTGATCTCATGGTGACGATACGGCCATGTAAAATATATGGTTGTTGTTGTGGCATATTTATAGGTTATTTGTATTTGTATAATCTTCTGGTTTTTCAGCCCAGATGTCTTCGATTGTTCCTTTTTCAACCGTTTCCTGGTTCATTAGTTCAAATTGGGCTTTCTTTTCTTCAAACAAGAGCATCGCAGATGAATCTGCAGTTAATACCGGATGGTTGGTGAGGGGAACCAGTTCATTTTCATAATCGCATTTGCCGATTTCCAGCATGGGGCAAAATACGCAGGCACCTTTCGGACGCAAGAGATGTTTTGAATTGGTATTGTAAATAATATTATTATTCTGGGCTTCTTCCACCAATTGCTCCAGTACTTTGCCTCTTACGGCCTGATAAGTTGTGGGGTCGCCGGTGATATGACCGGAGAAAATTACCCGGGCGGTCAACTCTGTCCCATCGGGGAGGTCTCCATATTTTAAAACATGTTTTCTTTTTATCAATTCGGTTACACTCTCATTTACTTTCGGATCCCCTTCAATAAAGCGATCTTTCATAGCGGTAATAAAAGGCCGGGCAGTTGTAGCACCTACCACCATGATCACTTTTGGAAGACTTTGAAATAGTTGGCGAAGAAAATATTTCCTATCGTGAAAACATTCTTGTACAATTTCTTTTACCTCTGTTGTGGACATCACGAGGCTTTCAGGGTACCCCGGGTTTTTGGCAGTTAGCCAACGGGCCGAAGGACAGGCAACCATATTTCCATACGACAGATCTTCTCCTACTTTTAGCTGATGACCGTTCCAGTTCATTTTAGCGCCCAGGTCATTCAACAGTTTCTGTAACTCATCATAATATTTTACCAACTGCATTTGTAGTGGAACAGTTCGCCTGCCATTTACTTCTGGTACGGCCAGGTCGGTGAATAGGTTGGGTGGCACTTCGGCATTCCCGCCACCAAAACCTTCAAAAGCATTATCCGGTATTTCTAATTTTTCGGTACTGCGGTAGCGAAAGTAATGGGCAAATTGTTTGTATTCATCAAAGAGGGGATAAACAGAATTCTTTCTAGTCTTTGAAAACCCGGTCAAATTTGGGTTGATGCCCACTACAAAAATCGGGGACTTACGGCATCCGCTTAATACTTCTGGGGTAAGGTTGGCAATGCCTACGTATTCTGAAGGATGACTGATTCCTGTCTGTGCCGGCGGGCCATTTAAATTGTAATCATAGCTATGATAAGCACCCCACTTCCGAAAATAGGTACAGGAATGTTTTTTGCCATTTGGTTCCTGGGCGGTACGCATAGCACTGCAGGGCATCACTTCGTAAATAAGTTCTACTTCGGTTGGCAATTTTGAATTATTCATGACAATTTTTTTTATTTAAGACCGGCAATAACGGCCCAGGTTGTTAATGCGCTGTTGACACTGGTCCAGTAACCATATTTTTCATAGTACCAGACCGCCCAGTGTGTTTGCATATTCAGGAGGGCTGGTTTATGAGGCAGGTCAGCATTGATCTGCGGGTCGGAAAGGTTCCGGATGACTAACCACTTCGGCGGGTTTTGCATTTCTTCACAAACCATTCCCAATACCGCGTCACCCATTTCCACTGCCAAACCTTCTTCCTCCATTTTGTTAGTCGATGTACCAAATTCAAAGAAATCTGTAGTAACGATAGGATGGAACTCAGGCAATTCATCCATACCATCAATTCGTATCAAGGCATTATTATCCCATGCTTTCAATGGCGGAATATTACTGTCAAAACGTTTTGTTGGGGTAGTAAACAGCGGCTCGACTAGATTCTTTTTAAAGGATGCCATCATTTCCAAGGCTTTGGCAAAATGAGTGGTCGGTACCTGCCAGTTACTTTTGTATTGAGCACCGCTGATGTGCACACCATTATACTTTTCTTTCTTGAATTCATCGGTCAGCCGGAATTTTGCACCCCGAGTTACTACCACATCACCGAGACCATGCTCAAGGAAAACAGCGCCTGCTGTGCCCACTGTTATAACATGACTGGGCCGGGCTTCTTTTATCAATTGTAAAAAAAGATCCTTGACGGGGAGTGTTGCGTAACCAGTTTTGGCATCGGCAGGGGTTCCATCTTCATTCAACCATACACCATCCTGGTTTAGGTGCAGCTCTGATTTGAAGCAAATCACTTTCAGGTCACCGATGGTAACAGGGAACCAGCTGCCCAGGCGGTTATTGATACGGGCGGGCGGTTCGGAAGTACCACCCTTTCGAATAAGCGCCGAAAAGTGGGAGTCGAAATTTCTCCGGTAGCGGTACCATCCATTTCGGCTAGTGCCCGGCGTTAGCACATCTGCAAGGGCATTTTGTTCGGCAACCGTCCAGGTAATCACCAGTACATCTGCTTTTGGCAAAGGCGCATCCAGGCCCGGTTTGGGATTGATGGGCCGGGGGATGGGTGCCAGGCCATCCGGAAATTTCAGTTCGTCGTATAAGGCCATCAAGGCGCCTTCTTGTACTAGTAAAGATTCATCTACTTCGAGGAAGCCATCAATTTCGCTGATACCATCAACGATCAATGCCCTGGCCACTTCTTTTCTGTATTCTAATTCAGAACTGTCCATAATTATTTTTTTATCGGTTTACGAATATGCAGGTTTTTAAAACTAAATGTATTAGCGAGTACAGGGTAGTAAGCAGATGGGTCATCTTCTTTTTCCTGTAACCATCTTTTTGCTACACAACGAAGAAAAATGCGATCGTTCAGGGAAGCATTTTTCACCACACCCACACAGATCCAGTAAGGAGCATCTACTTTATTTTTATAGTATGCAGAAAAATAATTTCCTCTTCTTTCTAACCGCATTGTGCCAGATAATGGCGTATTGCCATCACCTACCGGTGGACCATACTGGTTGTTATCATAATCACTGCCAAGATTCCAATTAATCCGGTATCCATCATTTTCATCATGTTCTACGCCTACATAGGGCGGGCAACCGTGCGGATCATAAAAAGCATCTGCTTCTCGGAAAGAAGAAGGTGGCACATCGCGGTGTGCTGCAGGGTCTACGTTGACAACTGCCATCTCAAGTGTTTGTGCCTGCGACATGGGGCTAATCATTTCATAGTCTACTGTAGCTATAAAATCTCCTTCAATGGGTTTAACAATACCCAGACCACCACCTGAATAGAATGGCCAGCTTTTTTCTGCATATAACATCCGGAGTTCTAATTTATTCAGCCGCTGTTTTGTGTTGTCGGGGTCAGTTGGCAAGGGTAAGAACCCATCATATTTTTTTAATTCAATATGCACGCCATCTTGTTGGGTAATTTGGCAGTACTTATTCGATTTCGCATATCCGAACGCAAACCAATCCCTGTTGACCTCTGTACCTATAAAAGCTGATTCCGGTAGCCAATCGTATTGAGGATAGAGCCATTCCTCAAAACTGGTTTCATGCCCGTTTGTATAATTGCCCAGCATGCTGTCGGTAGAAACAGACCAGACAAAATCAAGGCGGGCCAGCGTCTCAAATTCTTTTTTAGTAATAACGCCAGGTTTGCGGTAAGGATACAGGAGGGCACCAACTTTTAATTTGTTTGCAATAACAAGCTGTTGAAGATCTTTTCCAAACGTGGTCAGTTCGGTTTCATTCACCAACACACTGGTCAGATCGGTCACCAGACCATCTGCCTTTTCATCAATGAGCATTTGTAATTGGGCAGCAGGTGAAAGCTCCCAGTCAAACACAGCGATTCTTATTCCGGGAGTATGTTCTTTCAACAAGCGGAGGGAAAATTTATCTTTTGAATACACGACAACCTGTTGCTGGAGGCCTCTTTCCGTAATCGCTTTTGCAAACACTGCTACGAAATTTTTTCTCATTGCTTCAGTAACCGATGAATCATGTTTGAGCTCGATCAGTTTTTCGATATCGGAGGGTAACTGGTCTATACAATCCTGGAAACGTTCTACCTGGCACCTTTTTTTAGTACGGAAATACTGGAACCCATTTACACTTGAGGGATTGAAGGTTTCGCTAAAATCATAATTTCCCCAGCGGAGTTCTTTTAGTGTAAGGTCTTTGATAAATATATCTCCACCGGTAACACCTGTGAGCCGGTTAATAGTTCCGTCATGTGATACAACAAGTTCATTGTCTTTGGTCAGCTGTACATCCAGTTCCAAGACAGATGCCCCGCTGGTATAGGCCGATAGTAACGACAATAATGTGTTTTCCGGTGCCTGTAACTGGTTTCCTCTGTGAGCAGCTATTTTCATACATTGATTTTATTTGGTTAGTTTTTCGCAAACTCTGTAAACGTTTGCAATTTGGGTAAGCGTAGGATTCGAAGCCCCCGCGGTGGGCATCCAGGCTGAATCTAGTACATAAAGTCCTTTGACTGTCCAACTCTGGCATTCTGTGTCAAGCACAGATTCACTTTCGTTTTTACCCGCTCTTAAGGAGCCGTGGTTATGCCCATAGCCCGGGTTTTCCAACCCCTGTGGTTCTTTCAATCGAACTTCGCCACCGGTATCTGTCATTATTTTTTCTACTTTATCCAGTGAAAATTTACTGAGATCAATATCATATTGGTGATGCTTGTAAAACACTTTTGGTAAGGGCACTCCCCAGTCGTCGTTTCTAGTTTTATCGATTTCCACACGGTTGTCATAGAGTGACATTGTTTCGCCGGTAAAAGAGAAAGAAGCACCACCGAAGCTGCGTAACTCGATCATTCTTTCTATCAGGTCTTTACCCCAAACATTTTTTGCTTTTTTAGGATGAAAGCCACAACGACTGATGGATTTAATGGGTGGACTGATGGTATATGGATCATAAATAGAGAATTTACCACCTTTACTGAGGTAGGTATTCTTATCATTGATCATATATAGGTCACGTAGTTGCAGGCTTCCAAGTCCCGTTCTTGGCTGAAAGATAGAATCAGGCCGGTAGTTACCCCAAACCGGCATATTTTTAAATACAAATTCAATAGCCCCTTTTGTATGATAGGTAAAATACCGGCCGATCATTTTATTGGGATCAGGAATTTGGGAGTTCAGGAATAAACGGGCGGAGTGGATGGCCTGTACCGATACGATGACCAGTGGGGCCGTCATTTCTTTTTCTGCTCCTGTTGGCTCCGTTTTATATGCAACTCCTTTTATTTTTCCCTTCTCATGTAAAAGCCTTGTTACATTAAAACCGGTTAATACATCACAACGACCGGTTTCCAATGCTTTATATAATACGGTATTGGTTGCAGTGGCACGATCGTTTACAGCACAACCAAAACCCTGGCAATAGCCGCAGTATGGACAGGCAGGCCGGCCATTATATGTTTTTGAATTAATTCCCCTCGGGCTTTGGTAAGGATTCATTCCATGCTTCCTGAAAGCTTCCTGTAAAAATTGGTTGGAAGCGTGTGGCTTGATGGGAGGCATGGGATAATCATAGCCGGGTCTTGTTTTTTCTTGTGCGGCGGATTGATTGACCGCACCAGATACGCCCCATTCCCATTCTGCTTTTTCAAACCAGGGTTGAAACTCATCATAGGTCCATGGCCAATCGATCATGGAAGTACCTGTAGGAATCTCCTTCATGAATTTTGTAATGCTAAAATCTTCTTCCGTATAACGCGGAAGATTAGCCTCCCAAAGGTTTGTAGCTCCACCTACCATATTCGAGAGCCACCACTGGTGAACAGGCTTCTCTTCATTTTTGGAATTTACCCAGATCAGAGGGTCTTTTTTTTCATCCGGTGTTAACGCTTTGTGCTCTGCAAAATGCAACTCATCGTAGGGAAGGAAATCTTCTGCTTTTTTCCATTCCCCTTTTTCCAATACCGCTACGGTGAACCCTTTTTGAGTAAGTACACGGGCTGCAGTAGCACCTCCGGCACCGCTGCCTACAATTATTGCGTCGTATTTCTTCATGCGTCAGTTTTTATACGGTTCATTTATATTTCTTTGGTCTCTTCCTGGTAGCCATACCATTTCCACATTACCCTGTTGGTGTTACCACCCCAACGGGCATCCGAAAAACAACCCTGGATACAATGTCTCCTTAGCGTATCAAAGAGGGAAGGCTGATCAATTTTTTCACCATTGAAAAGAAAATTTGCCAGTGCCCCGGCTTCCAATTGCATGATCAAAGAAGCAGCCTTCTCAGCAGAGAGTTCTTTTAACGACGTATTGAATTGTGTAACTGATTGTTCCTGCATTATCTGCAGAGCTTTTGGATATAGTGCTTTCCATTTAGGTATATCTCCAAATACCGATTCATCCCTTGCCAGCAGCAAGTCGACAAAAGCAATGGCGCCAGATTTTGCTGCATTCGGGACATGATTGGCAGTATCTCCCGGTAAAATGGCATTAAAAAGCACCGTGAGCTGTTCTTTTTGTATTTCATTCAGGAAGCCGGTTGTTTGTTCTGGTAGTATCCACATAAAGTATTTTTTATTTTTCTAATTCTGCTTCTGTTTGGGCAATCAATGCAAGGTAAGGAGTAAGATCAGTGGGCCCTGCCTTAGCAAACAGATCAACAATCAATGCATCATCCTGGTCAGAGAATAGCTTGCTGGCTTCCGGCAAGAATTCATTGTCTTCCCTGGCACCGTGCTGTTTATAAAGATTGACAAAGCCCTCAAGATTTAGCTTCAGGTCCTGCAGAGCAATAGTATCTCCGTTTTGCAAACGTTGGTAGGAGGTTTCAATGGAGTTAAAATAATTCCGGCCCTGGTCATGTTCCAGTAATATCCACACGGTTTTACTTTTTGGGTAACCCCGGGAGATAGCGAAAGGGATCAGTATATTTTCCTCTTTTTTATGATGGTATGGTTCTACGAATCGCTGTAACAGGAATACTAAATTGCCTACTACGATCATGGAGACGGGCTTATTTTCGGCAATACGGGCCGCTATCTTTGCAGAAGCGCCGACAATCCGTTTTCCTACAAGATGCTCTTCTTCCATGATTACTTCACTTAGCCGGCCGCTGTCAGTTGGAGTGCCAGGGCCGGGAGTCATATTTTTAAAAAGAAAATCACGGGCAGGAGGAAAGGGTTTTATCATGGCAGCAAGACCAGCGGCCTGTGCGCCCACTACTTCGAGTAAATTCTCACCAATAAACATGGCTTCGGAAGGTTTTACTTTCAATTTTTCACAGGCAAACTGGTAGATAGCTTTACCCGGTTTCTCGGATTTTGCTTCATGACTGGATACCACATCTTCAGGGTTCACGTATTCCAGTACTCCGGCATCTTTCAGCATGGTCACGCCTTGTTCATGACTTATATTGCCGGGGAGGTTAGTAATTACTCCAATCCGGAGGCCCATATCTTTCTTTAGCGATTGTAAAAACTGCACTGTGCTTGGTTTAAATAATACCAGGTGCCCGGGACGGTCCACATAACCAAGGGTATCCCTTATATCAACGAAAACGGTTTTGATAGTTGAGGTATTCATCGTTTTTAGTTTTATTGAATCGGCAATCGTTTTGTTTTTTAAACAGGTATCTTTTTTTCCAGGTTATTGATAATAGAAGGGCCGTATTCGATAACCCATTTGGCCTCCCTTTCATCATGTTCAGTAGCATTTGCTGCTTTCTTCAATACCTGCAGCATATTCTCGAGCACGATTGTTTCAGCTTCGGTCAGTATATTTTTTTTCTTCAATAATCCGATTAGGCGCAGAACTGAATATTGCACGGTATGAATTTTATGGGCAGTAGCTATTTCCCGTATTTTTTTTTCTATTTCTACCCGCAGTGAAAGAAGAGCCAGTTCTTTATTTTGTTCAGCTATTTCTATAAAATTGTAAAGGGGGAGAATCGTAACTGATTCGTTGTTGCTGTTGCCGGTAGTGATAAGCCCTGCTTTTTTGGCATCAGCTTCTATCTTTTTTAAATCCTGAAATTCGAACTGAATACCACCGGGTAACCCGACAGATTTAAATAGTGGTTCCACCCAGGGAATAAAGCACATGGCGAGTAAGGCCACGGTGATCATATCGATCTTAATACCCGGGAAAATTATATGTGCCGCTGCTACCAAAATGGCAACTGCGGTGATGATGATTTTTATCGTTTGTTTAGCGCTCATACAGGCTAGTCTTTATTGATAGTAGTTTTTGGCAGGGTTGAGGAATTTTTTTTTTGAGTATACTTCAGGTAGTTTTGTTCCAGCAAAGTAATTTTCTCTTCTTTGGTTATGACCTTCCCTTTATATTTTTCCCATAACTCTTTATTGAACCTGAAAAGTGTATCCACAATCTTATCCAAGTCTGGGTTGTAGGAATTGGAATTTTGGGTAATGCTATCTGCATTTTTAATTACTTTTATCTGGAAGGCGATAGCTTTATTTAATGAATCTTTGGTAGAGTCCAGGGAAGCTTTTGTGCTATCCAGCTGAACGTTTATTCTTGCCTCCGCTTTCTCTCTTCGGGAAATTTTATATTTAAGTTTAATATTGTTGTAGACAATAGCGGCAATGAGAAGGGCCGTAGTAAGGAAAAAAACCCATCGCCCTCTTGATTTTACTTTAAGTGCGAGTCGTTCCACTTCTTTTTTCTGTTCCTGTGCATCTTCTCTCAATTGTATTTCGGTGGCCAGTTGGCGGTAACGTTCTTTTAGTTCTTCATCTTTTCTTATTGCTTCCTGGGCCAATAGGTTCCGCTCTTCTTCCTTTTTTTTGTCTTCCTGCAATCTTAGCCTTCGGTTCTTTGATTTTTCTACCGGTGCTACCAATGTATCGTGGCTCAGTTCATAAATAGGTCCCCGGCTGGTAGGCTCTTCCCTGATCAGGCGGGTGATCAGAATTTCATCGATCAGGTTATCGCTGATATTAAGTGTGTTGTTTAGCTTTCTTTTTGAAATACTATCCCGTTGCCCGCTGATCACGAGATCATCTTCGATCAGTTTGCGGGCCAGTTCCCGATTCTTTGGGTCGGGTATTTTTTCTAATTGAGTATCATAAAAATTATCCAGGATCAGCGGGAAATCTGTTTTTGGATTAATGATACTGCTATTAACAACAACAGGCGCACTGTTATTGGTCATATTCCAGCCTTCCCGGACCCGTTGCTCAATCACATTACAAACGATCTGTAATTGGGAGCTTTCAATTTCATTGCTTTCGCCGCTGAGTTCTTGCACAATTTCGGTCAGTGTTGTTTCATTAAAACTAAATGGGGGAACATATTCAGGGCCAAGGTCTGGTTTGGCTGCAGGGCCTTTTATGGCTTGTGCAGCCTGGATAGTTGTTAATGGTTTTAATTCATACCTGTTGCGGAGCACAGTAGGGATATACGAAACAAGTGATTGCATATTGGCTAGCTTATCGGACCGAAGGGCAAATACTATTTTTAATACCGGCTGCTGGTGCCACTCAATTTGTTCCGGTTTTCTTTGTTCCGGATTGATACGGGTGATCCAGTCCAGTATCCGGTGCGGGGTTTCGGCATGTACTATTTCCGCCAACTGACTTAGGAATTCCTGCTGGTGATACACGGGGTGGTTAAAAAATTCTTCAAACTGGTCAAAAATGAAAACAGGGATCACTGAAATTTTTTCACTTTCCCTATCCTGTTGTTTCGTGTGGACATGCCTCAGCAGTTCAGGATGCTGTTCTTCTTTTTTTATTAACTCTGTAAAGCGGGTGGCTTTTATAAACTCCCAGAGCTGAGGATTCTCTTTATTATATATTATTTTCCGCTTGAAACGAAATCCCTCAAAAGCAAGGATAAAATCCCGTATCAACAGGTTTTCACTGCTGGAATTTTCGCTTGCCTGTGTGCCGGAACTAAAACGCACCCGAATGGGCAAGTAACCATTCGATTCCAACAGAGGCGATACCCCGGCATTAAGCAACGAGCTTTTTCCCAATCCGGATTTCCCAAAAAGTACTACCATTTTTTCAAGACACACCTGATAATATAGTTCCTTTTTTTCCTGGTCACGGCCAAAAAAAATAGTGGATTGCCCTTTATCGAAGGGTTGAAGTCCCGGATACCTGTCTTTATATAATGGTTTGGCCCGCATAATCTTTATCAGGGAATGGATTGAGTGGTTTTAATCACCTCATCGAGGAATTCTTCTATCTCTTCATTGATAAAATAGAATTTGTAATTTTTTTCAAAATGCTCTACGCTTGATTCATTTGACTTATCCATTAGCAGCGCAAACGTCTGGTCTTCTTTTTTGGCCAAACCCAGGCAGTCGATCAGTATTTTTAAATGCCATTCCTGGAAGTTGAACCCGAGGAAAAGACAGCATTTATTTTCCAGCAGCACTTTTATCACCGGCGGTATAGCCGGATCGTTTTTGACCACATTTTTGGCGAATTGCACCCGGTCATTGTCGGTAAAAAGAATGGAATAGGGGTTTTCAAAGGAGCCAAAAATTTTATAGATAATACTATTGCTGTCGTCAAATGTTGTTTCGTTCTTATTCTGGTTGCTTCGGTCATAAAAACCACTTTGATAAGGGATATTCAGATTTTTATATTGCTTCTCCAGGATATCATCGGGATTGGTGCTGATAACGAGGGGGAATTTCAGCTGTGCGATCTTATCAAAAACAGTTTTATAAACTTTAGCGGCCGCAAATGATTTTTGCACTTCAATACCCAACTCCCTGTTAACAACATTGGGTATGTCCTCATACCGGTTTGCGATATATGAAATGGAATTGCTGAGTTCTTTATCGAAATAAACGCCGGCATTACCCAGCTTTTTTGACAATTCCAGTGAAAAAAGCCGGCTGAAGGCTTCGGGGGCATTGACCCCATTTAGACATTGAAGTAGTTCTGGCCCCATAAAAAGAACACAGTCATTCTTTTTAATGGCCCGTGCAATTTTTTCTACTCGTCGTTCAAAACCGTTTTTTATCTCATCGCAAAAGGAAAGAAGATCTTTATTGCCGTTATTCCTGTTTTTTACAACTTCTACGAGTGGAAGGAGCAGTTCCTGTTTTTCGGCTTCGGTAATGATATCTGTCCATAATTCCAATGTTGTTGTATTGGCGAATTTGATACTGGAGGAATTAAAACTTCGGGGATTAGCTGGGTCTGTTTCATCTATTGTATCGTCGCAGATGAGACGGGCATCGTTAGGATCCCAGGCAAGTTTTGCCAGTAATTTTGCCAGGTTATATTTTGATTTATTCTGTAATAACATTGTTTACAGGTTACTTGCTTTTAGCCCGTCTATAACGATATTGATATTGATGCCTTCATTACGTAACTGTGTTTGTTTGGCACCGGGTTCCCAGAGCATACCCCCGCTATGATGAAGGGCTACCAGCTGCCATTGGCTGTTGAATACCGGTGAACCGGAAGAGCCAGGCTCCGTATCAGTGAGGTATTGTATTATTTTTTGATCGGCATACGTTACCAGGTTATGGTACATCCCGATCTGTTTATACTGCCCGCCCGGGTGTTGAATGATGTTTACAAAGTCATTTTTAGCCGCAGTAACCGGAACCAGATCGATCGCACCAAAGCCGGTATTGGCATCACCTTTCATTCTGACAGCAGTCCAATCATTGTCTTTTGAGGTAGCAAACCCATTGGCTGCATCTAGTTGAAACTCAACCGGCATTGCGGCCATACCCGTTATGGATTGTTCAAAATCAAACTGGATAGTCGTCATTGCTGCAGTAGCCAGATCATCAATAACATGGTGATTGGTTAAAAAAAGATTATTAGGGAGTAAAAAACCTGTTCCGGCTTCTGTACCATTGGGTCTTTTTACCAATACCCTTGCTACGGATTTTGCTTTTTTAAGACCTACTTCCAGGAAATTAATGGGTAATAAAGTGCTTTTAGCACCGGTTATTTTTTCCAG
Source organism: Bacteroidota bacterium (assembly GCA_034408705.1). Taxonomy (GTDB): domain Bacteria; phylum Bacteroidota; class Bacteroidia; order Chitinophagales; family Chitinophagaceae; genus JJ008. The sequence goes on from JAWXCO010000005.1 coordinate 17,510, forward strand.
GGTTTCTTTTTCCACTGGTTCTTTCCAGTCCAGTGAGGCAAGTTCCGGTCCTGTATCATAGTCCAGGTGTTCTTTAAATGAAATCAGGTGAGGATTACGGGGATAGCGAACCAATAATACTTCGATCAGGCTATCCAGGTCTCCGTTGTTGTCAGCATAGCTGAGTATATTATACCATAAGGTGGTCGGGTTTTGGGAAAGCGGTATTACCTGCCAGTTGATACCGGCATCGGTCAGTATGGGCAATACATCGTTATGAAAGGGGATAAGAGTAGCCATTGCATCCCGCAACTGGCTTAACTGTTTGTTCCAGGCCATTTGTAAGGTTTATAATTGTTCAGTCTATGTACTGTCTGCTTATTCGTTTTGCAAAAGGGTAGGATTCAACTTAATCCAGTCTGTATTCATTTTCCTTGAAGGGCACTGCTCTGGAGCCTTGCAGGTTTTCACAAAGGGGAAAGAATTTCATGCTTGACTAAAATTAATAAACTCCTTGATTCCCGCAATACTACAAACTGGTAAATCCAGTGCGTATTTTTACTTCAGCTGATAGCGTTCGTTTTCCCTTCCCTTTTTCCCATCCTATTAATTACTATACAGTTTCACCGACTCTTTATCTGTTTTCAGAAAGCTCAGTTGTTTCTCAAAAACGGTTTTCGCTTCCGTGTTTTTGAGTTTGGGAGAAGCCACTAGTTTTTCCAGCTTGTTTACTCTCTCGGCCGTTAATGTTTCGAATACAGTTTTTGAGATTGGGTAGGCCTGTCCCATCATATGTTTATCCATAGTGGAAAGTGAATTATTGCGGGCTGTAAAGCAAGCGGAATCTTTCCCTTTTTTAAACATCCAGGCCGGAAAGGAATAGTGCATGATAGAGGTTTTATCATGTGGTGAATAAGTGAGACCGCCACCGGGCAGTTGCCGCAAGTTGTGATCCACAGTTGCTTTACTCCACTCATTGGGTGGTTGTGCCAGGTACTCATATAATTTATCCCAGTCAAAATCACAATTAGTCTGCGGGGATTGGTGTTCATGGTGAAAGCCGATGGCATGGCCAAATTCATGTAATGTAGTACCTGCCCAGTCGGAAGGGAGTTCAACATCAAAGCCGTTCAGGTTAAGGGTAATATCGCCGTCATTGGCTATGGCGGGGTCTTTACTGTCGGTACCTACAAGTGACCAATAACCGCCGTATTCAAATCCCACCCGGATATGCGACCGATCATTCGGTTTCCATTTGCGGTAAGTACGGGTTGAAGCCTTGTAGCCAAAATCAAAAATAATATTACCATACTGACTCCATTCGCTGGCTTTTTCTGCAATCTTTTTGTGAAGTGCCGTGCTGCCTCCTTTAAAACTCACTTTTAATTTTCCTACCTGCCAGAGTTTCAGGTCTTCAAATACCAGTTCCACCCCTACATTGTCAATATAAGAAGGAACAGCAGCCCGCCGCATCCGGTCCCGGTGTTCAATTCTGGCAAGAATAAAATCAGGGTATCCTTCAAAGACATGTTTGGGAGTACTCATATGATGATAGTTTAAGGTTTAATGGTTGCGTGATAGGGCCCGGTTCTTAACACGCAGATGTAAGTTGCATTTAGTTAAGGAAAAAGTCAATAACCCTTTCGGGGTATTTTTTGATACAATAAGATGGGCTATTTTCAATTAGCTATTTTTTTCATTATTTTATTTTGAGTTGTAAAATAGCATCTGTGCTAGAGAATTTAAACTTTCGATAAACAACATATGTTATGCTACAGCAATATTATTTCATAAATATTGTCCAGCATGCTTTCGAGGCATTAAAGGATTTTTTTTCCTTTCTCAGTCAGGGAATGAATTGGGTATGGGCTATAGTGGTGGCCATTGGTATTTTCTTTCTTAAAGGATGGGCACATTCTACAGCCAATAATACACCCAGTCAGCCCTCCGGTTATTCAATTGGACCTACCAGTAGTGTAACTGATGCAACCGATAAGCCCAAATTGGAAGACACAGGGATTGGAAGATTTATACTTGTTGTTGCGATTGTGGGTGTGCTTGTATTCATTTGTTATATCGTTGCCAGTGCGTAAGTAGATGAATTAATTTCAGACTCTTTTCAACTATAACTTTTGTAAAATTATGTCCGATAAATCATTTTATACAATGTATGTTTCACCCGTTCCTATACCGTTTTTCACCTTGACACTGCCAAATTTTCTTTGGCAGAAGAGATTTACATATAAAAGACTGATATAATAGTTTGGGTAGTTTCGGTAAAAAAAACCCGGCGAAAAGCCGGGCAGGTAAGGAATGCTGTGCCGTATTTACTGATACCACTCCTTCAAAAAATCTACCCCATTCTGGTAGAAAATATTGTCCAGCAACCTTTTGGGCGTAATAAAGGAAGATACTTTGATACCCGTTACCTCGGTAAAATCTCTTTCCCAGTCTTTGAAGTTGGTTAACAGGTAGGCTTTGAATTTTTCCAGCTGCGTTACATTCTTACAACAATCAATGGGATTGATCATGCCGTCAAAGTCGGAGCCGATACAGATCCGCTGGGCCATGGTGGCCTTATTATAATTGAACTGGTCGGCAATCTTAAAGAGATGGAATACCTGGTTCAGGAAATGCCGGGCATGAAAACGCAGCCAATCCTGTTTGTCTTCGGCAATGATATCTGTGATCTTGATAATATCCGAATCATTGGGTGAAGAACGGACCACATTGGTAAAGAAATCTCTTTCACCCGGACTGATGATCTCCTCTTCATAAATATCACCGATATTGCCATCGGCCATCATCCACTCTTCCGGCGTGCCAAGGATACGCTGGTCAAGCGATAAGCCGATCAGGCCACCGGACAACAAAATTTCAAATACATCTTCATCATAGAGGTTGATGCTACAGGGGTTGAAAGAAGTACCCAGTAAATAGCCCGCAGGTTTGTGGTGGCGTACCAGTAAATGCTGTCCTTCATTGCTCTTGCTGATAAAATACCGGCCCCTGTCCTCTTTTTTGATACCGGTCAGCCCCGCATGCGTACACACAATGGGCCAATTGTATTCGCCAATGCGGAAATCATACAATTGCTTACGGGCATATAGACTTGTATGTTTAATATCCAGTAAGATCTTCTTTTCCTTCATTTTCTGCAATAGCTTAAAACCATGCTGGGTAATGCCATTCCCATTCGGGAAAAAAGGTTTGGGTTTAAATATCTGTATGCCATGCGCATGATTGCAAAATTCATTATCCTGCAAATGCGAAATATTCAGAGAGAAAATTCGATTAGCCGTGGTGAAGGTTTCAAAGTTGTTCCAGAAGTCAGTGAATATCTCTGTTTCCGTTCTCCGTTGTTTGGGGCCAAAAAAAACATGGGGTCCTTCAATGATCAGTATGGCATGAACAGTATCTGTGTCAGTTGCTTTATACTGACTGATACTACCCAGGAGTTTTAATTTCTTTCCGTTGTTCGACAGATTTTTTTTCAGGTTACTCAACTCTTCATTCAGCATCCGGAAATAAATATCACCGGAACCAATATCGGTAATGCGGGCCAGATTGATATAATTAGTTTGTTCGTCGGCAGCGATCTGTTGTATAAGCCCGTCATTCATCATGGCTGTTTCGGGTGAATGAAGGGCCAGGGCGATCAGGTTTACTTTTCCTTTTATCAATTGTGTTAACGAAGCCTGTGAGTCTACTACTTCATTAATACCATTACATTTCAGCAGGGCCGTAATAAGGTTGGGGTGTTTGAATTTTAATTTGATCATTTCCCAGGGAGAAGGAAAGTCGGGGGGCAATGACATCTGTGGTTTCAGCGAAGGATGGAGATGAAAATCAAAGAAAGGCATAGTAGTCAATTTAGGATGAAGGTTACAATGTGTAAGGCAATTTCAACAACTATTGGCAGATTACCAATACCCCTTTCGGGTTACCCGTTGAAAAGAATAGTGTAATACCATTTAGTCATTAAAACAACCCTGTCGCCCTAAGCAGTTTACCACGATTAAATCGAAGGGAACTGTGCTTTATAAATATATTTTTAAAGTCAAAGTGGTATCAGCTATATTCTCTTTCTCTCTTTTATTTCTCCGGGCGAAAAAAAATACGCCTCGCACAGAGAAAAGGAGCTAAAAGAGTAATACAAATCATACCATCCCTTTAGCTACTAAAAACGCTGTCGCCCTGTTTTTCCAGATTATTTCGGGGAGCTGGTCGAGGGTGTAATAGTGAAGTCTAAGAGGTATAATTTATTCCAGGCCAGGAAAGGCTGCGCAAAACCCCGCCTTCAACAAGCGGGGCATTCCTTACATCCACATGGCTTTAATATTTTTTCTCCTGCTACTGTGCAATACAGTGATACAGTTATAGTATTATGCGCACATTTCTACTTTAAACGCCAGGCTGAAATAACTAAAATAATGCCCTTTCTCATTTTTTGAATCGGCATTCCATTCATGCCCGAATTCAAAGGGTTGATGTGCATGGCTGGCTGCTTCACCGATCCCGATCAGCGCATTATCCGACTGCAACCGGAATCCATACATACCATCTTTAATTAATGAAACGGGTTGCAGGTAAAACCGGACCCAACGTGCATCATCTCCTTTCTGTAAAAACATCGAGGCTTCGCCAATGGTTGGTCCCCAGGTCCTGAAACCGGCATCAAATTCATGTAAGGTCAGTGCCATATCCCCCGGTTGCTGAACGGCGGAAGAATACACCTGGATATTATTGACCAATCCATCAGCAGGACTTTTAAAAGTCTGGCCTGCAAAATGGTCATTAGGGTCGGCCTTTAAATGACCGATCCAGAGGGTGGTGTTGTTTTCGGTTTGGCTCAGAAGAGGGTGGCTGCTGTGTTGTTTAGTTTGCATAGTGTTGAATTTAGCTTGTTTGAAACACTTGTTATGCAGCAGTTTCCTCCTTGATTAATTCCAGCCGCTTCGGGTTGGGAGGATAAATTGGTTGCGGTAAAGAACTACAACTAATAACTGTTAGTCCCGTTATTTATTGTGCTAGCAGGCCCTTCCCCCTCCTGGAGGGAGACTACTAACTAATTTTCTCCACTTTTGTGCTAATCTTTCAGGGATTTTACGGGCCCTTTTCACTAAATTGAAAAAGATCAATGGCGCAAAAATCAAATGTGGATAACCCCGGAATCGAGGTGAAAAAATGGTGCAGAAAGAAAAAGTTTTTCAAATACGTAGTGGAATCATTTCAGACCTTTATTTTCGCTTCACTGACTGACGGAAACATTCCACTAACGTAGAAATAACAATTTCTTTAAACAAGCCGGAAGATGCGCCTAGGTCATTGGTAAATAATCAATGGTTTAACCCCTGTCTGCCGACAAGGCAGGCTTTATCGCCATAACAGAACAATGGATCTTACTAACCTGAACAAAGACCGGAAACAAAGAAGAAAATCCCCCCTTGATCTTGGAACCATGGTGTATGGCAAAGTGCCGCCACAAGCCAAAGACCTGGAGGAAGCCGTATTAGGTGCCATCATGCTGGAGAAAGCCGCTTTTGATGCGGTCATTGAAATATTAAAACCGGAATGTTTTTATGTAGAAGCTCATCAACGCATCTACATGGCCATGCAAACCCTGGCCAATAAAAGCCAGCCCATCGATATACTGACGGTGGTGGAAGAACTGCGCTTCAAAGAAGAACTGGAAATGGTGGGTGGTCCTTATTATGTGACGAAACTGACCAATGTGGTAGTTTCTTCCGCTAATATTGAAGCTCACTCCCGGATCATCCTTCAAAAATTTATACAGCGTGAATTAATCCGTATCAGCGGAGAGATCATCGGTGACGCGTATGAAGATTCAACTGATGTATTCGATCTCCTTGATGATGCCGAAACCAAATTGTTTGAGATCACCAACAATCACCTCCGCAAAAATTTTGATACGATCGATTCCGTACTGGTAAAAACCATTCAGCGGATCGAAGACCTGCGGCATAAGAATGAAGATATCACCGGTGTACCAAGTGGCTTTGCAGCGCTTGACCGGGTGACCTATGGCTGGCAAAATTCTGACCTTATTATATTGGCCGCACGACCAGCAGTTGGTAAAACAGCTTTCGCCCTGAACCTGGCCCGCAATGCTGTGATGCATGCCGGTAAACAAACACCGGTAGCGCTCTTCTCTTTGGAAATGAGTGCCGGGCAGCTGGTACAACGTATCTTATCTGCGGAAAGTGAAATCTGGCTGGAGAAAATTGCCCGGGGTAAACTGGAAGAGCATGAAATGAAACAACTCTATGCCCGCGGTATTCAGCGACTGGCCCAGGCACCTTTATATATCGATGATACACCTGCCCTGAACATCTTTGAATTGCGGGCTAAATGCCGTCGTTTAAAGAACAAACATAATATAGGCCTTATTATCATCGATTATCTCCAGTTAATGAGTGGTACCGGCGAAAACCGAAATGGTAACCGGGAACAGGAGATCAGTAATATTTCCCGTAACCTTAAAGCGCTGGCCAAAGAACTGAATGTACCGATCATCGCTTTATCACAGTTAAGCCGTGCCGTGGAAACCCGCGGTGCAAAAGATGGTTCTAAAACACCACAACTGAGTGACCTCCGTGAATCAGGAGCTATTGAGCAGGATGCGGACATGGTAATATTCTTATCCCGTCCGGAATACTATGATATTACTACCAATGCAGAGGGAGAAAATATTAAAGGACTGACCGAAGTAAAAATCGCTAAACACCGTAATGGTACATTGGAAACAATCAAACTAAAAGCATTGTTGCATATTCAAAAATTCACTGGTTGGGATGATGATCCGTATAATGGAATTGGTCTGCCCGGCGGCAACTGGAAACCCGTAGCTGACGCAGATGGTGATGGTGCAAGGGTGTTTGTACAAACCGGCAGTAAGATGAATGACCTGCCTGATGATGATGGCGATACACCATTCTAGCGTTTGAACTAAGAATCATCAAGTATAGTCCGGTTTTATCCGGACATTTTTTATTTTACAGGATGAATATGAAAAAACTATTGCCGTTATTTTTTATACTTTGTGTTGCTATACAGTCGCAGGCTCAATGCGATAACAGCAAACGTCCCATTGTTTTTATACATGGTTTCCTGGCCAGTGGTGATAGCTATGCATTACAAATACAGCGTTTTATCCGGGAAGGATATTGTGCTGACCGGTTATTTGTATTTGACTGGAACTCCGTTACAAGAAATGGTAAAAAGACAGACAGCCTTTTAAATAGTTTTATTGATACTATAATTAGCCATACGGGTGCCCGGCAAATTGATCTGGCAGGTCATTCAGCAGGCGGCGGATTAGGCCGTGGTTATTTAATTGATTCTGTACATGCTTCAAAAGTGGCCCACTATGTTCATCTCGGCAGCAATAAATGGGTTAAAGACTTTAATTGGTTTATGAATAATAAATGCCTGAATGTGTACTCGAAAAGTGACAAGATCATCGGTAGTGGTGCTGGTCAAATCGCAGGCGCAACGAATCTTGACTTAGAAAATAAAGACCATTATGAAGTAGCAACCAGCCAGGAAACATTTGAGGCTATCTATACATTTTTGAATGAGGGTGCTCATCCGTTAAAGGCTAAGGAAAAAAAGGTTTCCCCAATCCAAATTAGTGGTAAAGCAGTGTATCTTGGTGATAATGAACCGCTGCGTAATAGTGTTGTAAATGTTTACCAGCTGCATTCAAAAACCGGCAAGAGACGGACTCAAAAACCCAATGCAAGTTTTACTGTAACAGCTAACGGTCATTGGGGCACTTTTACAGCGACGGCAAATAAACACTATGAAATGGAATTGGTACCGGATGGAGAAAATGAAAGAACCATTTCCTTTTTCTTTGAACCATTTACCCAATCCAATTCCAATATTTATCTCCGGGGCTTTCCAAAGGGAAATATGATAAGTATGCTGCTGGGCAGTTTACCGGCAAAAGATAGCCAGTCTGCGATAGCCATTTTTTCTTCCAATAAAGCAATGATTGGAGGAAGAGACAGTGTAACGATAAATAAAATACCAGTTTCTTCCTCCCTGCTTACCCCCGCAAGTAAGACTATTATTTCCAGTTTTATTTTTGACGATGGTGATGGTATAAGTAGTGGAAAAGCGTTAAAACAATTTAATGCGGCTCCATTCATTGGTGGTGTGGATATTAGCCTGCCGGTAAATATGAAAAAGGTAAATATTGTTTATTTTAATGGAAGAAAATTGGTGTTACCAAAAGTTTCATCCAAAGAAAGAATTTTGTTAGCTGTATTTAATTAATTATGTCGCTACCTTTTTTTTATATTTCAGCATACGATACTGCACAAAAGCATTTGGTGCTCGACGAAGACACTTCCCGTCATCTAGTGCAGGTACTGCGCATGAAAGCAGGCGAGTTGTTGAACCTCACGGATGGTAAAGGAAATTTAATCACCTGTGAAATAGTGGAGGAGCATAAGAAACATTGTACTGTGCTGGTAAAAGAAACAATGTACAAGGCGCAAAGTGCAAGAAGTGTCTCCGTAGCAATTTCACTCATAAAAAATGCCAACCGCTTTGAATGGTTTTTAGAAAAAGCTACTGAGATTGGTGTTAGTGAAATCATTCCGCTGATTTGTGAACGAACGGAGAAGGAAAAATTCAGGCAGGACAGGATGCAGGGTATTGTTATCAGTGCAATGCTCCAAAGTCAGCAATGCTGGTTACCGCTTTTGCAGGAGCCACAACAGTTTAAAGAATTCGTAACAGCATCATCAGGTAATGCATCCCGCTTCATTGCACACTGTATGGAAGGTAACAAGCAGGCATTATCAGACCTTCTCAAAGAGTCCTGCGGACAAATCAATTCTTCTTCCCATTTGCTTATCAGCATTGGGCCCGAAGGGGATTTTACCGAAAAGGAAATTGAGCAGGCTTTGCAGCAGGGTTTTATTCCCGTTACATTGGGCGAAACAAGATTGAGAACGGAAACGGCGGGTGTAGTGGCGGCCGCATTACTGGCTAATGTAATAAAAACAGTTAGGTCAGATCCATCTTTATTGCTTTAATGACTGCCTCAGACGAAGAAGCGACACCTATTTTTTTATAGATATTTTTAACATGCGTCCGCACTGTTTCATAACTGGTATTGGTGAGGTGGGCAATTTGCTTTACAGGGTTTGCTTCACTTAATAATTTTAGTATATCTTTTTCTTTCCGGGTAAGTCCATAATCGGTATACGGGATAGGTTTTTTGTCTTTTCCCCGGATGCTTTGAATGACCTTCAATAGCAATTGCTGTGTTTCATCGGGTTTGTTTTCCAGCAGATTTTTGATCTTCGCCAATGCTATACCAGGTCCCTCGCTTATATCTGCGATCGCATCAATACCTGCATATAATGCTTCAGCCAGTTGGAGATCATCAATGATATTCGTTGTTAATAACAAAACCAGACAGCCTGGTTGGTGCTCTTGCTGGTACAAACTGTTAAAGCTTACTAAGTCCGCCAGCAGCAGGTTAGTTTCAGTTCTAACAGTTTCTTCATCGGCGGCGATCTCACAAATAGTGTTTTTTTCTGCGGCAAATTCAATACTCCATTTCAGCGTTTCAGCTATAGCCCTGTTTTCATGCAGTATCGTTATTAATATATTCATAGTTAGTAATAACCACTTGTTTTTGCTTCATCAATTATAGCATGCAATAATTCGTTTAACTCCGTCGTATGATCATTGGCCCATTCACTCGTGAAGGTTTTAATTTTTTCCGTTAGCAGCAGAGGTAATTTTTTTGCTTTTGGATGTAGTAAAAAGAAGACATATTTACCTGCCTCATTCGTATTATTTTTTTGCAATAGTGCATCTAATAAAGGGAAGATGGAAAGATAGTACAACACACTTGCTTTCATCAGAAAATCAAATGATTTTCTTGCATAGTCTTCTGCATATAACCAGTTTTTTCTGGTGGCATATACCCACGACATGTTAGCATTGGAAATAGCGAGGTAAACTTTATTACCTGTTTTTTCGGCTTTTTCAATTGTCATCTTAGACCAGAGTTCTGTCATGGATACATTATTCTGCATCCGGTAGCCAATACCCATATAGGTGTAACAGATCATCAGAAATCCGTAATTTTTTTCTCCAAGTATCTCAATGGCTTCAGTAAAGAACTTTCTCGATTCCGTAATTTCTTCTCTCCATAAATGCACAAAACCGCACCCCGTAACCGCCATAGCAATGGTGGTCGGATCGTCAGATTGCTTTGCCAGGTGCATATAAAACTGGCTATGAGAAACAGCTTCTTCAGGCAACTGGTACCAGCGGTACTTCATCAAAAAATAAAGGGATACCGAAAAGTAAAAATCTATTTGCTGGGCCACATCATTTACTGATGATAATAGCTTCCGCAAGTCCTTTACACATGCTTCCACCTTATCAGGTTGAAGGCAGAAATAAAAAGCAAAGCAGCTTTGATTAAGTATCTGAAAATATTCTGTCTTTTCCTCCTGCGAAGTAATTGAAGTTTGACGGATCATTTTTAAAGCAAGCTCAGCCTTTGCAGCAGCGCTTTCATGGTCTCTCTGGTTGAGAAAAGATTGTGTCATTTTTCTCAAACACATAGCCTGGTAAAGATTATCCTGATGTGTTTGTACCAGTTCATTCCATAAAATCCGGCTTTCATCATGAAGGCCATTTTGTTCGAGCAGATCAGCAAGAATTTCTTTTTGTTTTATTTTTTCAGCAGGAGTTTTCGCAGCTGCCAGTCGTTTGTCAGCTATCCGTAATTGTTCCTGATCGGAAGTTTGTAAATGAGATATACCTGTATTTATCACCACCCAATTTAACTATTTGTTTCCATTAAAATATGCTCTACCTCAATTGGGGTATTGTTTTGAGGTATCACTGATTCTATATTTGATAAAAATCTAGATTATGAATATAGGAATTTTAGGATCAGGGATCGTAGGCCAAACATTGGGCAGCGGTTTGGTAACCAATGGTCATAAGGTAATGTTGGGTTCCAGAGATGCAGCAAGTACTAATGCAATAAAATGGGCTGAAACTAATGACGCTCAACACGGCACATTTTCAGAGGCTGCTGCATTTGCTGATGTGCTGTTTAATTGTACCATGGGTGCATTTTCTCTTGAAGCCATAAAATTGGCGGGAGAAGGAAATTTTAGAAATAAAATTTTAATTGATGTAGCAAATCCGATCGATTTTTCCAGGGGTATGCCACCCAGATTAACCATCGGTAATGATAATTCTTTGGGAGAGGAAATACAAAAATTGCTGCCGGAAACTAAAGTGGTGAAAGCACTCAATACGATTAATTATGAATTAATGGTAAACCCCGGTCAGTTGAATAACGGCCATATTGATTTGTTTATTTGCGGTAATGACGAAGCGGCTAAAATAACCGTAACAGAGTTGCTGGTTAAAGAGTTTGCATGGAAAAGAGAATGTATAGTAGACTTGGGTGAGATTAAACATGCCAGGAGTACAGAATCTATGCTTCTTTTTCTTATAAGCCTTACTATGAAGTATGGAACTTTTAAAAATGGAATTAAAATACACAGGTGTTAAGCTTTCCAAAATGCAATATGCAAACCAATCATTGCTAAAAAAAATCTACTAAAAAAATAATTTATTGATCTTTTTAAAACCATAATTAAAACATTATAAAACAAAATTTAAA
>JAWXCO010000006.1:0-57874 GCA_034408705.1 Bacteroidota bacterium
CCGAGTTAAACGCTCCGTATCGGAGACTCCTCGAAACTCGGAGTGACAAAATGGTTGAGGCTTTGCGTTTTTTAATACGCTATATGATGCTCAATTGTCATGCCGCTCCTTTTGGTCATGCCGAGGCACGAGGCATCTCCCTCCCGCGACGATTGCCGAGTTAAACGCTCCGTAACGGAGACTGCTCGAAACTCGGAGTGACAAAATGGTTGAGGCTTTACGTTTTTAAACGACTTAAAGTCCTCCGCCGCGGCGGGGAATTTAGGAGGCTTGATAACATTTTTTATACCACACTTCCAATGCAAACAGGGTCCAGAGCATTTTTGCTCTTTTCTCATCCCCTGTTTTTATTTTCCGGTTCCAGAGATTTTCAATAAAGCCGGGTTGAACAAAATTTTTACAATAAGCATCAGGGACTAAAATATAAGAGGCGATCATATCTTTTAGTTCATTATCGATCCATTTTTTCAGCGGGATCTCAAATCCTCTTTTGGGTTGATTGATCAATTCTTCCGGAAGATATTTTTCTGCCAGTTTGCGGAGGATAAACTTGGTCTGGCTGCCTTTGATTTTATAACTGTCGGGTAAGGATGGCACATACTCAAGGAGTTCCTTACATAATAAAGGACTTCTTCCTTCCAGCGAATGGGCCATGGTGGCAATATCCATTTTTACCAAAAGATTTGAACCAAGGATATGGTTAAAATCGAGGTTCAGTATTTTTTGAAGACCGGATAGTTTGGAACGGTTGATCCTGTCAAAATCCTGCTGGATATCGGATAGTACCGCATCCGTACCGTTCAGGTATTTTTCATACCCTTCAAATACATCAAGACAGGATGAGAAATAAGTATGGATACCATTCTTCCGGGCAAAATCAACAAGCCGGTATAAATAATTATACTTACTTTTTTTATCATGAGAAAGCGGCAGGATCTTATGGAGCAATTTAGTGGAGCTCTTTACAAAAAAAGATTTGCGGAAAAAATCATATTTCGCAAAAGGTACATAGCGACGGTACCCCCCGAAGAGCTCATCCCCGCCATCCCCGTTTAGTATGACCGTGAGATGTTTTTTAGCGGCCTCGCTTACATAGTAACTGGGTATAACAGAACTGTCAAAGATCGGTTCTCCATAGTTCGACAATATTTTTTCAATATCATTGGACAGGTGGTCAAAGGATATCTTTATTTCAGGTTGTTTGGTGCCATAGCGGTCAGCTACCAGTTTAGCCAGTGGGGCTTCATCGTATTCCCCGTCAAAGGAAATGGTAAAGGTCTGCAGGGAGGGATTATATTCTTTTGCGATGGCGGTAACAAGCCCGCTATCAATACCACCGCTTAAAAAAGAACCCACTTCCAGGTCAGAGGATTCTACCCGGCGGCGGATGGCTTCATGTAATATTTTATCTGTTGTTTGCAGGGCTGTTTCAAAACTATCCGTACTGCGTTGTTGGTAAAACGTATGGATGTCCCACCATTGGGTCAGTTTTACTTCGGGTGTTTCTAGAGATACATAGGCATAGTTGCCTGCCGGTAGTTCTTTTACATTTTTATAGGGAGTGGAAGAACGGTAGAGATAAGCTGCATGCACATATTGCCGCAGGTTGTTTTCATCTGCTTCCAGTGGCAACTGATGGCGTAATGCATTTAACTCGCTGGCGAATACAAATGATTTCCCGTCGGAGAAATAATAGAGCGGTTTTTTTCCGGCCCGGTCCCTGGCCAGGAATAATTCATTCTTTTGCCGGTCATAAATGGCCAGGGCAAACATACCGTCAAAATCATTTAGGCAGTCAGGTCCTTGCAGGGCATAAGCCTGAAGGATCGTTTCTGTGTCCGAGTTGGTTATACATTGCAACCCGTACTTTTTCCGGACATCCTGGTGGTTATATATCTCCCCGTTAAAAATGATGGTCAGGTGTTCATAGTGCATCGGCTGCCGCCCCCCGGCAATATCCAGGATAGAAAGACGGTGGTGATGCAATTGCAACGGGCCTTCCTCAAAAGTGGTTTGCTCATCCGGACCGCGGTGATAAAGATCCCTGGTCAATTTGGAAATATCCAACAGGTAATAGATTGAGCCTGCTATACCGCACATAGTGGTAACATTTATTTTTTGGGGACAGCGAAATTAATGATCTTATTGAACCACTGTGGCAGTGGCAGCTTTACTTTATCGTACAATAAAAGCAATAGTAACATATAAAACGGAGTACAGGGTATCTTATACCGGGACAAGGCTCCGAAATTGGCCGTGGCTGACCCCACGGCAAAGGCAAAAACAAAAGCAAAGACAAAACACATCAGTATTCTCCCGTCTGAAAAAGCAACGGAGAAGAATTGTTTTACTCCTTTTTTGAACATAAAAAACAAAGTTACCGCCAGGAAAACAGCGGATTCAAAAGCAGACAAGAGGGCAATCGGGGTATTGATCTCCCAGATAAAGGGACGGAAAAAAGTGGCCACGATACTTTCCAGTACCAGAGAAACAGGGTTGGAGGCGTTAATCTTAAAATGAGAATCATTCTGGAGGATATTCTGATTAATAAATTCATAGCCTTCCCGCTGGCTTTCCGCACTGGATAATAAGGTATCCAGCTTATATTCCTGAGCCGCTTCCAGGGAAGTGAGGTAATTTAACAGGAAGAAGCCTACCAGGGCACTGCCGGCAAAGGTCATTACGGTAAAAATATAGCGGAGTGTACGATCCTTTATTAGTTTATTGAACTCGGCAAAGAACCATACGAGTAAACTTAATGCCAGCACCAGCAGGATATAGATCTTAATAGTAAAAAGCAAGTACCCGCAGAAGATAATCCATAAAATAGAAGCCGTATAATTTTTTTTTATAAAGATCATCTGTACCAGGGCGTAAATGATAATGCCGATACAACCAAAGGTTATCGGATCTTTCAGCAGGCTGGCACTCCAGAAAGCAACACCGGGAAGAAAGAGACAGGCCACGGCCAGTTCCCGGTACAAATGGGGATAGAAATAATAGAAGGCTTTAAAAAGACGGATGGCCCCACCCAGCGCAAAAAAACCGAAACACATATTCAGGCAGAGGTAACTATTCCCAAACAAATAAGAGGGTAACAGCCCCACTTTGGGTACCGTAAAATTATGTGTTGAGATCATGTAGTTATAAGTGATGTCATACGGGTTATTATCATAATAAAAGAACGGGAATAAAGGGCTTTCTTCTGTCAGCTTACTGCTGGTCATTGCGGTCCAGAAATTATTGGGATCATCGGATATCGCATTCCGCATATCCTGTATCCCAAAGTAATACAGGGTAGTATCTCCTCCCTTAAAATAAAAGGCAGTTATGAGGGTAAAGGCGAGTACACAGATTACTTTGAAGTAAAAGGCCCGGTAATACAGCAATCTTACCCGTTCACTACTGCAGCGGTTGGCCCTGGCCCTCAGTATGAAAAAACATACCAGGAAACAAAAAGGAAATAAGACGATATCCAGTAAAATGAAAAAATTCATGGTTTAACTATCCTTCTGCTCAATACAATATATAATAGCCGGTAACTGCGGGTTACCGGAAAAGTGATAAAAAAATAGTTGAAGTCGCTTTAACTGAATACTTATCCTCGATTTTTAAACGGGCGGCAGCACCCAGCTGTTTTCTCAGTTGCGGCTCCGACAATAGCTGCAAAATTCTGTCTTTCCATTCCTGCGGGGTATGGCAGATAAAACCATTCACGCCGTCATCTACGATCTCTATATTAGCACCTACCGGTGATACCAGAGCCGGAATACCCAATGCCATATATTGTATGGCTTTGAATCCGCATTTACCCCTTGTAATATCATCATCCGTCAGTGGCATCAGTCCCACATGAAACCGGAGAAGGTCTTCCGTCTCTGTTGTTTTATTCCAGGGAACGAACTGGTAATTCTTTAAAGGCAAAACCGGGTCCTTATCAGCAATAACAATAAAGGTAAAATCGATCTTCTCCTGTAATCGCTGTAATACAGGTATCAGGCTGTCAAGATAGATCAATGTACTGAAGGAACCCGTCCAGCCTACTGCTGGTACCGGTACTTCCTGCTGCTGCATTTTTCCATGCACCGTTTCGGTATTGACAACAGTTGGTAACAGCACCACATTATTACTGTAGCGGACTGCAAAAGCTTTTAAGAAATTATTCCCTACCGTTACCACATGGGCCCATTTACAGATCTTTGCCACTTTCCCTAAAAATTTTACTGCCAGGAATTTTTTATTATAGGCAGATTCATTTACCCAGATCGCATCATCAAAATCATAAATGATCTTCTTCCGGAATACTTTGGCTATGATCCATTCAAATATTGGCGGGCCGGCCGTGGTTGCCCAGCGGTGTATATAAATATATTCATAGCGGCGCAGGGTAAACAGGTCGGCCAGTCTTCTTTTAAAGCCACCAGCCATCGCAACGATCTTGCCAGCAATCCGGCCTCTTGAATATAATACCTTCCGGCCACGGAGTGAAAGAAAAGGGCTAACCTTATAGGTAATACCCTGCTCCGTCAGCAAAGGAAGATAATGCTCGAACCGGAATCGCTGACCCGGCGAGATCCCTAATGGAGAGGGTACTAAAAATAAAACAGCAGTCGGCTTTTTACTTTTCAAAGAAATGACTTTAGGCTTTTATAAAAACGGAAGCTATCAATGACCGGAAAAGAGCGCCAAAAATTTTTCTTCCGTGGCTTTCACCGAATAGTGTTCAACAATTTTTTTCCGGGCGGATTTTCCCAGCGATGTCCGCAGGTTATTATCATTTAATAGTAAACTGATCTTCTCTTCCCATTCCTGCCCGGTGGTACAAACGTATCCATTGACCCCTTCTTCTACAATAACCGTATTGACGCCGACCGGGGATACGAGGGCCGGAATACCCAATGACATATATTGGATAGCCTTAAACCCACATTTCCCTTTTTCCAGTTCCCCATCTTCCAGCGGCATAATGCCGATATGCATACTGAGAAGATCACTTACTTCCGTCGGGCCGCTCCATTGAATAAAACGGTAATTCTTCAGCGGGAGTTGCGGATCGCTATTGGCAATTACAATAAAAGTAAAATTGATCTTTTCCTGCAGTCGTTGTATAACCGGCAGTACCCTATCAAGATATTTTAAAGTCGTCAGCGTGCCCGTCCATCCAACCGCCGGAAACGGGACTGCATGATCCTGTATCTGATCATGTACTTTTTCTGTATCCACCACCGTTGGTATCACCTGTACATTCTTACAATACCGGCCTGCAAATTCGGCCAGGTACTGATTGCCGGCTGTGACCGTTGTAGCCAATTTACAAATGGTTGCAATTTTAGAGAACCATTTAAAATGCAGTGCAATCTTATTGGCTGATGAAGCGGCGGGCACCCAAATCGCATCATCAAAGTCGTAAATGATCTTTTTCCTGTACAAGCGGGCAATAATCCATTCAAAGACCGGCGGGCCGACGGGTGCCGCTTCGCGATGGATAAATACATATTGGTATTGACTGATCCGGAACATCAATAACCAACGGCGCAGGAAACCCGCTGTAAGCGCCATGACCTTTCGGAAAGTATGACCCGGCTTGAAAAAAAAACTCCAGGCCGATGCACTTAAGAAAGATTTATAATCGTATGCAATACCCCGCTCCTGCATTTTCTCCAGGTAATGCTCAAAACGAAAACGTTGTGAAGGTGCCTGTCCACGGGCATAAGGCGCAAGAATGAGAATCTTCATGAAGGGAACTGGTGGATTTTAATGATAGCTAGTATCAGTTATGCTGCAGCAGATTATTTTCCTGTTTATACCATACAACAAAATTTTTTAGCCCTTCTTCTAATGTGCAGGCGGGTGCATATTGCAACATCCTGCCGGCCTTGTTGATATCCGCATAAGTAATATCTACATCACCGGGCATTTTTTCTGTAAAAACCAATTGAGGAGTCAGCCCCAGAGATGCGGCGATCGCTTCCACCAGTTCGATCAGTTTAACCGGTTTATTATTTCCCAGGTTGATGATCTCAAAAATAGTATTGTTGTCAAAAATATACCGGAGGGCCGCAGTAATTCCGGATACAGTATCCTTCCAGTAGGTGTAATCGCGGCTGGTACTGCCATCCCCATACAAATGAATGGCTTCTTTACGAATTATTTTGCTGACAAATTTATGAATGGCCAGGTCGGGTCGTTGCCGTTCTCCGTACACGGTAAAAAAACGAAGATTAATGATATCAAAACCATGCAGGTCATGGTAGGTATAGTTCATCAGTTCGCAGGACCTTTTTGTAAACGCATAGGGCGATACCGGCTGATCAACCGGCTGATCCTCTGCAAAGGGAACTTGTTCGGTATTGCCGTACACGGATGAAGAAGATGCGAATACCAGTTTTTTTACTCCTTTCTGGTTCATCCACTCCAATAGATGATTGGTCAGCAAAATATTGGTGTGGATATAATCTGAAGGTGCATTTAAAGAGGGCTGCACCCCGGCTTTGGCAGCCAGATGAATCACCGCATCGGGTAGTTCGCTAAATTGATCCAGGTCATCCGGGTTGCCCAGGTCTCCTTCAATAAATTCAAAGGATGGATGATTGATAATGGCTGCTATGTTTCGCTCCTTGTATGACCGGGGATAAAAAGGATCAAAATTATCAATTCCCGAGACCCGGTAGCCAAGCTCTATCAACTTTTCGCAAAGATGACTGCCAATAAAACCCGCTGCCCCCGTAACTAAAATTCGTTTATTCATTCCTTGTCAGATTTTCGTAGATAATAGTGTAGAGCCTGACTCCTTTTTCGAGGTTGAAATAATCATCCGCATAGGAACGGAGTGTTTCTTTTTTTACCGGCAGTGTTGCTACCAGTTCGGAAGGAAATGTTGCTTCGTTGTAAATTATCCCGGATTTAGGATAATGAGCAAAAAGATACTCGACATCACCCACTCCCGGAGGAGCAACAGCCGGTAACCCACAAGCCCAGTACTCGGCGAGTTTGGTGGGGGAGCGGCCTGCAACGGAAAACTGATTCATATAATTGATGACACCCAGGTCAGCTGCCATCAGGTAGTCCCCAACCTGCGAATAAGGCAACGAAATAGAAAATATTTTTCCGGCATTTTTTTCCTGCTCCAGCCCCGTAACTCCGTCTTTAGACAGAATGAGGATACAGGCTCCGGGTTCCTGTTCTTTTATTTTATTATACACTTCCAGTAAAAAAGCAATATTATAATTAGCCCCAAATCCACCGCTGTATAATAACACAAATGCATCCACAGGAATCTCCAGTTTTTTCCTCACTTCATTCCGGGTGGCAATATCATAGGGTTTGAATACGTCCAGGTTGACACAGGTAGGTATAATATGAATTTTATACGCTATCGCCGGCTTTATCTTCTCTATGGCTTTTTGCGAAGCATGGGTAAGCGTGACAATGGCATCCGACTGTTCATAGAACTGTTCTTCTTTTTTCCGGAAATAGTTGGTGACGCTACGGTATAAGAATTTTCGCTGGTCCCAGTATCCTGCTTCTATCTTTTCATCGATCCAGAAACCCCGCATATCAAAAATAAAACGGGTGCCGTATTTTTTCTTCATCCACAACCCTACGATCGCTGTGATATAACTGCGGCAATGAACGATCCTGAATTGTTTGACCTTGTTCAGTTGTCCCGCTTTTTTCTTAATGCGCCACACATCATATAAAGTAGAGAATACAGGTGGAGATTTGGTATAGAATAAGGGGTGCCAGCTGATACCTGCTTTCAAACATTTTTCACGGATCTCGTTCCCTGATTTTTCATAGCGGTCCTTCTTATCACAACTGATGATGCTGATATCGTAAACCCGGGAAAGTTTTTCCATATAAGACAATACCTGCGATTGACCGAGGGGATCCGTCATACCTTCATAGGAAATATATAGAACGCTAGTCTTGTTGCTCATATAAAAACCAATGTAATACGGTTAATGCCCAGATCCTGTTGTACAGGTAATTGTCTTTTCCGGCCCTGAATTTCCGGACCAGTTCTTCTACTATTTCATATTTTACTATTCCTGCCTGTTCAATGACGGGCTTTGAACAATATTTATCCACCAGCCATTTCAAATCGCCCTGTAACCATTTTTCAAGTGGCACACCAAAGCCCCACTTGGGCCGGTCGAGTAAAGCAGGTGGTACATACTCATACAAAACTTCTTTCAGCAGGTATTTCATTACTCCCTGCTTATTGATCTTAAGAGTCGGAGAAAGATTCAGGGCAAATTCTACCAGCCGGTAATCCAATAAAGGCACCCTTGTTTCCAGGCTATATTTCATACTGGCCCGGTCCACTTTTACGAGGAGATTATCTTTCAGGTAGTTTTCAATATCCCAAAAGCTGGTTTGCTCAACAATATCTAATTGACGGCCTGTATAATCATTGTTGAATGCATCAAAATCAGTTTGCCCATTTATTAAAAGAGCATTGATCTCCTTCTCTGTAAAAAAATAATGGTCCTGGCTAAAAAGATGACTCTTAAAATGGGCGGAAGGATGACCGGCAAATAATTTACCGATCCGCTTATACCGGCTGCTCAGCAGCGTGGAGCCGGCATGGAGCAGGGGTGCACCGATCTTCAATAGCGGATTTTGCAGGCGCTTTGCCCAGAGATAGCTGCCATAACCCCAAAACAATTCATCTCCCCCATCACCACTCAGCGCCACGGTCACATATTCACGGGCCAGTTTGCTGACCAGCATTGTAGGAAAAGCGGAAGAATCACAGAATGGCTCATCATATACCTGGAGAAAATCCGGTATCATCTCCAGCATTTGCTGCTGCGATATCGGCAATTCATAATGCTCGGTACCCAATTGTTTGGCAATAGCTGCCGCAAAAGGAGCTTCATTTATTTTTCCGTCTGTCACGGCGATGCTGAATGTCTTTACTTTTTTAGTTGCCACTTTAGTTGCAATGGCGGTAATGATACTGCTGTCGGTGCCACCACTTAAGAAGGTGCCGATCGGTACATCGCTCACCAGTTGTTTTTCTACCGCATCTTCCAGCAGGGACTTTAGTTCTTTTTTGGCCGCCGCTTCATCTGT
Source organism: Bacteroidota bacterium (assembly GCA_034408705.1). GTDB lineage: Bacteria > Bacteroidota > Bacteroidia > Chitinophagales > Chitinophagaceae > JJ008. The sequence goes on from JAWXCO010000006.1 coordinate 9,082, forward strand.
CAACACTGTGGGGCTAATCTTATCCTGTATTTTCCAGAAAGAATGTTCTGCATAGGAAATAATAGCACCCGCTTGCATACTGATGGTAGCATAAGAGCCGGCGGCTAATTTTTTTACGCCCTGATAGATCGTATGCGGATGAAGGATATAACCAAGATGTAAAAAAGAAGGGATGATATCCCGGTTAACCGAAAGTAAGGGCTCGGCTTTCCGGATGGCTTTTAATTCGGAGGCAAATATAAATCCTGCTGCAGTATGATAATAGAAAAACGGTTTGATGCCGATATGGTCTCTTGCCACCGTGAGGATATGCTCTTTAATATCCCAGATCGCAACAGCGAACATTCCATTCAACCAGGAAAAACATTCATTACCATATTTGGCAAAAGCTTCGAGTATCACTTCTGAATCGGAACTGGAACGCCAGGGATGCGTTGAAAATTTTTGAGCCCTGATCTCTTCATAATTATACACTTCTCCATTATAGACCATCACATAGCGGCCGCAATGACTGTACATAGGCTGGTTGCCTGCAGTACTCAGGTCAATGATGGAGAGGCGACGGTGTCCCAGTCCAATATTGCAGCCGGCTGGTGTATCAAAATAATAGCCATCTGCATCAGGGCCGCGGTGTTTTACACTATCTGTAATAGCCTGCAGGTGATCCCTGTTATACTTAGCTGATAAAAAACCTGTTATTCCACACATGCGGTGTGCTTAATTTTTATTGTAAGAATTTTTTAGTTGTCGCACTATCTCTCGCTTTTTGTTATGCCGAGGCACGAGGCATCTCCCTCCCGCGACGATTGCCGAGTTCAACGCTCCGTAAGCGAGACTCCTCGGCACCCTGTACTGAGGCACGAAGTATCGGAGTGACAAATTGGTTGGAGCTTTGCGTTTCTTAATTGGTAGTACACCCATCAAATCTTGTGTCTTTTTGTTGTCGTGCAGCCTCTCGCTTCTTGTCGTGCTCCGCCTCTCGTTTGGTCATGCCGCCCCTTTTGGTCATGCCGCCCCTTTTGGTCATGCCGAGGTACGAGGCATCTCATTACAAGGCCAGATGACGGGCACCTTTACTTCTCAATTAAACGCTCCGTAAGCAAGACTCCTCGGCACCCTGTACTGAGGCACGAAGTATCGGAGTGACAAAATGGTTAAGGCTTTGCGTTTTTTAATACGCTATGCGATGCTCAATTGTCGTGCCGCTCCTTTTGGACATGCAAAGGCACGAAGTATCGGAGTGACAAAATGATTGAGGCCTTGCGTTTTTTAATTGGCTAACTAAAAGTCTATTCTTTCGGGAAGCTAGTCGCCGGTTTGGAAAAAATAGCTTTGAGCCAGCCGGAAAAAGTACCGGTATCAATGACCAGCGTAATAAGCATGACCATAAAAAATACCGCCGGATTAAACAGTTGCTGCACACCAAATTCATACCGGTGTGCCAGTATCCTTTTTGCAACACGGGCCATCAGCCACAAAGGAATAAGCAGGAGCCAGTACCCACTGTGAAAAATGGCCAGCAAAATGGGAACCAGCATAAAAGCGTATTGCCGGGCCAGGCCATAATGCCAGTAAGCTTGTCTGCCTGCCCAAACATTGTATTTCGAATAAAGATCAAATCGTTTATACGTGGTCCAAAGTGTAGGACGAAGCTGCCAGGTGATCATGGCAGCAGGTGCTGTTACGATTTTATAACCCAGTTGCGCTGCTTTCTCCATGAAAATAAGATCCTCTGCTGCCCGCCAGTCGGGGAAGCCGCCAACTTTTGTCCATACTTCTTTTTTCAATAAACAGGAAGCAATGAATATGCCCCGGATAGCATCGGGTTTCAACGGTGGCACATAAGCGATAGCTGCCGCTTTTTCAAATAAATTGCTGATACGGGGTGAATAGTTTCCATACACAATGGCAGCATCGGGTTCGGCCATCGCCTTCTCTGTTAATTGCTGCAGCCAGTTTTTATCCAACCGGATACCGGCATCTGTAAAAGCGATCCATTCACAAATGGAATGTTCCGCACCGATATTTCGCCCTTTACCGGGCATGGCCCTTCCGGCTTCAATTACTTTATACCGGCTATTGTGACCCACCCTTTTTTTCAGTAAGGAAACGGTATTATCAGTAGAACCTCCATCCACCAATATCACTTCGTTCGGTGGAAGGGTGAGCTCTTCAATAGTGGTTATAAGCTCTTCAATGCTCCGGCTTTCGTTGAAAAGCGGAATGACCAAAGAAACGGAAACAGGCTCGCTCATGTGGCTATAAAGCTGATTGTTTGGGCGCTTTTACAAAAACACTTTTAAGCTTTTTATAAGCAGAGGAGGTACCTAACTTACAGTAAAGGTATTTGTGAAGATTACTGTAAGAAAGAATTCCACGGGGATATTGCTGCATGGCGAGACTGGCCATTTTTGAGGCCAACTTTGCATCACCGCCCTTTGCATAATAACCCCCACTCATGAAAAACATATTCATCATAGCTTCATTCTTCAGTTTCAGAATATCTTCCGGGAGATCGGTGCGGGAGAAATATTTATTATACATATACTCCAGTTCCGGGGCTGCTTTGATGGCCTGTGCAACAGTTTTTGATTCAGCATGCAGGCGATAAGTAGAAAGTAGATCGGGTATGTGTACGATCTTAAAATATAGCCCGGCACGGAGCCAGAGATCCCAGTCCATAAAGTAATAGAATTTAGGATCCAGTTCTCCCACTTTTTCGATCACATGTCTCCAGTAAAAAGAAGATGGCTGGCAAACCGTATTGGTGCAGGTTGCCACAAAACGGTTATAGTCAAAACCAAAATCTTTTTTAGGTGGTGGTAAAGGAGTTCCGTCTGCTTCGGTCAACAGTGTTTCTCCAAATACAACACTGGTATCCGGATGATTGAGCAGGTACTCTACCCCGGTTCTTACACCGCCGGGTAAAAAAGTATCATCTGAATTCAGCCAGGTAATGATCTGGCCATTTGTCATTTGCCAGCCCTTATTAATGGTAGGGGTCTGGCCCATATTTTTTTGTGTTTCCCAGCGTATCCGGCCTGTGTATTCCCGGAGGATCGCTTCTGTTTCATCGGTGGAGCCATCATTGATCACAAATAGTTCGATATTCGGATAATCCTGTGATAAGACGCTTTCAATCGTTTCTCTTAAAAAAATTCCCTGATTGTAAGCTGGGGTAATCACCGTAACAAGGGGCAGCTGGTCATTCGTCATAAAAAATAAATTAGTATCAGATCTGGTTATTTGATGTTGTGGAATGAAAATTCTTATTTGTTCCATATATCCAGTCGTCCAGGTAAGCAAAGCCGGTATTTCTTGATTTTATTTCAAACCCATGCTGGGCGAGAAAATCTGTAACTAATTGTTTGGTCCTAAAAAAATCGTTGCCTTCCTTTTCATAGCGAAAGTCATGACAGGCAATCGCAATATTCCGCACCTTTTGGATTTGCTCTGGTTTTATACTCTCGATGATAAATCTTTCAGCCCCCTCGATATTCGACTTCAAAAAGTCTATCCTGTCTATCAAATTAGAAGTAATAAAAGTATCCATTGTAACTGCCGGAATCCCTTTCTCAACAGGGCTGATTTCTTTAATATGTTTTGTCTGGTAGGATGAACGATCATCTTCAATATCTACTTTCCCATTCTTATTAAAAATCGCCAGATTAAAAACTTTGGTTTGGTTGTGTCGGTTCAAATCTACCGTTTTCTGCAGCATCTCAAAAACTGCAGGATTGGCCTCTATAGAAAAAACCTTGCCTTTGTCTCCAGTCAAATTTCCATACACTAGCGCTTCTTCGCCTAAACCTGCGCCAATATCAATGATCGTATCTCCTTTTTGCGGCTCATAAAAATACAGGCTTTCTTCACGTGCCTTTTTCAGCAGTATATCAAAACTAATGGCCCATTCAAAAAGTTCACTTGGCAAATAGATATTCTCCACCTTGTACATGAAAAAGCGGTCCTGACGGAACGACTCAAAGTATTGCAATTTCAATCCATGTTTCTTAAAAAAATAACTTATCCATAGTTTTCTAAAACTTCGGTATTTTATTTTAGCCGCGACGTTGATAAAAAATTGCTTATCCATGTGTTTTTTTAAATTTGCTCATTCCGTTCCAAAACTTGGGCTGTTTCACCTATTTAATGAGGGCAGCCCGCACCATTTCCTCAATAGTCGTACGCATATCATACTCAAACTTCCAGTTGGGATAATGCTGCTGAAATTTCCTTACATCACTAACGTACCACATATGGTCACCGCTCCTCGCTTCATCGAGGATCGTATAATCCAGTTTGTATCCGCTGATCTCTTCTATCATAGTAATAGCTTCCAGCATGGAGATATTGGCAAACCGGGATCCCCCGATGTTGTACACTTCGCCCTGACGGGGTGCCTGGAAAAATTCCCAGAAGGCATTGATCAGGTCCTTACTGTGTATATTATCCCTTACCTGCTTTCCTTTATATCCAAAAACCCGGTAAGGCTTATTGTTTACAGCGCATAAAATTAAATAGGCCAAAAACCCGTGCAGTTCTGCCCCGCTATGTGCAGGACCTGTGAGGCAACCACCCCGAAAGATAGCTGTGTTCATACCAAAGTATTTACCATACTCCTGCACCATGATATCGGCGGCGGCTTTGCTGGCACCAAAAATACTGTGCTTCGAATTGTCTATGCTCATCGATTCGTCTATCCCAAACTCATAAAAGGGATGAGTGGAGTCAATTTCCCAGCGGGTAACTTTTTCTACCAGGGGCAAATAATTCGGTGTGTCACCGTACACCTTATTGGTACTGGTAAAGATGAAGATGGCTTGCGGGCAATATTTCCGGGTGGCTTCCAGCATATTCAACGTACCAGTGGCGTTTACTCCAAAATCAGTAAAAGGCTCTTTGGCCGCCCAGTCGTGCGAAGGCTGTGCAGCCGTATGGATCACACCCGCAATAGACTTACTGTATTCGGCAAATACTTTTTCGATGGCATCGTAATCCCGGATATCAACCGAATAATGTTTATATTCTGAAAATTCATTCTCCAGTTTTTTTTGATTCCACTGGGTACTGGCTGCTTCGCCAAAGAAATAGGATCGCATATCGTTATCAATACCGACCACCCGAAAACCTTTTTGATGAAAGAACTTACTGGCTTCACTGCCGATAAGACCGGCTGAACCTGTAACAATGATTGTTTGCATGGATAAAATTATTTTTTGTAATTTTTTTCAAAAATATATTTCAACCCATCTTCCAGAGAAGTAGATGGTTTGTATTGAACATACTCGAATAATTTCTTAGAACTGCCCACTCTTCTCTCCACTTCGTAATCGTACCGCTTATCCGGTGCTTCTATAAAAAGAATTTCGGAGGAGGAATTAGTAATTTCTTTGATGCGTTTAGCAAGGTCGATAACACTTAGTTCATTTTCATTGGCAATATTGAATATTTCAAAATTTAGATCTTTATTCATAAGACGAATACAAGATTCAATCGTGTCATCGATATACGTAAAATCTCTTGTTTGAAGGCCTTTACTAAAAACAGTAATAGGTTCACCTTTCAATGCTTGTTCAAAAAAGCGGGGAATTACCATACGGTTATCCTGGTTGTATCCATAGACATTAAAAAACCGAAGTGCTACGGATTGTATTCCTTTTTCGTCATTTAATGCAGAAAGGTAAATTTCATTATATCGTTTTGCCATTGCATAACTGGTACGTGGGTCTACCATTATTTTTTCATCTACTGACTTTTCCATAGCTGAATGGCCATAAATACCGCTGGTAGAAGCGTAGAGAATTTTTTTTATGCCATTATTTAATGTAGCAATAGCCACATTCCTCATTCCAACGGTTTCCACATCCATTGTTTCCACCGGATTATCTGCTACAATATCAACACCTAATATTGCTGCCAGGTGAAAAATCACATCACAATCTTTTGATGCTTCCTGAACTGCCTCCAGGTCCCGGATGTCTTTATTAAAAAAAATTACTTTACGAAAGATAGCAGGATCAATTTTATTCCCCCGCACCAAATTATCTAATACAACTACTTCATGTCCGTCTTTCACCAGTCGATGCACAAGATTGCTTCCAATAAATCCGGCTCCGCCAGTTACTAATATTCTCATTTTGATAGGTTTAATATTTAATAATAATTTTTCAGTTTTATTGCGAAAACCCGGTTTCATTAAATAAATAATATTTTATCCTCCTTAGCCACCGGGGATACTTTGATCGGGTCGATTGCATAACTGGAAATTTTTTATTTATTTGACGGGAATCCTTCCCTGCAATGCTTATTCCTTTTTTAAAACAGTTGATATATGCATCCACCATCCTTTCAACGCTAAACTTCTTTCCAACTTCCCAGGCTGCTTTTCGCATTCGGAGTAAGTCAGTCTTATTCCCATATAAATAAACAAGTCTTTCAACAAATTTTTCAAGACCACCAACAGGAATTAAAAATCCATTTTTATTACTTTCTATAAGTTGAATACTGCCACTTGGTATATCCGTTACTACCGGGCAGCAGCCATTGGCCATCGCTTCAATAAGTGATATGGAGAATCCTTCTGAAGATGAAGTAAGTATAAAGACATCTGAGTTTTTAAGTGCCTCCAAAACTTTATCACCAGGAACCCAGCCCAACATTTCTACATTACCTTTTGCTATTTCAGCGGATAAATCCTTTTTAATATTCAGGTATTCCGACCCATCTCCTATAATCTGAAAATGATACTTAATATCGCTGACAGCAAGCTTTTTTATTATTTCCTTTACATCAGAAATTCTTTTTAGATACTCCTCCAACCGACCAGCAAAAATGATATGTAGTGGTTCAACATCAGTTCTTTCCTCTAGTGAAGTTGACGGTTTAATACCATAAGGGATCCATTCTATTTTTTCTTTGTCAATTTTGCTTACTTCATTGAAATTCTTACATATTTCATCACTAACGCCTATTGCAATAGTGATAAAATCTTTATAGTGCTTTGCCGGGTAATAATAATTATCTGTATTTGAATGGGCCGTGGCAAAAGTGGCAATTCCAGGATCGATGAATGGCAAAGCCAGCCAGCCAATATCGTAAGAACCGGAAATCAAATAAATATCCGGGCTTAACTGGTTAACCCACTCTGCCAATACAGGTGCCAGATCAGTAACCAGCCCTTTTTTCTTCCATGGTTTATCATGAATAATGGCCCCTGACTCATTAATAAAATCAAGCACCTTAACATTAGGCGTTCCTTTAACTACTAAGTGAACCTCGTGCCCATTTTGAACCAATCCTTTGATTAAACCGGGTAGATAAAGATTGCCTCCACCGATTATGGGTCCATCAATTATTGTTTCAATGACAACTATTTTCATTTTTCAACATTTTAGACTAACAACTATGTCAGTACTTTTCATAAACTCTGTTGTGTCCTACATTCAGCACATTCCTGAATCCAAGACCTTCGATTATTTCACAGGCCCTTGATACTTCTTTATGTCCCTTCCAAAACAGAGAGCCTTCGAGAAACCAGGAGGCATCATCCATAACCATATAACCCCCTTTATTGATCAGGTCGGAATAATGACGGATATCCTGTTGAGCTCCTTCATAACTATGATCCCCGTCGATATAGATCAAATCAAACTTTTGACCGGCCACAGCTGATAAAATGGCCGGGTTATTGGAATAGCCTTTATAAATCTTCACCGCATCGTAAGAAAGCCCAAAATGTTCAAATAACCTTCTTATTATTATAGCATAATCTTCAATCAGGTAATTATTGCCGTCCGCTACGCATTTTCGATAAGCCGGGCTGACTCGTAGTTTGATCTTATTGATAAAGCGGTTATTCAGCAGCTTATTCTTTGGAACATTCCCTTCCATAGGAGTGATAGCTGCTATTTCCGCTTGTCTGTTAAATTCTTTTGTTAGCAGGGACCACAGGCTGATGACTTGTCCTTTAAAAACACCGATTTCCAGCATTCTTACTATGGGTAATTTTTTATGTAAATCCTCCAATAGCAGGTACCACATATACTGGAATGCCCTGTCACCAAAGCCGAGTTTATTTTTTTCAATATAATCCCTGTGGTTCTTTAAGAGCGCCTGTTTGTTGGTATTTGCTGTAAACTCCAGGTGAACCTTGTCATTGTTTGCACCTGTATTTTTATAGCTATCAATGTAGGTCTGAAGTGTATCCATAGTATTTGAGATATGGTCAGGTATTTGATTTTCTTATTTTATATTTTACCATTTGCTTGTAAATCAGCAGACCAAGTTTATTAAACTTATGATTGAACTTATTTTGAAGATGGCCTTTAAGGTAGAGCCGATCCGTTAGTTTTTTTAGGTCCGGCATCCTGTCGAACTGGTGGAGTACATTGACAACCCTGCCGTTTAAAACCCTCACTTTGTCTTCCTTATCGATCGTATAATTTTTTTCGTAGGATAAGGTCAGGATGACCCCGTCATCATTATTCAGAAATTTCAGGTTATCCAGCATACCGGTATAGATCATATAATTATGCAGGGCCTGGTCGATGGCTTTTTTGGCATCGGGCACTTTCCGGATCTCTTCCAGCATTTTAACCAGGTAGGCCATCACATCGGTTACTTTACCCCAGGTGGTACCAGCACAGGAAATGATCTTATCGCCTACTTTAGCCATTCCTTCCTGTCCATACACATACTTCATCCAGGGGCCGTTAAAAGAACAATCTTTTAGTTTTTTTGTGGGTCCTTCCAGGGCACAAAACAACCCGTCCCCCAATTCAAAATCAAAGGGGTCCCGTTGGAAATAGACATCCCGGACATCCGTTAGCAGGACATATTCATATTGCTCTTTGTTTCTTTCGAGAAAATCATAATAGAGGTAGTGGCGATAGTTAAAATAATTGATCGGTTTCCGGAGTTCGAAAATTTTCCCGGCCAGGTTGCCCTCCGGCAGTGAGTCTACGGTTTTGAAGAATTGGATCATCACACCCTGCTTTCGCAAAAGCCGGATAGTGCGTGGGGTTGTTTTAGCACCCAGAAATAAGCAAAGATCTCCTTTGAAACCGGTCCGGTTCAGGGACAAAACAAATTTCTTCACCTGGTGAAATGTGTAGTTGTCCAAAATTCCAAGAACAAGATTTTTTTTCATTCGTAACAGATCTTTTATTTGGCAACAGTAATGATCAGCTCTTCTTTATGCTTAACGACAGCATTAGCAGGAATTGATTTGTAAATAAGGCAATGGGCACCAATAATCACATTATCACCTATCTCAACATTGTTGAGGATAGTTACATTGCTTCCTATCCAGCAATTTTTGCCGATCTTAATCGTTCCGATAGTATAATCATCTTTTCCGAGGATCAATGTGCAATCTTTTGCATACTGGTACTGATGATTATGGTCATACAATTTGACCCCTTCGCCAAAAACTGTTTTAGCTCCAATTTCAATTCTCCCTAAACAATTAATAGAACAATAGTTATTAAAGAAAACCTTTTCCTCAATAATAAGTGTTGCATTCGGGTATATCAATACATTACAGAATTTTCTGAAAAAAACCTCCGGGGCAATATCAATTCCGGCAACGGCTCCCGGGATAAAAAAAGAAGTCCCTTCACCCGTTGTCACATTGATTGCGATTTTGCTATTAGCTAATTTCCTGGCTTTATGCAATTCACCCTGTGCCCTGGCATACATGAGAAAAGGGAAAAATCTGGAAATAACTCTTATGAGGGTTTTTTTAATAATATTCACTATTTGAAATTACTTATGTTTCTTAACTACGTTCTGCTACAGTTGTTGTAAAACAACCTGCTCGAACTGATCAATTGGGATGGAGAGGTTACATCCTTTACCTACAAATTGTTTACCCGAATCCGGTACTCCATTAAAGTAATAATACTGATGGTTCAACGAGTCTGCCAAATGCCAATATCCCACATTATGGGGACCATTTTCCTTTCTTCTCAACTCAATAACTTTGCTTTCGGGATGCATTAATATACAATTTGTCAACCCTGCTCCATGTATTCCCAGCAAAGTATTGCAAGAAGAAAAGATAATTCTCTGTTCTGACAGGGTTAAGTCTTCCCCGTATAAAACATCAAATTGATTAGCCTTTAGCATATCAAGCAATGATTTTTCGTTAACGACTTTTCGGAACCCCGCCTTTTCCCTGGAGATATAAATTCGCCTGTTGCCTGGTTTAGTATTCCCAATAAGTTTATGCTGCATTTTTTGCATCAGCTCCGGATACATTTGACCGGAGAGTGTAACAGGAGAAATATAATAGAGGTTTTTAATTTTGTAAAATGCTTTTTCATTCATCAGAATAATATCACCGAACTGTATTTGCAACAGGGCCAAACTCTCCAGCCCGATAGTCCTGATATAGGGCGTGTCTGGCAGGATGAGTGTAAATTCAGCTGCTTTCTCTCCGACACATAATAGTTTAGGGAGTGTATCTACAAACCAATGAAAATGCCCCGTTGACCAAAGATCTGTTACAAGTAAGTATTTTTTGTTATCATCCAGGCGCTGCTTTTTTCCGGTAAGAATTTTTTTGACCAGATGCTTCATCCTGTAATAAGGCATTTGATCAGGAGATGCAAGCGTTTCTCTTACCGGGATCCCGTAACGATAAATTACAGAATCAGGAGAAACCCAGGCACTACCTATTCTTCTCAGGTAAGTATCAATGGTAGGATATTTTTTCTGGTCTTTAAATTCTTCAATGTCATCTTCTACCATATTCACGGGCCACCGATGCTGAACCATTTTCGATGGTTGAAGTAATACATTATTATTTTCCCTGTCCCCCATTTTATTAGTTAGATTCAATATTTGTTAACCGGCAAATATTCATTACGGATATAAAAAACTGTGCAGACATTACTCAGTAAAATATTTTTGGCATAGGCTGTATAACCCTTCTCTGCTAAGAATATTCCTGCGGTAGAATGAAGCACTTCAGGAAAGCTCAATACATCATTTTGTTCTATTGAAATTACTTTGGGCATTACCGCATCCAGGTTCATCCCCGCAAGGATCTCCATTTCAAAACCTTCTGCATCAATATTCAGGTAATCGATTGTTTTGATATCGGGGTATTTTTCCAGCAATGTGGCAAAAGTAAAAACCGGTACTTCGACTGTTTTTTTAACCTGCCCGAAAACGCCCAGTTTTACCAGGTTATCTTTAGAGAAAGTATTCATCACTGAATTTTCGTCCAGCATATAATAGGTCATGCTTGCATCCTCTCCACCGATACCGGCTTCGATATTAATATCCCTGCCCCGATAGCGATCAAACAAGGCTTTAGAACCGGGTCTTGGATCTATATTCACCCCTCTCCAGCCGGCTTTATATAACAGGTAGGTATTGGAATGCCGGAAAGGATGATAAGAGCCAATATCCACATAAAAGCCATTCTTAACCGGTAGCAAAAAAGAAAATGTCTTTGACAGGATCGCATCTTCCCCGGCCTGGCTATAATAATCAGTATCATTCTTAATACCTAATACTCTTCGTACGTTTCGCTTTATTTTTCGGATCATTCCATAAAAATTTAAACCTGCTTTAATTTACCTGCTACTGAAATTATTTATTTCAAGAATATCAGAAAAAGAGGTTGCCGATATATTTTTAAACGCTCATAAAATAATTTTTCCGTTTAGTATTCTATAATCTTTCTACTATTCACATTACAGTAATAACAAATACACAGCTTAATATCCAATTACCTTTTAAATGTTTTCCTTATCCTGTTGCTTATCCATACACGTTCTTCCTCGCTGATTATTTTTTTCCAGGCTAGCCAGGCATAGGCAACAAAACTAAGGGGGATTAGCAGCAGCAGCCACAAAGAAAAATTATCGTAACAGAGTGCCACTAATACGGCTGGTAAAAAGACCAAGACACCCAGCACAAAATTGCCCAACTGTTCTTTAAAATTATACGAAAGACCTGTGTATTTTTTGGTATAGCCTATAAAGATCAGGGAATTGACGGTCTCCTTGATGGCAAAGGCCATGGCCGCACCAAATATACCAAATTGGTGGATCAGGAAAATGGTGACCAGGATATAGGGCACTATCTCCAGTCCAAACACTCTTGCAAACACATCGGAACGACCCGATGCCATTAACACACAATTGGGCACGTACACAATGATGTTGAAAGAGATGCCTGCCAGCAGGATATAAAAGGGATAGATACTCTCCACGCCAAACTCTTTTCCCGCCCACAAAGTCAAAAAGGGTTTTGCAATGATCAACAAGAACATGACGGAAGGGATCAATCCCAGTAAACCGATCTTAACAGTACGGGAAAACAAACTCTTTAATTCTTCTTTTCTTTCAGGGGACAGCATTTGTGAAAAAGCCGGGATCAGGGTCTGCACCATGGCCATCGAAAACATGGTTGTCATTGCGGCAAAAGTGGCCGCGACAGAATAGTATGCCAAGGATTTGACCGATACCAGTCTTGTTAATACCAGTTTCTCCAGGTTATTCATCAGGGTAAGCCCGATCGCATAAAGCACCACATTGCCTCCAAACTTTAATAAGGGCCGGGCTGCTTCTTTGCTGATCGTTCTTTTATAAAGCTGCGGCAGCAATTTCCCTGAAACAAGGATATGGGCTATCATTATCACCAGGGCTGCAACAAAAGCTACAATGGTTGCTTCAATTATTCCTCCTCCCAGGTATAAGACCACCGGAGTGGTTAGTGTCATCAGAATCTTTGTACCTGCATTGATCAGTACGTTCAGGTCCATCCGCATTCTTGACAACTGAGGTGTATTAAATACATTCCCTACTGTGCTGAAAACAAAAGCAACGGAAGTGATTTTCAGGGCTACGCCGGCTGTTTTGCGAAGATCTATCGGTACATTCAATAATTCTCCCACGATCCAATCTGAAAAAACAAACATGGGTATGGCTATCAGCAGGCAGGAACTGAAGGCGATCACGGCAGCGGTCCTGATCACCAATCCTTCTTTTTCAGGTAAGCCTTTTCCATAAGCCTCAGAGCCGAATTTGGTAGAGGCCATGCTCATCCCAAAATCTGCAAAACTGAAATAGCCTGAAATTAATCCTACCAGAATTAACACCCCATAGGATTCAGACCCCAGGTAGCGGATCACAAAGGGGGAAGCAATAAAGGTTGAAATGAGCGGTAATAACTGACCGACCAAAACCCAGAAACTCCCCTTCATCACTTTACTCGTCATGCCAGTACCAGACGGTTCCTTTTCTATTGCTGTCACTATTGTTTAGCAGTTTTTATTTTATCAGCCATTTTAATATTTTAATTAGCTGTGCTGGTTTGATCGTATCCGTAAAATTTTTCTCCACGCTGTTAAACTATAATAGCGCCAATGAACAAGTTTTGTCAATTTTATAAGGTACCTGTTCGAAATTTTTGCAATAGCAGCGACAACTTATTGATGACTTTAAACTTTCTGGAATTATAAATATTTAAAATTAAGTTTGGATATTCATTCGTTAGCCACTCGTCACGAAGTGATGGGTCATTCTCAAAAGCTTTTTTGAGATATCCTGTTGCTTTTTCTATATGCTGTTCATAGAATTGCAATCTTGCAAGTTCGCTATAGATCGATGCTTTTTGCTTTATAAGCAATTCTTGTATCCGTCCCTCAAAATGCGTAATTAAAAAGTCTATAACTTTTATAATATTTAAAGTTTGAAATTCCCTGGATTTCATGCTCCATAATCCTTTACCATGCCGGCGATAAACTGCCATTACATCCGGCAGGTATTTAATTTTTCCAAACTGGGCATTTAACATGTGTAAGACATAATCTCCGACAGGAGATTCACTAAACCATGAAGGAAAATCTTTAAAAAGTCCATTTCTATATACAACTGAGACTGTGTTTAAAAAATTCCCTTTTGTCAGGTCGTCAATTGTATACTCTTTAATTACCTCACTTGTTTTTGATGTTTCCAGTTTCAGATTTTTTTTTCCATACAAATCATATACACGGTGACAACAAATAGAAAAATCAGGATTTGCCTCTAAAAAATCTACCTGCTTTTGTAGTTTATGATTATCAATCCAATAATCATCGCCCTCGCAAAGTGCTATATATTTGCCCTTACAGGCTTTTATTGATCTTTCAAAATTAACATTCATCCCCAGATTTTTTTTGGAGGATAAAAGTCTTATTTTATCAGGGTATCTTTTTAAAAAGTTTTCGCAAATTTTTCCTGTATTGTCTGTACTGGCATCATCGCCAATTACAATTTCAACATCAAAATTGGTTTCCTGTGCAAGCATACCTTCAATAGCCTGGCTTATAAATTTTTCCTGGTTATACGTTATACAGCAAACACTCAGCTTCATTTCCTGGTAGATTTTGCAGGTACTTCTATTTCCGTATCGTTGGCCGATACATTTTCAATAAACATTTATACTATCAATCTTCGGGCTCCTATTACTAGCAGGATAAATAAATTAAAATCAAATCTTGGGGCAGTTATGCCCTTTGTTTATCCGAATAATACCCGATGCATTTTTGCGGATAGCCACTTGCTTTCATCTTCTCAATAACAACATCCACATTATATTTAACGTTCTTAAATATCATTTGATTGCTGCCCACATCATACAGCATGTAACTGGCTACGTTTATGTATTTCCGGTTCTGCCCCACACTTCCCGGGTTAAAGAGCCTGTAACCATTATTTTCCAGCTTAAACTGGTGATGTGAATGACCAATCACCCAATTCCGGTCCAGTTTTACCGGAGTATCCTCATAAATCTTTTGCCCGCCAATCGTATGACAAAAATTTACATCTTCCCTTTTATAGTCGTATCCCCATTTCTCAATTTCATTAAACCGCTCAAAGTCCTGCACACAGATATTAAAAAACTCCTGCACCAACCCGTTGCTACCGGGATACGTATTATTTAAAAAGGCATCTTCATGGTTTCCCCTGATTATTATGGTGTTTGTAAGACTCAGGGCCAGGTCAACACATTCATTACTCCAGGGGCCGTAATTCACCAGGTCTCCGAGGCAGATACTTCCGTCCACCGTTCCGCTATCTTTTAATACGGCTTCAAAAGCAGGAAGATTACCATGAACATCACTGTAAACAAGAAGACGCATAGTGGATATATTTGCTAAACCCGTCAATAAAGTTAACCATGGGCTTCCACTCCAATAACTTTGTGGTTCGTGTTATATCAAAAGAAAAGGATGGCGTATTGTCAATACCTGTCAATTCAAGTTTACATCCGTCTACCCTGTCCACAATCAGTTTAGCGATTTCCCTGTTACTGATGGAAACGCCGGATGCACCAATAGTCGTTTCATTGGTATTACTTGTTCCTGCCTTGATAAAAAGATCTGCTGCATCATTTATATGAAGATAATCGTTGCATCGTTCCCCTGTTCCCAGGAGCATAACCAGCTTTTCCTTTATAGCCCTTTCAACCATTTTCGGAATCATTGAATTGCTGTTCATACCTGTACCGTACAAATAGGTAAACCGGACTATTGCATACTGATCAAAAGAAGATACCAAAAATTCATCTGCCAGCTTGGACAATCCGTAAACAGATGGGTTATTGAAAGGCGTGTCAACTTTTATCTGGTCATTATGATTTCCATATACGCTGATACTTGAAGCATAGACAATTTTGCCAACCCTGTTCCTGCTCAAAAAATTCCTGATAGCTTCCTGTTGTTCCCTGAATTGCTGCCGGGTATTATCATAACCACCGATACAAATGAAACAGATGTCAATAGCTATGGTAAGTTCGCCGGCATCGAAATGTACGATAGTGCACCTGTTGTCAATGTTCTCTGCCAGTTTATGATAGACCGCCCAAACTTTGTATCCCTTTTCTAAAAGAGAAAAACAAACATTTCGGCCAAGAAAACCATTGGCCCCTAAAACAGCTGCATTCATTACAGGTTTGTATAATTTTTTCTTACCAAAACACCCTTATTTTGAAGGGTGTTGATGTCCTCATTCAATACAGGAAGTTCATTCCAATAGCGCAATATGGTCTTCTCCTCTATTGAAAATGACGGAACCTTTCCCTTGAGGAGAAAGTCAGCTATCATCAGCGGCTCATTAAATCCGCACAAAGCCCTTGAAGCGGTCGTTCCTGAACATCTTGCATTAAATTCAAACACATAAGAAATACCCCTTTCTATTTTTAGTTGTACATTAAAGGCGCCAACCGGTTGCATTTCATTTACAATTGATTTTACCAGCGCTTCCACAACCGGGTTTCGCTCAACAAAACACTTGTAGGTATCTCCATGCCTTAATGTTCTTCGAAAAACAATTACCCCCTTACATTCATTATCGAGGCAAATACTGCCACAAGTATATTCATCGCCCCCTATATACTCCTGTACCACATAGTGTGAAAGCTCAGCACCGTTAAGTAGTAAAAAACTTTCAAGCTCTTTATTACTTTTCAAAATATATACATTCTTAGAGCGGGCTCCTCCGGCTTTAGGTTTGACAACCAATGGAAATTTGTTCCAGGCACTCCCTTGAATAATCTCTTCCGCGGAGGCTGTTTGAGGAACCCTGAATCCCCGTGAGGTAAGCCAATTAAAAGTTTCAAGTTTGTCATCACTTATATTGATGACTTCCTGGTTACTAACGATCACTTTTGTACCTATTGCCAGAAATCTCTCCTGGTGCAGGGAAAGGGGTAATAATTCAACATCGAGCCCCGGAAATAATAAATCGCAACTTTCCTTTTTACAAACCTCCAGCAATGTGCTAATATAATTTTCATCGGCAGCGTAAGGAATTTTATACGCCTTTTCTGAAGCATACAGACCCGTACCCAGCAGATCCCCATCCAGGCTTACCAGGTTATAATCAGTTTGGTGAAGTGTCTTTAAGATACTTTGTCCAACACCTCCGCCTGCACCTGTTATAGCAATTGTATGCATACTACCAGAAAATTAAATTGTTGTATTTATAATGGAAATGATTCTATCCAGGTCTGGCTGGCTGATATCATAAAAAAGCGGAAGACATAAAATCCTCAATGAAATGTCATCACTGATTGTACAAGCCACTTTAACAGTATGAAAGGGCAGTGTATTCAGTGATGGATAGAAATAGCGCCGGCACAGGATGTCTTGTTTCTTTAATGCTTCAAAGACACGGATAAGGCTGTCTTCGCTTTCAAATAACACAGGGAAGTAGGCGTAATTATATGCAAGATCAGCCGGCAACTCAATCCTGCCAATAGCCGGGCTGAGTTGCCTATTATAATATGCGCAAATCCTTTTTCTTGTACTGATGATATCACCCACCTTAGGCAACACTGATAACCCCATTGCCGCATGAAACTCCGAGTTCTTGCCGTTGATGCCGATGGTGAAATAATCATCACCCACATGCCCAAACTGCCGGTATAACATCAGTTTCCGGGCCACCTCGTCATCTTCGGTAATTATACATCCACCTTCTACAGTATGAAAAATCTTGGTAGCATGAAAGCTGCAGGTGCTTATATCGCCATAGCTTACTAAAGATTTTCCTTTATAGCTACAGCCAAATGCATGTGCGGCATCATAAATTAATTTTAGGTTATGCTTCTGTGCTATTTTTTCAATCTTCTCTACCTCACAGGGCAAGCCAAATACATGTGTAGCCATTATGGCCTGGGTGTTTTCAGTAATTGCGGCTTCAATTTTATCTGCATCAATACAAAAATTGCGTTTGTTAATATCTACAAAAACCGGTTGACATCCTTCCCATAAAATGGCATTGGTGGTAGCCACATAAGAAAAAGGAGTTGTGATAACGTCTTTAGTGATGTTATAGGCCTTTAAGGCCATTTGCAGTACGATGGTACCATTGGAGGTAAAGAACAAATGTTTTACACCAAGGTATTCTTTCAATTTTGCTTCGAGCTCCTGCACCAACTCTCCATTGTTAGTAATCCATGCTTTATCCCATGCCCTTTTTAATATGGTAGTATATTCAGCAAAAGGTGGTAAGAATGTTTTAGTTACGTTGATCATTTTGTGGTAGCAAATAATACGGTTTCTTCAGCATGGATGGTGTAATGTCCGAGATATAATTTGTAACCGGCATTGAGGTCTATTATCCATTTTGGTATATTCAAAAAATCATCCATTCCATGGTATATTGCGATAGCTAAATCAGGTTTGAATTTCATAATAGTTCTTTTGGCCCCCTCTAATGCAAAAGGTTCAGCACCTTCAATGTCCATCTTAAGAAAATCTAATCTTGTCAGGCCTTTCTTCTCAAAAAAATCATCAATTGATACAGTTTCTGTGCTGCCAAAGGCGCCATCAAAATTTTGAGATGAAACGACACTACCGGGGCCATTATTTGAAAAGAAAACTTTTTGTCCCGAAATATTCCATACAGGGTTTTCTATAATTTCAATTTTTTCTGACAAGTGAGGATTGATAGCAATATTTTTTCTGAAAATTTCAATATTGCCGGGTATAAATTCAAATGTAAATACCTTCCCTTTTTCATTTAGCTTACTCGCAAAATATATTGCTGTATCACCCCAGCATCCACCTGCATCAATTACCACATCATCATTCTTAGCTTCTATCTGTACCTCTTCACTGTGATACTTATATTGCTCAAGAAAAAAATCTGTCAATATTCCCATCGATGTAAAATATAGCTGTACATTTTTTCCGAGACTTCTTAAATCATGTCTCGGTAGTTTAAAATGCATAAACTTTGGATCAATAACATCGCCTTTATCACTTATGTCTTTCAATTTCTTTAAGCTATCCCAATAAAAATCGGAATTGACAGCCAATTTAACATACCTGCTCCCCAACACCCTGAAGGCCCATATGTCAACTAATAATTTTTTTGAAGTTTCGTCAGACAATAAATCATATACGTATTGAAATCGATCTTTATTGACAGAGATCTCCTTTAATCGGACCAGGCTTTCTGTCAATTGCCCCTTTGAAATGAAACGTGTATCAATTTTTTTTCTAACAAGTCCTTTAATTCCCTTGTTTGATACGGGAGCACCAAATCTCTCTTCATCATGATTATTCTTATAATCATTATCAAGAGAAGAAATGACTTTTTTATAAAGTATGTCAATAAAATCCTGCATATTCTCAGTAGTCTAAATTCCATTTAAAGTTTGGACGAATAAGGCCCGGAAATTTTCCAAGCCACTCAGCGTCTCTGTTAACCTCTACTCCTTCTATGCTGATAGCTTCTTCAACAGTTATAAGTGGCGTATTACCTGTCACAACCATAACGCTTATAGTATAGGTAATATCATTAAAGAACTCCGCTGGAAAATCACAAACTGCTTGAAAATTACCGAGTGGAATATTTTGCGGAGCCGAACAGGTAGCAAAAACCAGGATATTATCAGGATTATAAAAAAATAGATTTACGTTAATTTTTGATTGTACCGATTTATTAACAGCCGAAACAATAATTTTAAAATTTTTTCCTAATGCAAAACTTCCCGGAGTTTCAAGATTACCCAAGAGCTCGATGGTCCTAACAGCAATAAACTGATTTTCATTTTTGCCATTACACTTTTCATTTAAGTCAACTTTGCTACTATTAAGCTGGGCAGACAAATATTGATGTAGTACATCTTCTGTATGTCCAATAGCTTTTACAATTCCTTTATCCAGGAGAACTGATTTAGTACATAAACTTCGTACAGCAATAAAATTATGGCTAACGAAGAGTACTGTCCTCCCTTCGCTTTTACTTACTTCTCCCATTTTCCCTAGACATTTTCTTTGAAACTCTGCATCACCAACTGCCAGCACTTCATCAATGATCAGTATCTCCGGCTCCAAAAAAGCTGCGACAGCAAAAGCCAGTCGTACATACATGCCGCTGCTATACCGTTTCACCGGTGTATCGATATATCTTTCCACGCCGGAGAAATCAACGATTTCATCGAATTTACTTCTTATCTCTGCTTTGCTCATTCCCAGAATAGCACCATTCAAAAAAATATTTTCCCGCCCTGTCAATTCCTGGTGAAACCCTGTTCCTACTTCCAGTAAGGAAGCAATTCTTCCTTTAATTTTGATACTTCCTGTGCTGGGGGTAGTCACTTTCGATAATATTTTTAATAAAGTGCTTTTACCAGCCCCGTTTCTCCCGATGATACCGAGCACTTCTCCTTGCTTTACTTCTAAATTGATATCTTTCAATGCCCATACCCAATCATTATCACTTTTCACTGTGCGGTCATTGACCGATCCGATTTTTGAAAAGGGGTCTTCTTTACCCCGCATCCTTGCCCACCAACGGTTCAGGTCATGGCTGATGGTTCCGGTGCCTATCTCTCCGAGTTTGTACAATTTGCCTACGTCTTCTACTTTTATGACTGTATTACTCAATTATAAGGACTGTTTAATGTGTATTACTGTTTCTGGAAAGGATTGCCTCTCGTCAGTATGACAATGATTGAAATCTTGTTCTTCACCCTGGCTTTCAACGATATGCTACAACTTTTAACTGTATTTACTACACGGTATCCGTAAAATTTTTCTCCACTTTATTAAATACAACTGTGCCGAATATTAATAAAAGCAGGGTAATACCAAAGCTATAACCAAGGTACATCCAGCTAAAAGTACCAGATCCTAAAAAAGCGTATCGAAACGTTTCTACTATCGGGGTAATGGGGTTGGCAAGAATAATCCATTTATATTTTTCCGGTAAACTGCTGAGCGGGTAAATAACCGGCGTGGCAAACATTAATAATTGTATGCCAAACGTAAGCAGGAAAATTAGGTCTTTGTACTTGGTAGTAAGCGCACTGATGATCATACCGACACCTAATGCGAGCAACCCCATCATGATTACCAGCACAGGTGTAAGCAACATGTACCAATTAGGATGAATGCTATCCGTCTGCACCAGGTAGTAAGCCCAGATGATAACGAATAATAAAAATTGTATGCAAAACCTTACCAGGTTAGAAACTACAATAGAGAAAGGCATGGTTAACCTTGGAAAATAAACTTTACCAAACATCTGCGCATTGTCTTTAAAAACCGTGGCTGTTTTCGTGAGTGTTTCTGAAAAATAATTCCAGATGGTAATACCAGCAAGGTAAAAAACGAGCATCGGCAATCCATCAGTAGACAAACCCGCCATTCTACCAAATATAAAAATATAAGTGAGAGAAGTTAGTAATGGTTGCAGGAAAAACCAGATAGGTCCGAGTATGGTTTGCTTGTAATTAGCAACAAAATCACGGCGCACAAACATCATCACCAAATCCCGGTAGCGCCATAGTTCACTTAAGCGCAGATCCATTAATCTTGTTTTTGGTTCAATGATCTCTGTCCAATGCTCTTCTTCCTGTCTGGTAACTGACATAGTTCAAAAAATTAAATAAGCTGAAGAGAATTTTTTACGCCGCCACCATGCCTGACTGAATGAAGTAAGAACAGCTTTCCCTTGCGCCAGTAAATTATTCCTACAGATGGTAAAATGATTGTCATCGTCAATATCGCTGCTTAATGCTTTTGCCAGAACACACCATCTGCATCAATTGTCTCCATTTTTTCATTGATATTATTCTCTCTGCGATAATCCTCCACCGCTTTTCGGCATCCCATTACTGAACCCCAATCATCAATAATAATGTAGCCGCCAGGAGATAATTTGGGATACAGCGCTGTCAACGTATCCATGGTCGATTCGTACATATCACCATCCAATCTCAAAACTGCCAGTTTTTTGATAGGGGCAACAGGCAGGGTGTCTTTGAACCAACCCTGTAAAAATTGGACCTGCTCATCCAGCAAGCCATATTTTCTAAAATTTTCTTTGACTTGCTCCAGGGAAACACGTAATTCGTCAAATGTATAGAATGTATCTTCTTTATCCATCGGGTACTTGTCCGCATCGGGCCGGGGCAGACCCTGGAAAGAATCTGCTGCCCATACAATTCTGTCTTGAATATCAAAAGCTTTCAAAATAGCTCGCATGAAAATAACGGCCCCGCCCCGCCATACGCCCGTCTCAATCAAGTCGCCTTCGATATTATTCCTGAGAACATCTATAACACAATCCTGGATATTTGACAAGCGTTTATAACCAATCATACTTTCAGCATGAGCCGGCCAATCTTTTCCATTCAGACGGTCTTCCTGGTTATAAGTAATTTTTTCGCAAATAATCAGTTTCCTTTTTTCCATTGATGCAAAACGATGCAACAGTGGTTTTATAAACAGGTTGATCTTTCTTCCGGTTTTAACCGGGCGATACTCGGTATGCCCCGCCCGGTGGAAGTCAATCAGTGTCTTTTTTAACAAGTCGAGGTAAAGCGATTGCAACTCATTCATAGATCAGTCAAATGATGTTTCAGTTTTCAAGAATACATCGCCGTAATCTGTTGTTGAAAAACGGGTGATCCGGGAATTGTTATCAACAATCTCAAACGGACATTTACCATACACTAAATCAAAAGCTTCTATATTAGGAGAAATGATAGATGCATCTATCGCAAAAGAGCCTGGGGCAAGTAATCCGGCAGGAAGTGTCATGCGCACCCTGATTGCTGTTCCTTTGGATAGTTGTTCCTTTTGAATTTCTACAAAGTCGAGCCCGACCCTTTTATTAAACCGGTTTTGAATGGCAAATGCAAGGCACATTCCGGAACACCAGCTATTTATAGTAATGCTGAATAACAGGGTGATGCTGTCGTCATGGGCATAAGAATAACTTTCCTTTGCATCACTGTCCATCAATTGTATGCTCTGTATGAAATTTGACTTACCATCCGCCTCGGCTGTATAACCCATTCCACTACGTTGAAACTGCAGGTACTTTTTAATAACCTGCGCGGTAGCCCCTGTCTCCACAATTTTTCCAGCATCCAATAAGATTGATTTACCGCATAATTGTACGACGCTACCAAGATCGTGACTGACAAACAATACAGTTCGGCCTTCCTGTTTGCTTACTTCATTCATCTTTCCCAAACACTTTTTCTGAAATTCGGTATCTCCTACCGCCAGCACTTCATCCACGATCAGTATTTCTGGTTCAAGAAAAGCGGCTACAGCAAATGCCAGCCTTACATACATACCGCTGCTGTAGCGTTTTACGGGTGTATCAATATATCTTTCTACTCCTGAGAAATCCACGATCTCATCAAACTTGCTGCGTATTTCCGTCTTGCTCATACCAAGGATGGCCCCATTCAAAAAAATATTCTCCCGCCCCGTCAACTCCGGGTGAAAACCGGTCCCCACTTCGAGTAGGGAGGCAATACGTCCTTTTGTTTTGATACGACCCGTAGTAGGACGGGTAACTTTGGATAGTATTTTCAGCAGGGTGGATTTCCCTGCACCATTGCGGCCGATAATGCCCATCACTTCACCCTGTTTCACATTAAAATCTATATCCTTTAACGCCCATACCCAATCGCTGCTTCCTTTCCTGCTCTGATCATTGATCTCCCCGATCTTTACAAAAGGATCCTGTCTGCCCCGCACCCTTGCCCACCAGCGGTTCAGATCATGACTGATAGTCCCCGTGCCTATTTCTCCAAGTTTATACAACTTGCCGATTCCTTCTGCCTTTATGACTACTTCGCTCATGTTGAAATAAACAAGCCGCTATTTGTAATAGCTATATGAATTTATATAGCCGGATAAAAATTTACCTGGCTACCAGATCATTTCACTTGACCATCTTTTTAATCTTTGCCGGAAGCATGGATGCAAAGAGTTGTTTGAAAATAAAACTGTCAAATATTACTGAGGGCCTGCAACGAAGCAGCCTGGTATAATAATTAAATGCCTGCCGGTGATCGTTCAGTTCATACGACGAGTTGGCAATGCGTAACTTAAAAGCATTCTTGACCTTCCTGATCTTTTCGGCAGGAAAATGGTGGCCCCATTCAAGTTCTGTAGCCAGGTAGTGCTTCCAGATCTTTATAAACGATCTTTCAATCTCTTTTTCATCCGTATTCTCACTGTGCCTTTCCACGTAGAGCACGAGGTCATTGATATAACTTACCTGTGCCTTCAACAGCGTTTTAATAGCATAATCGTAATCTTCGCTAGGTTCAAATACTGTTTTAAATCCACCTATTTCCTGGTCCAGTTTTTTCCGGATCAGGTAAGTGCCGGTTTTAGTGAAACAAAATCGCTGATCGATCATTTCAAAAAATAAATTCCTGTTCATTACCTTTTCCAGGAACAGGTGTTCCTGCCCGGGCCGCTGCTGCCCGTTGGAAACATATACAAAGTTGGCATATACAATATCGGAGTCTTTTGCTTCTACTGCAAGCTGGTAAAGTTTCCTGATGGCATCTTTTTTCAGGTAATCATCAGAATCCAGGTACATGATCCATTCGCCCTTTGCGAATTTGGTTCCTTCATTCCTGGCTATTGAACGTCCCTTATTTTGCTGATAGTAATACCGGAAATTAGGTTTAGCTATATAGGGATCCAATAATTCCTTCGTATTATCAGTAGAACCATCATCCACCACAATTATCTCCAAATCGCCGAAAGTCTGGTTCAGCACACTTTCTATTGTTTTGCAAATAAAAGCCGCCCGGTTATAGGTAGGGATAACTACACTTACGAGTACACTCATTGTAATAATGTGCTACCAATCATTACAGAGTCCTTAAGAAAAATAGTTTTGGTAATATCTGTCCATGTATTCTTCTAAACAGGTTTGCCAGTCCCGCATGGTATTTAATTGCCGGAGGTTCAGCTTCCTGTTTAGTAATCGTTCAGAAGCCGGTCTTTCGGCAAAATACTCGGCGTTGAAAAATTCGGAGCTTACTTCGTTCAACGTAACGGTATTTTCTACCTGAAGTAAACGCAACAGTTCCCGTGTTACAGCGATCCTGCTGGTTTCTCCTTCACATGCAAGATTATAGACGCCCCAGCAAGCCTGCTCCAGCAATAGTTTTACATTACCGGCAAAATCATGCGTATAAGTTGGTGTGCCAAATTTATCATTGACAATATTCAGTTCTTTTTTACCTTCTTTCAACTGCCGGAGTATCTTCCCGATAAATTTTTTGTCTTTCCCGGGACCTCCTCCCATCATCCATCCTGCCCTGCAAACAAGGTACCGGTCTTTATTTTCCACCACGAATTTTTCTCCCATATACTTCGACCTTGCATAATGACCCAATGGGTTGGGTTGGTCCCAGTCGTCATACAGATCTTTTTTCCCATCAAATATCCCGGCAGTGCTGATATATAAAAGCGGAATAGCTAATTCATTACTGATATGTACGGCATTCTCAACGGCTATCGTATTGGTGAGGTAAGCATCTTCCGGGTTCATTTCACAATACTCCAGGTCCGTATGTGCCCCGAGATGAAAGAGGTAATCTGGCTGAAAGGATACCACATCCTGCCGGTAGGCCATCCAATCCCTGAAATCGAGATAACTGACCCAACTTTCATTCAGGTCAATATCAGTAACCCGCAGTTCATATTCATCTTTGAACTGCTGGTGAAATGCTTCGCCGAGCATCCCTCCGCCACCGGCGATATAGATCCGTTTTTTCAATTTATATTTTTTTCCAGACCTTTCTCATCAGGTTCACAACTGGTGACAATACTTTTTGCAGCGGGCTCCTGCGTATTATTTTTTTATTATAGGGCAGCCGGCAGGGAATCGTATAAAAAAATTCTATCCGGTTCTTTATTAATGCAGCATGATAATCGGCATATAGTTTTTCCAGGTCGGGTCTTTGCGCTAACTGGTAACGATTATGCTCCCTTGATAATTGCCGGGGGTTAAAATAATCCCAGGAGCTAAAATGATAGATGACCAGCGGGTCGCCTGATTCAAGCATGATCTTTCCCTGCTCATCACAGGAACTTATTTTCCTTTCATGCAGGTTCCATATTGCCATATTATAACCGGGATGCCGGATCGTATACACCCTTTTGAAAAAAATGGGAACCAAATTAAACCATATCTGGTCGGTGAAATACCCGTTCTGCAGGTCGATATGACTGAACTGCCTGGTTCTTTCTCCCCACCAGTCTAAAAAAGTATTGACATTTTCGGTTGAAGGATTCAGTGCCAGGAACCCGAGATTATACGTGCCGAAATTCAGAGCCAGGTTCTCAAAAGGCCGCAATCCATCCACCGGAATAGGTTGAAGAAAATGCGGTGTGATAAGGATATCCTCTTTTTCCAGTAATTGATCCAGGTGATCGAAGCGGTCATACACATACATATCGGGGTCGATATAATACAACCTGCTAATACCGGGATAGCTTTGCTGCAGGTGCCGTATCACAAATGGCCGAACCGCTGAATTCAACTCCATGATCGTGTATCTGTGCACCAGTTCCATAAAACCGGCAACGATTTTTTCATCTACAACAATAACATCTGCCGGGGAAAAATAACGATAGTCGATAGCCTCATCGGCAATATCAACCAGGAAGATGACAGTTTTTATTTCCGGATGCTGCTGCTGTAAAGATTCCAGGGCAGTCTTAGCCTGTGCGAGGAAATTATTACTGCAAATAGTAAAAGCAACGGTCATCATAGATGGCTACACCAGGATCAGGACATACAGCTTTCGTATAGCTTCACGTACTCCTCAATCATTTTTTCAACTGAAAAAAAAGCATGCACTCTATTCTTATTTGCCAGGCCCCATTTCTTTTTTTGTGCCGGGTTATTGACTGTTTCGACAATCAGATTCGCCAATGCATCTGTATCGCCGTAGTCTGCCAGCATTTCTTTTCCACCCAGTATCTCGCTCAGTGCACCGGTATCATACCCCACTACCGGCAGCCCCATACTCATGGCAAAAGGAGTTACCTGTCCGAAACTTTCATCGTGCACCGGGGCTACGATCAACCCGATCTTTTTATAATACGAAGGCAGGAGATCATAACTGATAAAGCCCGTGAAAATGAACTGTTTCACCAGTCCTTCTTCCTTTACCCGCTTTTTATACTGATTGAGATAATAGCCCCCACCTATGATATAACAAGTAAGGTCCGGCTTCTTTTTCAACGCTGCTATAAAGATCTCAATGGTTTCTCCGTTTAATTTATCAGCATCCAGCCTGTACACCATCCCAATTGTATCAGCAGGGAATGGCTGTTCATCGGGGCAGGTAAAATGTGAAAGATCAGAACCCGGATAGATGACAGAAGAATCAATATGGGGCTGGTCGTTGAACTGCTCTTTTACATACCTGCTTACAAAAATATTATGTACAATTGCCGGACTCCGGAAGGGATGCGTAGGCACATTGATATTTTGAATCACTTTCAATTGCAGGTCTTCGCAGATCTTAAAGACGGCATCGTACCACAAACCGAATGAATAATACCGGTGCATCGGTCTGATCCAGTAATGAATATGTACCAGGGCCGGCCTTTCTTTTTCCAGGTAGTTGAACAGAGCCGTCATTTCCGTCACCGGAAATTCAAGGATGGGAAGCGGCTGATACGGTAAGGGCCTTGGGTAATCAGGTACAATAACCTGGTGCGTATACTGGCCGGCTGTTCTTTCTATGATATCTGCGATGAGCTGACTGGTGCCGCCAATGACAAAGTTGGCATTGATATGAATGATTTTTGGCCGGTCTGTAACGGGTTGATATTTCAGTACCCGGGGGGCAACCCGGTTTTTCTCCAGTATATGAACTTGTATATAGCGGTGAGCCTTTGCTAATGCATGAGAGAATTTTGTCAGCAGCTTTCTCATCATTCTAGATTCCCGGTTTAAACCAGCTATTTTTTTCCAGCCCCAACATTTAAAATTATTCGGTTAACCCTGCCTGGTAGTTACTGAACTCTCTTTACTATTCCTTCCACCAGCCGGTAGTTTTTTTTTGTTTCCCTGCATTGTGCATGGCCAGCGCCATCAAAAACTAAGGGGTGGCCGGCCTCATTCATCCAGCCGGTTTGGCGGGCCGGGTTACCGGTTACTAAAGCAAAAGCCGCTATGGGTTTGGTTACTACAGCACCGGCGCCAATAAAAGCATATTCACCGATCTCATTGCCGCAAACGATAGTGGCATTGGCTCCGATTGTTGCTCCCTTCCTGATCCATGTTTTTTTAAACTCCTGCTTCCTGCTGATGGCACTCCGTGGGTTGATCACATTGGTGAAAACGGCTGAGGGGCCAATGAATACTTCTTCTTCACAGATCACTCCTTCATATATGGAGACATTATTTTGCACTTTTACTCCATTGCCGAGTTGCACTTTATTATCTACAAATACATTTTGTCCAATGACGCAATTCTCCCCTATAACAGCTTGCGGCATGATATGACAGAAATGCCAGATTTTCGTTCCGGTGCCAATAATGGCTCCTTCATCGATGATAGCTGTGGGGTGTGCGAAAAAATTCATTTTATTACTGTGATAAAGGAAAATACAGGAACGCGGATGACACAGATTGGGCGGATGAACACGGATTTTTATTCTGCTTTGCAGAATAAAGTCATCTCCCTGCATAATATTATTTCTTAGCCGATCAACCCGCCAATCTTAAAGAACTGAATAATGGTAAATCCGTTAACTTTCTTAAAATCCAGTGTCAGGGTGCCGACTCCTCTTTCTGGTTGCTACATCCCGGGGAATTTCTTTTCAGGTTCCCCTACCATGTCAAGTATTCTCTTTTTGATAATATCCCAACTAATGGGTGTATTCATATAAACAATAGTGGGAGCAAAATCAATATCCTCAAAATAACACAATGACTTTAACGCCATCATTCCGTTAACGTCCGGGTATTTTTGTTCATAACAGTCAAGCATAGAAGACAATGACATATAGCCTGAGAGATAAGCAATATCCACAAAATCCTTCAGCCGTGTTCCATTTCCACTTATTGCATTAAGCTTCATAGCAGCAATATCTTCCAATGACGCTATCCGGATACCCTCTATTGTTTCCGGCGGTATTACCCAGGGATAAGCATGCCGGATAAAATCCACTTTAACATTACCGATGTGGCCTAATAAACCACCTTTAAAGCCGCTTTGCTGCTTAAAAGCGAAACCTTTCCTTGTAAGAAAATCAGGCAAGGTATCGGCCGGAAAATCGCCGGTTGTAAAAAGGTCTATATCAATGCTTTTCCGGTTACCAATCCGTAAAGACAGTGCAGTGCCGCCTACCAGTACAAAATTATCCAGCTCCCGGTTTGCTAATAACCGGATCAGGATATCTAACAATACCGGGCTGACAGTCTCTTTGTGTAACATTTCATTTCGTTAAGAGGGATGCCAAAATACACCTGTACAAAAGCCATATCCTTTTCATTTAACCAGGCAACCTGCTTTAGAGTTTCTCTTACCTGCTCTTTGCCATAACAGTCCAGCAGCAATGCCAGCTCTTTACGGGAACCTCTTTGTATCACCCTTTCCACAATAAGCCTTTTGTTTTTTTCAAGGTCGAGTGTTGCCGGGTCAACATCCCAAAAAAGATGGGGTGAAAACCCTGCTATACTATAGTTTTCAGCTGGCATCCAATAAAGTTATTACTATTTCAAATGTTTTTTGCTGCACCTTCCCTTCTTCTCGCCTTACCGGCAAAAATTTTATTTCTTAGCCGGTAAGTCGTAAAGGCTGGAGAAAGGGAACAGCCATCAACTTCCTTAATAGTTCCAGTGTTGCGGTATCGACTGTTTCAAAATGTAACATCGGAAGGATGCTGGCGACATAGAAGCAAGGCTGGCTATAAAGGACAATGCTCTTTGATCCAACGAACGAAGGTTTTTACATATTTCTGCTATTTGATCAACGCCATATTGCTTTTGAATAAGCTTCCAGTCTTTCAATAAGCCGTATTCAAGAACCCTTTTTACAATCTGAGATTTGTTTTTTTTCCAATCAAGTTTCTTCCTGTCCACATCCCAGAAAAGATGGGGTGAAAATTCTTCTATACTATAGTTATCAACTGGCATTCAATAAAGTTATTATTATTTCAAATTTTTTATATGCTAGTCGGTCCGCAGGACTCTTTGAGAAAGACGGAAAGGCGGGAATTGTAATTATTGTATTCCATTCAAAACTTACCGTCTTATCGCCTTCCCGGCAAAAACTTTATTTCTTAGCAAAAGCCAAATTATCTTTTCTTATTTCTTCTTCCGGCAGCGATTTAAAATACTCGTACGTAATTTTCAGTCCTTCTGCCCTGGAAATCGTGGGTTGCCAGTTCAATATTTTTTGCGCCCTGGTAATATCGGGTTTGCGTTGCTTCGGATCATCGGCTGGTAAGGGTTTATAAATAATCTTTTGTTTGGTACCCGTTAGTTTTATTATCTCTTCGGCAAAATCTTTAAGACTGATCTCATCGGGGTTACCAATATTGACCGGCTGGGCATAATCGCTTAATAGTAACTGGTAGATCCCTTCTACCAGGTCGGAAACATAACAAAAACTCCGGGTCTGGCTGCCATCACCAAATACCGTGAGGTCTTCGCCGCGTAAAGCCTGCCCGATAAAGGCCGGTAAGGCACGGCCATCATTGAGCCGCATCCTGGGTCCGTAGGTATTAAAGATCCGGATGATCCTTGTTTCTACGCCATGGTAGGTATGATAAGCCATAGTCATCGCTTCCTGGAAACGCTTGGCTTCATCATATACTCCTCTTGGTCCAACCGGGTTTACATTACCCCAGTAATCTTCGTTTTGCGGATGCACCAGCGGGTCACCATATACTTCACTGGTACTGGCAACCAGTATCCTTGCTTTTTTATTCAACGCCAACCCCAAACAATTATGTGTGCCCAACGAGCCTACTTTTAAGGTTTGAATGGGGATTTTTAAATAGTCGATCGGGCTGGCCGGCGACGCAAAATGAAGGATATAGTCCAGGTGCCCGGGTATATGTATAAATTTACTTACATCATGATGGTAAAAACTAAACTCCTTCAATGGAAATAAGTGTTCGATGTTTTTAAGGCTACCTGTAATCAGGTTATCCATACCAATCACTTCGTACCCTTCCTTAATAAACCGGTCAGACAGATGTGAGCCTAAAAAGCCGGCAGCTCCTGTTATAAGAATACGCTTCATGTTATTGACTATTTATCGTAGTTATTGAGGGATCACTTTTCTTCTTCCCATACTTTCATAATAATATCCCAGCGACTCCATTGTCTCCGTATCATATAAATTACGTCCGTCGAAAATTATTTTTTTAGCCAGCCCGGAGGATATTTTTTCAAACTCCGGTGTACGGAATTCATTCCATTCGGTACATATGATCAGCGCATCAGCACCGGTTAAAGCGCTGTATTGGTTATCGGCAAACCCGATCTTACCGGTATATTCCTTTTTTACATTCTCCATGGCTTCGGGATCGAAAGCGGTAACGGTAGCGCCATTCTCCAGTAGAAAATCAATGACTTCCAATGCCGGAGCTTCCCGGATATCATCAGTATTCGGTTTGAAAGCCAGTCCCCACAAAGCAAATTTCTTTCCCTTCAACTCCCCTTTATAGTAGGACCTGATCTTGGAAATAAAGAATTGCTTTTGCAATGTATTTACTTCCATCACTGCATTCAGTATTTTAAAATCATAAGCGGCATCTATCGCCGACTTTGACAATGCCTGTACGTCTTTAGGGAAACAGCTGCCCCCATATCCCAGTCCCGGGTAAAGAAAATGTTTACCGATCCTGAAATCGGTACCGATACCCCGGCGTACCATGTCCACATTCGCATCCAGCTTTTCACACAGGACAGCGATCTCATTCATAAAAGAGATCTTGGCCGCGAGAAAACTATTGGCAGCATACTTGGTCAGTTCTGCACTTCGTTCATCCATAAAAATAATGGGATTGCCCTGGCGCACAAATGGCTCGTAGAGTCGCTGCATGACTTTTCTTGCATTCTCCGAGGAAGTACCGATAACGACACGGTCTGGTTTCATAAAATCTTCCACGGCCGCTCCTTCCCGTAAAAACTCGGGGTTACTAACAACATCAAATGTGTTCTCAATTCCTTTACCAGTGCTATTGATTGCTGCGCTTACTTTTTCTGAAGTGCCAACCGGTACAGTGCTTTTATCCACGATCACTTTATAATCGCCGGGTTGCAATAGTTTACCAAGATCAGCAGCTACACCGAGGATATATTTAAGGTCGGCACTTCCATCTTCGCCGGGAGGGGTTGGTAAGGCCAGGAAAATAATGCTGGCATCTTTGATCCCTTCGGATAAGGAAGTGGTAAATGTGAGACGGCCTTCTTTGATGTTACGGGTGAATATTTTTTCCAATCCCGGTTCGTAGATCGTTATTTCAGCCGCCTGCAAACGCCTGATCTTTGATTCATCAATATCAATACAGGTTACATGATTTCCTGTTTCTGCAAAACAGGTACCACTTACTAATCCAACATAGCCGGTTCCGACAACTGCAATTTTCATTGTTATTTTCTCTTAGTTAATAATACGTTTTAAATATTCTCCATAACCGCTTTTGGATAATTCCGCAGCCAGGTTCTTCAATTCTTCTGCTGTAATAAACCCGTTCCGGTAAGCGATCTCTTCGATACAGCCGATCTTGGTTCCCTGTCTTTTTTCGATTACCCTGACAAATTCGCTGGCATCGCTGAGGGAATCAAATGTGCCGGTATCCAGCCAGGCTGTTCCCTTATCAAGAACAGCTACTTTCAGTTTTCCTTTTTCGAGATAAGCCTTGTTAACATCCGTGATCTCGAATTCACCCCGTGGAGAGGGTTTAAGTTCTTTGGCAATTTTCACTACTGTATTGTCATAAAAGTACAAACCGGGTACAGCGTAATTTGATTTGGGCTTTGTTGGTTTTTCTTCAATAGAAATGGCTTTCATCATTTCATCAAACTCAACCACTCCGTAGCGTTCGGGGTCAGACACCTGGTAGGCGAAGACATAACCACCTTCCACATCTGCCAGCCTTTGTAATTGTTTATCGAGGCCCGTACCATGAAATATATTATCGCCCAGTATCAAGGCTACCTTATCCCCGCCGATAAAAGGGGCGCCAATTACAAATGCCTGGGCCAGGCCATTTGGTATAACCTGCACTGCATATTCAAAGCGACAGCCCAGCTGGCTTCCGTTGCCCAGTAATCTCCTGAACTGTGCATTATCTTCAGGAGTGGTAATTATCAATATCTCGCTGATGCCAGCCATCATAAGAATTGACAAGGGATAATAGATCATCGGCTTATCATAGATCGGCATCAACTGCTTGGAGATCGCTTTGGTGATCGGGTACAACCTGGTACCTGAACCGCCCGCAAGAATTATTCCTTTCATGAAGATTTTGCTGTTATTAAATTGCTGGTTACTTGATATACCACCCCTTGAGTGAAGAACCGGTCCCGGTCAGGCTAAAGACGACGTTAATACAATTTTTTATAAAGCCCATCAGTTTATTGCTTTCAAATGATTCCCGGATCTTCTCATCGGTAGAAGTAGGGCTGATCAGTGCCTCATTACTTTTTTTCATACTTATCCTGATCCGCGTCATACTTATACCGGTAGCTTTCAGTTTGAGTTTTTTGAACCCGCTTTTCTTCATCAAATAATTAATAGTCCGTTTAGTGTAATAGCATAAATGCTCGGGATAGCAGATAACATTATAATTTGTTTTCAGACTATATCTTGCAATGGCATTAAAATTAGGAGTGGTAAAGTAAAATAGCCCCCCGGGCCGCAGTATTCTTTGAATATTACTCATTTCCTCCAGAGGGTTATTGATATGCTCGAGGACTTCAAAGGAAGTGATGACATCAAATTCGTTTTCGGCAAACCAAGCCGCATCCATCCGGCCCTGCTGCATTGTAATCCCTTTGCTTTTGCAAATGGAGATCGCCTTATCAGTAAATTCAGTTCCATAAACCTCCCAGCCCCGTTCTTTTGCGGCAGCTAAAAACAATCCAATACCGCAGCCTACATCAAGCATCTTTCCCGTTTTGCGGTATTTCTCGAAATCATCAAGTATCTGGCCATATCTTTTTACTGTAATCGGTGAAAGATAATCTTCCCGACCATAGCTTTCATAATGCGTTATCAGTTCATCCTGGGTAGGTATACGGGAACAAAAAACAAAACCAGCAGGCTGACTTTTTACGAGGTAATCTTTTTCATAACCCTTCATGGGCTTCAGGTTCGTAGAGCCGGAGATCAGGCAGGCATGGTGTGATTGAAAACTATCCATTCTTTTTGCTGGTTTAAAAAATAATTTAACTACCCGCCATACTGGCTTTTATAATAGTTCTGGTATTCGCCGGTGGTAATATGCTTTAACCATTCTCCATTTTGGAGGTACCAGTCAATGGTTTTTACTAACCCTTCTTCAAAAGTTACCGATGGTTTCCATCCCAGTTCTTTATTGATCTTCGAAGCATCGATGGCATAGCGCCTGTCATGACCCGGCCGGTCTTTGATATAGGTAATCAGTTGTTCGTTGCTGCCAGCCGCCCGACCCAATTTCTCATCCATCAGGCTGCACAGTAGTTTGACCAGGTCTATATTCTTCCATTCATTGAATCCACCGATATTATAGGTGTCACCATCCCTGCCTTGATGAAACACTATATCAATTGCAGCAGCATGATCCTTTACATAGAGCCAGTCCCGGGTATATAAACCATCTCCATACACAGGTAATGGTTTTTTCTGAATAACATTATTGATAAATAGTGGTATCAGTTTTTCAGGAAAATGGTTGGGCCCATAGTTGTTGGAACAATTACTAATTACGACCGGCAATCCATAGGTATCATGATATGCTCTTACGAAATGATCACTGGCGGCTTTGGAAGCACTATAGGGTGAATGCGGATCATACGCTGTTTGCTCGGTGAAAAAACCGGTATCACCCAGGGCACCATACACTTCGTCGGTTGATACATGATAGAATTTTTTCCCTTCAAAATTACCCTTCCAATGTGTCTTTGCTGTATTGAGTAAGTTAACCGTACCTATCACATTGGTATAAACAAAATCCAGCGGGGACAAAATAGAGCGATCAACATGGCTTTCTGCCGCCAGGTGTATCACTGCAGCAGGTTGGTATTTATTAAAAACAGTTTCGAGGGCTGGAGCATCCAGGATATTGACCTTTTCAAAATGATAATTGGGACTAACTTCTATATCCCGCAGGTTTTCCAGGTTGCCTGCATAGGTCAGGGCATCCAAATTGACGATACGGTAATCCGGGTATTTAGTAACAAAGAGCCGGACCACATGGGAGCCGATAAAGCCTGCTCCACCGGTGATGATAATAGTCTTAGGCATACTTATCAATCAAAATTTTTTATTTTCTACTTTAAATGTCGTTCTTATTTGTCAGCCTTTTTTACTTGTTATGCCGATGAAGGAGGCATCTCTTTCCGCGTCAGATGACTAACTCTCTTATATGTCAATAAATGCTCCGTGAGGAAGACTCCTCGTGCCTCGGAGTGACAAGATGATTGGGGGTTTACGTTATCTAATTGGCTATGCGATCCTCAGCTGCCATGCTGCCCCTCTTGCTTGTAGTGCTGCTACTCTCACTTGTAGCGCTGCCTTCTCAGTTGTTATGCTGCTCCTCTTACTTGTCATCCACTCGCATCTTGTTATGCCGATACTTCGTGCCTCAGTACATGCTGCGGAGGCATCTCTTTCCGCTCGGTATAGTCTGCTTTTTTATAAGCAAGACTCCTCGTGCCTCGGAGTGACAAGATGATTGGGGCTTCACGTTTTTTAATTTTCTACTCGATCCTTCGTTGTTGTGCTACTGTTCTTGGTTGTCGTGCCGTCGCTATTGATCGTGCCGTCACTTTTGGTCATGCCGATACTTCGTGCCTCAGTACATGCTGCGGAGGCATCTCTTTCAACGCCGAACATCTATCCGTCTTTCCGATGAAATAAATTGTCAGGCGGCCATTTTCCACAAACTTCTTCATTCAAAAACTTCCAGCCTGGATTAAATCCATTTATTAAATCCTCTTTCTTACTTCTTCTCCAGCCTTTTATTTCCTTCTCTCTCGCAATCATATTGTTGATATATGGTGAACACTCATAATAAAGCAGGTAATAGACATTATATTTCCCTGTAAAGGATTCTGGGTTTCCCCTTTGTAAAAAATGTTCCACCAGGCGTTGCTGCAAATTATTGGTCACTCCGGTATAAAGCACTTTTTTACTGTAGTTAGTAATTATATAAACATAATACTCTCTGCTTTTTGGAGACATCTGCAACTGATTTCCCTGTTGTTAATAATATAGAACACTCGTTTTCATAAGGAAGACTCTTCGTGCCCCGGAGTGACAAGATGATTCTGGCTCTTCGTTCCCGGGAGTGACAAGATGATTGTGGCTTTACGTTATGTAATCGTCTATGCGACCTTCGGTCTTGCCTTCGTTCCTATACCAGGCCATTGTCATTTTCAATCCTTCCTTTACAGAAACACCCGGCTCATAACCTAATAATGCCCGGGCTTTGGAAATATCTGCCAAACTATGCTTCACATCGCCTTTTCTTTCCGGTCCATGCAGGGGTTGCAAAGAAATAACCGTTTCCTTTTTCAAGCCATCAAACAATTCCAGTAAAGAAGTTTGCTGACCGCAGGCAATATTATATACCTGGTTAAGTGCTTCTTTATTCTCCGTGAACAGGGAAAGAATATTAGCCTGTACCGCATTGCTTACATAGGTAAAGTCACGGCTATGAGTTCCATCGCCGTTAATGGTTGGCGGTGTATTGTTTAACAGCGCTTCTGCAAAAAGTGGAATGACAGCAGCATAGGGGCCGTTAGGATTTTGCCGGGGGCCAAAAATGTTGAAATAACGCAGCCCAACCAGCTCCATACCATACAGGTTCGCATACACCCGGGCATATAATTCATTCACATACTTGGTCACCGCATAAGGAGACAGCGGGTTCCCAATTGTATCTTCCATTTTAGGAAGGTCCGGGTGATCACCATAAGTTGAAGAGCTGGCCGCATAAATCACCCGCTTAATATTTTTCTCTTTGGCAGCGGTAAACATATTCAGGGTGCCGGTGATATTGACGGCATTGGTCGTAAGCGGATCGTTAATGGAACGGGGTACAGAACCCAGGGCTGCCTGGTGAGAGATCATGTCTATACCATCACAGGCGGCAAGGCAGGTGGCATAGTCCCTTATATCGCCTTCGATAAATTCAAAATGGGGGTTGGCTAAAAATGGTTCGATATTTTTAAGTGACCCGGTTGCCAGGTTATCCAGCACCCGTACGGTACTTACCCTTTTATCCTGTAACAGCTGCTCCGCAAGATTGGAGCCGATAAACCCTGCTCCGCCAGTTATTAAAATTCGCATTGAATCAGTACGGTGAATTATCTCTTTTTCGATTTTTTGAAGAATCGGCGAATATCCAGCCAGTTAATTAGTTTTTCAATAAAGTTGCGGGGCGCTACTTCCTCTTCATAATAACTTCCGTAACCATAGCCATAGCCATAACCATAGCGGCCATAGCCATAATAACCATAGCCCGGTTTAAGTTTTACATCGTTGATGATAATAGAAACTTTTGGCAATTTATTCTCTTTATAAAACTCATCTATCAGCGCAATCTGTTTTTTAAAAGTGTGGCCCTGGCGAACTAAATAAAGTGTTGAGTCCGCAAATTTACTCAGTGTCATAGCATCACTGACCATTCCTACCGGTGCGGTATCCACTAATACTGTATCGAAATTTTCCTTTAACCACGCAAACATTTCTTCAACCTTATCATCCAGTAGCAACTCTGCAGGATTTGGTGGTATGGGTCCGCATCCCAGTACAAAAAGATTTTCGTGGTCGGGCACTGGACGGATCAGGTCCTTGAGTTCGGCTTTTCCAATCAGGAAGTTTGAAATGCCCGGCCCCCTGGCAATACCCAATCCCGACAAAACTTTTGGTTTACGAATATCAAATTCAAGGATAATTGTTTTTTTACCTGCTAAAGCCAGCACGGCCCCCATGTTCGTACTTATATAGGATTTCCCTTCGCCACTAAAAGAAGAGGTGATAAGAATTGTTGATTTCTCCTTTTTATTGAGAACATATTGCAGGTTGGACCTGATGATACGAAACTGTTCCGCCACCATACTGCGTGTCGTCTTATTAACCACCAATACATTTTCAGAATAAGAATGTCCTATTTCTCCGAGGATGGGGGCAGTTGTGATTTTTTCAATGTCAAATCTTGTACTCACTTTATCGTTCAGCACTTCCCCAAGGAAAATAAACATGGCGGGGATAGCGATACCCAGCAGTATCGCCATTATCTGTATGGATCGGGGTTTGGGTTTCACCGGCACCGACGAAGGATAGGCCCGGTCAATAATATTTGAACTGGAAGTAGTAGCTGCTCTTGAAATAGCGGTTTCTTCTTTTTTTTCCTGTAAAAGTTTATACAAGCCCCTGAAGGTTTCTAATTTTCCTTCTATTTCAGCCAGCTCTTTCACTTTTACCGGCATCGCTTTCAACTGTGACTGGCTAACAGCACTTCGCTGCCTGAAGGTATTTACGGCTGACCCTAGTGATGATCGGATATTTTTCAGGTTTTCCCTGATACTGGTCCTTAGCTTCTCGATCTGCCCGGTCGCTTCTTTTACAGCCGGGTTGGCAACCGGCACATTGGCATCCAGTAATTGCTGTCTTTCTAATTGCACGGTGTTATAGGCCGTCACCAATTCATTAAGGGTTGCATCTTCCAGGCCCAGGGTAGAAGGAACAACCGGCACTTCTTTGAACGTATTTTTTTTATCTACCAGGTAGGCATCTACCATATCAGCCACATCTTTTTTCAGGTTTTGTTCATTGATGGTCTTATCGGCTTCACTGATCGTTTGGAAATAACTGTTTGATTGTTCGCCGGCATCAATAATATTATACCTGACCTGGTAATCCAAATATAATTTCTGTACACTGTCTAACTTGCCACTGTAATAGTCCATCCTGTCATCAATAAAAGCAAGGGTCTGATCGGAAGATTGTTTTTTTAACTCTACGCTATAGTCGCTGTATTCTTCCATCAGCTTGTTAATGATATCCGCTCCCATTTGGGGGTTGGGCGTACGCATACCAATGGTAAGAATACCTGTACCGGCCCCCCTGGGCTGTACCTGTATGGCCGATGCATAAGCGGAGGCGGCACTCGCAGTGGACTGAAAAGTTACATTGAATTCGTTCGTACCCGCCGATCCTATATTCTTGACCAGGCTGAATACATTATTGCCATTTTTTATAGGCTGATCAAATTTAAAGACCCTGGCTTCACTATTGATCCTGAATTCGTTGTTGTTGATAAATTTCACTTTCAGGGAAAAAGAGACGGAAGAGTCCGGCATCTCTAAGATCCTGACCAGGAAGGGTCCGTGTTTATAAAGATT
Organism: Bacteroidota bacterium; assembly: GCA_034408705.1. Lineage (GTDB taxonomy): Bacteria > Bacteroidota > Bacteroidia > Chitinophagales > Chitinophagaceae > JJ008. Next base: position 48,453 of record JAWXCO010000006.1, read on the forward strand.
GAGTGTTTTTATTTTCCCTTTTACATAATAGCTAAACTGGAGATGCAGGGTGCTCACCACCCTTTTCATGAGGGGACGGGATTTCAGGATCTCCATCTCACTCTGTATGTTGAGGTTTTTATTATTGCCCAGAAGGTCCTCCATTTTGTCACCCCGCCCGCTGCTGGCGTCATTCTTAATGACCATACTCCCTCCTACACTGTACACCGGAACAGTATACCGCAGGTACAGGTAAGCACATAAGAGGGCAAAAGCAACTGACAGCACAAAAAGTGGGATAAACCGGACATATTTATAAAAGAGATCCCTGAAACTAAGGTTCCAAAGCTCCGATTTACTGGTATTAACTGATTCTTCCATCTGCAGTTTTTAAGACAATAATTTTACCTGAAGAAAATGGTGGCAATGGTGGCAGCGACTGTCACCAGCGTAAAAGCAAAGGATATTTTTGTAGCAATTCTTGCCTGTTCAGCATCTTTTAGTCTTTGCGTGGTCGGTTCAACAATGATGACATCGTTTTGCACCAGGTGATAATAGGGTGAGTCAAAAATGTCTTTGGAGGAAAGATCGATAAACCCGATTTCTCTTTTTCCATCCTGCTCCCGTACGATCCGGAGGTTATTTTTTTTGCCAAAATCGGTCACGCCTCCGGCTAGTCCAACGGCTTCTAAAATGGTCACCCGTTCCCCGGGAACCTTAACTGGCCCCTCTTTTCCTACCTGCCCCAGTATCGTAACCGTGAAGTTTAAAAAGCGGATCATCACTGTTGGGTCTTTTAATAATTCAACGGGTTGGGTCAGCCTTTTTTTAATTTCCGTTGCAAGTTCCTGCTTAGTCAGGCCTTCTGCATGAATTACACCCAGGCGATGGTGTTCAATATTCCCGTTCAGGTCAACGAAATATCCGGCTCCTCCCTCTCCTGCTGCACCTACCGTTGGTTGATTGTAAATAGCATCCGATACTTCCGGTTTTGTGCTCAGGCTAAATATCTGGATGGATAACTGGTCGTTTTTCTGGATCCGCAGTTCTGGAATTTTGAGAACTCCCTTACCACTACTATCTGTTACGTTTTCAAGATAGTAAGGGAGTTTTTGTTGCGTTTTGCAGGAAATAAAATAAAAGGGAAAGGCGAGTAATAATAAAATCCGGGTGAATTTCATTGAGATATCTTTAATATAAATGCAGCCAGGGCTGCCAAAAAAAGGTTCGGTTTTACTTAGGCAATGCCGAAGTTAATTTACTTCTTTCAATATAGGCTACCAAAATATAGCCCAGGCTATCAATTGCCACTTTCGCTGTTTTGTGACGGACGCCTAACACTTTGCCTTCTTTGTCCATAAAGGTTCCATTGGTAACCCGCACCCGTTGATTCACTTGTAATTCAACAGGCCGGGCTTCCACATTTTCATATTCGTCGAGGAAACGGCGGATAGCTGTAATTTCCTTTTCTTTGATCACGGCAGGTTTACCATTCCAGTAAACAAAGTTGATGGCCCCATTGGTCATCCGCACGTTACTCCGGTTCTCATCATCCACTTTTACAAAAACATACGACTTAAACAGGGGCTCTTCCACCGTTTTTACGCGGTCACTCCATTTACGTCTGACTTTATTTAAAGGACAGTAGCTTTCGAGTCCCTTTTCGATCAGAAGCTGGTTCACTTTTTTCTCCCACCTTGGCCGTGTATACACGGCAAGCCATTTTTTACTCAATACTGGAGATTTTTAAGATGGCTTCGCCACCTCACTCACATTAAAAAAATTTATGTGACTGGTTTTCATACTATTAGAGTACACCGGCATAACCATCCACCGACTACCCTGATTTTTGCTTGCAAATATAGGGTAAGATGTGAGTGGAAAGAGAATAAAATGCGCAGATTTTGAAGGATTTACCCCCACAAGTTGATAAATACCTGCGTAGACTTACGACCCTTTTTTTGAGCGAATAAATCGAGCTCCCTTTCTTATTGCCGACCTTTTAGCAATCACCGGGCCGATTCTTTAATTTCCTGGTATTTCAAACAAATTCTATTTGAATCAGTACATTTAATACCAAATGTATTTAAAAATTAGCCCTAATTTCCCCGGTATAATGCCGGTGTAGCAGCCGTTTAGGCCAATAATCCCGATAGTTATCGGAAGGACACTCCCGACTAAAGTACGGGACAAGTTATTACGGATGCACAATCGGTATAAATTATAAAACCAATTGCTTGAACCAACGATTTTATTCTCTTGATGTATTCCGCGGAGCCACCGTTTGCCTCATGATCCTGGTCAACAACCCCGGAAGCTGGGGCCATATTTATGCCCCGCTGGAGCATGCCCCCTGGCATGGCCTTACTCCTACTGATCTGGTTTTTCCTTTCTTTCTTTTTGCCGTCGGAAATGCTATGGCTTTTGTAATGCCCAGGCTGGAAGCTGCCGGGGATGCGGTTTTCTGGAGAAAGGTGATCAAACGAACCGCTATTATTTTCCTGATCGGTCTTTTTCTTAACTGGTGGCCCTTTGTTACAGACGTAAACCGGCTTGCAGAGGGCAGTACCGAATTGCAAAAGGTCAGCATCTTTAAAGGTTTTACCTGGCTTGACTATTCGAAGGACAAAACCGGAGCGATCATCGAAACAGTCAAAGGGGTAAGGATATTTGGCGTACTGCAACGCATTGCCCTCTGTTATTTCTTTGCTTCCATCATTATTTATTACCTGAAAGCAAGAAAAGCTTTTTATGCAGGAGCCGTGCTGCTATTGCTCTATTGGGCAATCTGTATTCTCGGAAATCCATCCGATCCTTTCAGTCTCAGCGGCTGGTTTGGGACCGATATTGATAAAAAAATACTGGGTGTAACCCACTTGTATAAAGGAGAAGGAATTCCCTTCGACCCGGAAGGCCTGATGAGTACTTTCCCTGCTATTGTACAGGTGATCTTTGGCTACCTGGTGGGTGATTATATACAAAAGAAAAGTAGGGCGCCGGAGCAACAAGCGATTGCGTTTGAAAAGAACAGCGCTTCTACCGGTATGTACCCTATGCTCACCGGTCTTTTTGTTAGTGGTGTTGCTTTACTCGTCACCGGGTTTTGCTGGGACACGGTATTTCCCATCAATAAAAAAATATGGACCAGCTCCTATACTATTTATACAACAGGCCTCGCCGTCATTACTATTGCCACTATGATCTATATGATCGAGATACGGCAAATCCGGGGCGGGTTAGCCCGTTTTTTTGACGTCTTCGGAAAAAATGCCCTCTTTGTTTTTGCGCTCAGTGCCTTTCTTCCCAAGGGGCTTGCATTGATCAAACTGGGCGAAGGAACGAATCCATGGAATTGGATATATAAAAAAGTACTGATTCATATTCCAGGGGCTAAGGAAACCGGTTCCCTCGCTTATGCCCTTTGTGTCATCTTCTTTATGTGGGCCATCTGTTATTGGATGGATAAGAAAAAGTTTTACGTTAAAGTCTAATCGCCATTTTGCAAAGGCATTGTTGATTTTATTCCCCGGTTCAGGAAATATTCCCCAATCCGGCGAGCTAATAACGCATTACAAGTTTTTTGGCAACAGTCAAATGCTATGGCATGGAAATTGAAAATAGGAATGTTATCAAACAAGCAACATGAAAAAATCATTACAAAAATTCTGGAATAATTCATTGAATAAGCTCAAGCAGCATAAAGAGCAAATCAAGAAGTTCAGCTTCTCTGCCCATCAGGAAGATTTTGTGATTACCGAGCAGGAAGAAAAAGAAGGCGGCTTCTTTGGCTCAATGAGTTTCAGCAATAAACTGGGCTTCAAAGTACATTAAAACCGTTATACCTATTTCTCATAAGCAGTTAGTTTTGGTTACGACCTCTGTTTCTACAGAGGTCTTTTTATGCAGGTATATTACCCCTTTATACACAGTGGCCGCCCTTTAACATTTTTTTAGCCCCCGGGGACCTATATTCATATGTAAGAAAGATACATGCAGCATCTCATTCATGTTCAAAATCAGTAACGACATGAAACTAATAACTTTTGTTAGCGCCGGTACATTTATACTCTTCTCCGCTTTTGTTATGAAAAAAAGAGCGGACGAGCAAAGCCATCAACAGGCTTCCTCCTTATATCAGCATAAATGGGCGCTAAAGAAAATTGTTGGCTCCGCCGGAGAGGAAGCGGTACTGACAAAAGCATTTATTGAATTTAATGCCGAAAAAAAATCAGCGGGTGGTAATGGCAGTTGCAACCAGTTTGGCAGCAGCTTTATTCTCACTGATAACAGTATTAGCTTTAGTAATATTTTTTCTACTAAAATGTACTGTGATGGCGTTCAGCAAACAGAAGACAGCTTTTTTAAACAATTAGAAAAAGTGAACCGGTTTGAAGTGAAGGATAAAACATTATTTCTGTACGTTGACAAGGATAAATTACTGGAGTTTACAACAGAATAATAGTCTGAACTATAACTATTACAAATAAATGCCGGGAAGACGGTAAGGCGATAAGAAAGCATGCATTCACTACTTTCCGGCTTATTATCTTCCCGGCTATTTCATTCCACTGCTTATTCTCCCATCAACTCATCCCTTCTCTGTCCACCCTTGGCATCCGGGCGGGTCTTCTTATCCCAGCTCCGATGCTTTGCCCCATCCATCTTTACGATCTTTGGTGTAAATTTTCCTACCACATCCACCAATGCCTTTTGCGCTTGCATCACTACTTCTATATCCTTATAAGCAAAAGGTGATTCATCGAGTCCGCCACCGAGCAGCCTGATCCCAAATTTTTTCAGCTCGTCTTTAAACTGTTTATCGGTTACCGATGCAATGGCCCTGGTACGGCTCATCTTTCGGCCAGCACCGTGTGAAGCTGAATTAACAGAAGCAGCTTCGCCTTTACCTTTGACAATAAATCCATCGGCGGTCATCGAGCCCGGGATAATACCCAGTACATCTTTACCGGCCGGTGTCGCCCCTTTCCGGTGAACGATCAGCTCCTGCTTCCCCCCTTCAACTGTACTCAGGGTTTCCTTCCAGGCAAAGTTGTGATGGTTCTCCACCATGGTTAATGGTTTTCGCCCCAACTGCTTTGCAATCTTTGCATGAATGATATGGTGACAAGCCGCTGCGTAATCACCGGCTAAATTCATCGCCAGCCAATATTCCATTCCCTCTTCTTCATCCAATGTTAACCAGGCGAGATTCTTCGCATCATGTGGCAACCTTCTTTTGCTGATCGCAATTTTGGTATAATGATTTGCAATATTGGCACCCAATGCCCGGGAACCGGAGTGGGATAATAATCCCACATAGTTACCGGCTTCGATACCAAGTACCGGATCTTTTTCAGCAATTTCCACAGCACCAAATTCCACAAAGTGATTACCTGAACCGGATGAACCCAATTGTTTCCAGGCACGGCCATGCAGGTTTTTTAGCAATGGCAGCTGGTAAAATAGTTCGTTCTCCATGACTTCGTGATTGGATGCCTGGTCAAACTGTTGACCGCTCCCAAACAAAGTAGCTTCATTGATTTCCCTGGCGAAATATGCTTCCCGCTGTATTAACTCTTTTGGATCAATATCAAAAATGCTTAAACACATACGGCAACCAATGTCCACACCTACTCCATATGGGATAACGGCATTGGCTGTTGCCAGTACTCCACCAATGGGCAATCCATATCCGCTATGTGCATCCGGCATTAATGCTCCGGCTACGGCCACGGGCAATTTAGCAGCCCTGTACATCTGGTGCATGGCGCCTTCTTCAATATGTTCCTGTCCAAAAACATTGAATTGAATACCACTTTTATTCAACGAAATTTCCTGTCCATCCACTTCTGGCTTTGGCATTAATTGCTGAGTTATCAATCCCAGCACCGCATCGTTTTCATATTCTACCGGTGCGGCTAAAATTTTTTGTAATAATTCCATCACTTCCTCCTTCTTCTGATGCTTAAAAAATTTTTGCATCATATTCATGGCAACGCTTATTACCGGTCCTTCCGGGAAGCCAATAGCCCTCAAATCTTTTCCTGTTATTTTTAATTTGCTCATTTTGTTTGTTTTTGCCTTCCGTAGCATTTGCAGGGAAGGGTTTTGACCACTATGGTGCAAAGGCCTGGGACATGAAGGATTACCTTCTACTTTGTGCCTTGCTGTGCTGGTCACTTAATGTTTCAATTTATTTTTTTTTCTTCAGACTATACAAGTAGTTCGTCAAGCTCAATACAGGGCTGTTGGGTTGGTAATTAACCCACCCCGGTTTATCAAAGTAATATGCTCACTCAATCCACCCCTCCTGGGAGGGGAAGTTTCCTTTTTTCAACTATTCTCTTTTTTTAAAGGGTTGCCAACCTTTTAAAGGTTGGCAACCCTATTCCACACTAGCAAACCCTACTCGCCTATAAAAGTACTTAGTTCATAGTCACTTCCTGCCTTTTGAAGCCGACCACTTCACTAGTAGAAACCTTTTGCGTTTTCTCATTTGGGTTTGCTATTTCTGCAATGGTCATTGGCCTATCGATCTGAACATCAAATCCGAAATGTGCTGACAATCGTCTTGCTTTTTCAACTCCCAACTTGCCAAACTCATACCTGGCAATTAGCCTTCCTTTCCGCATCAAAGCACTGTCCACCATTGTCAGCGGGCTATTAAAGGTGCAGATCAATTGCACATTCAGAAAATCCGCCAGCAGCCCGTCTGAAATATTCAGCAGGTTTGAAACAGATGCGTTTGCATTGACCTTTCTATCCATAATCACATTCTCGGCATCCTCAATAATCAACACTGTGTTTGGGTTACTTATCAGTAACTGGATAAAATCGGGATTCATCATTTCGCCCGCCACAGCAGGTGCCATAAACAATACCCTTTTTTTGATCTTACCGATCAGGTAACGCAGGTAAGTTGTCTTTCCCGTACCTGGCAAACCATGGAGCAATACGATCCCTTTATCTTTATCATTACCAAGCCGCTTAGAAATAACATCATTCACTTCTTTGAAGTCATCCCCGTAAAAAAGATCCAAATCCAACCTGGTGCGCTTTACTTCGATCTGACTGAATTCAAACCCAGTCCGGCCACGGCTGATCAGGTTTATCTCTAAAGGTTTTCTCCGCTGTCTTTCTTTAAAGGTTTTCATCAGAAGGGTACAATCCTCAATAAAATCATTTTGTGACCCATTGTGATAAATCTCGCAATAGTTCGTATCAAACTCCATGACACATTCATTCTGCATGATCATAAACGTATCATTAAAATCATAGTTCTTTGTTCGGGCATCATAGTACCTGTAGGTATGTGTTGACACAACCAGGTGTCCAAATTTCTCTTTGACAGCATAAAAAGCCTTTTCACCATCAATGCTTCCAATATAGTTTGCGCTCGGTATGTTTTTAAACCGGTACAGGTATAGTGATTTGCCGCATAAAAACCCATTATCGAAGATCCCGTTTGCGTTGATCACTTTTTGTTCATTACTATTTTCCATTTTCTCTTACTTAAAGTTTTAAAATAATTCTTTTACAAGGTGGTGCCGCTTACTGCACCACCTTGTTCGCACAACTGGAGCTGGCAAAGGCCTCTGGTTTTGCTTTAAAAACAAAACCCATCCCCATAATATAGCCCATGGCTTCCTTCAAGGCATCATTACTTTTGAATGATGGATTAGTGTTGATATCGGCATGCACTTCCATGTCCACACTGTACCGGGAAAAAATATTGCACAGGGCATACGCTATTTCAATACTCTTTGCTACTTCAGTCAGCATCCGTTCTTTAATGCTCATTTTCTGTTTAGTTGTTTCATTGTGTATGTACATAAAACCACCTTTCCCTTTACGGATAAAAACAATTACGGTTGCGAATTCAGTAATCCGGCCTTTTGCCTGGCTATCTGTACCAATACAAACTTTTAACTCGTTACCGATTTCATGTTCCCGCATCAGTGCATTCGTTACTTCATCAGCAATTCCAATCCTGATTCATTCTCCGTTTAATTTTCTCCATTGTTGTTCCTGTTCCATTGTTTTCCCTTTCGGGTATTTAAAAAATTATTCCTGCACGGGTTGAAGGGTTTGAACCTCCATCCACGGAGTTGGAATCCGTGTTGTTACCAGTTACAATAAACCCGCATTAGTGGACAAAACAGGATTCGAACCTGTACAGCTGCAGCTTCAACGCAGTGCTTTACCATTGTAGCTATTTGTCCTTTTGTTTGCGATGAATATTGACTGATTACTATTTCCTCACTATCGAATTAACACATCAACAAACAATGCGGATGAAGAAAGATTCGAACTTTCAACCCTCCCGTTAACAACGGGAAGCTCTGCCATTGAGCTATTCATCCTTTTGTAGTCCCCCTGGGATTCCCCGCCTGACCGGACAGGCAGGGAACCCAGAACCTCCTGATTAAAAGTCAGGAGCATTTATTCAGTTGAACTACGAGACTAATGGTGATGACTGATAGATTCGAACTACCATCCTTTACGGTATCAGCGTAATGCTCTAAGCCATTGTCCAAAGGACTCCTTCGGAAAGCTATGTCATCATTTTTTGCGGCTTTCAGCATTGAACTGAAATCTTCCACCTCATGAGAATGGTATGTTGCTTTACACCAAACCGCAATTTTTATTAAGCCAGAACAGATTCCCCACCTGCCGGACGGGCAGGGAACTTGTATCTCTTCATTCTTAGTGAAGTGTTCTTATCCATTGTTCAAAGGACTCCTTCGGAGAGCTAAGCAATCAAGTACGACCTACAGAATTGAACTGAATACGATCATCTGCTATTTACCTTTCAGAAAGAAAGGGAGATGAGCATGTTGCCATTACACCAGGTCGTATTCGCTTTGTTGGTTGAATCCGCCCCAATAGCTATCGGGGTGTTCTTCCGTTGCACAGACGGATGCTTTAGCAGACAAGCTAAAGCCAACATGTTGTATAGGAGACCCCGATATTCATCGGGGCAGCTTCATCATTCCAGGTGAAGCATCCGGCCAATCAGCATGCTCCTATATTTTTTTCTCAAAGAACTTTTTAGAAAAGTGTCCACCAGCCGGCGGAGCACGTATTCCTACTTTCTGCATCTACTCTTTAATCTCAGTAAATATTCTGGAGGTGACTTATCCTTACGGAATTTTCATCCCCGCCATTTATATCAATTTCTTTTTCCTGTTGCTTACCAGCTCAATTACAAAACGGATAACCAATACAACTATTAAAAATTTCATCGCATACCTTCCTTTGCCCCCAACGCCTGAGGGGGAGTTAGTACATTCAATACTATTTGAACTAAAAGTTTTATGTACCCCTTTAAGGGATAGGGGCGCATTAAAGTAGGGGGCAAAGCTATTTAACTTTGCCGCCCTCTCACACCACCGTATATACTTACGTGTACGGCGGTTTCTTTAAAGTGATTTACGATGTAA
>JAWXCO010000007.1:0-35036 GCA_034408705.1 Bacteroidota bacterium
GAAAGAATAGGGGTTGCCCTTTTCCCCAGTCCTTGTAATAGATTTCAGTACCGTCTTTTAATGTGATCTTACTCATGTTTTTGTTTTAATTGTATCATTAATGATTTTTTTTGATGCAAGCTTTTAACAGTAACAACAAAATAGTTGATATAGTTGATTTCTTTTTTAGTCGTTGCTCCCCAATTTAACCCAACTGATTCGTTTGCAATTTCTTGGTTTATACTGGAGTTAAGGATTGTTCAAAGAAAGCACCAATATTATTTTTCCTATCTACAAAATGTAGTTCCAGAACCCAATGCCTTTTTTTGCCATATTTGTCAAATTGAAGTATATCATTATGATTGTCGGGGTGTACATCCAGGCATAAATCATTGGGGTCATCTGGTTGTTCGTGAGGGAACCTGCCTATAATGTGTCCGGCAATGGCGTTTCCAAACTCGTAACCATAGTGCTTAGCCAGTCCGGTAGCATAATTAAAAAATTTTGCACCTGTAAGTTCAGTTTGTTTAAAATACCAGTCATTTCCCTCATGCCAGGCCGCTTCTACATCTTGCTTTATTTTATGTTTTAAGGGATTGTTACCTAATACATAGGTTCTTCCAAGGTCAGCTTCCCAGCCCTCAAAAACGGGATGAAAATCGAAAAAGAGTATATCTTCATCCTGGATCACAAGGTCTGGTGGATTTGAAACATAGGGTTCCAGGGTATTAACACCTGTTCTTACAATTTTTTTGCCCCAATGAGTTTCTGTACCAAAATCTTCCCTAGAAATTTGCACAATTTCATCGGATAGTTGTTTCTCCGTTTTCCCGGGAATTATTAACCCTTTATCTTCAATCGCTTTAAATAATTCTTTTGCTTTTTGTTCTGAATAGAAAAGCTTTTGTATTGGTTCATCCATAAATTTTTATTTATAGTTATCAAAATTTCAATAGTTTTTTACCTGTAGCGGGTTTCTGTACAATGACCATTAACGCTCTGAATTTATATTACCACTTTTTCCATTTTCGCCAACCATTCCTCCTCAATCGTTGCCCCCAGGCCAATACTGTCAGGCACTCTTACAACTCCATTTTTCTCATACACAATACCACCTGTTACCGGGTCTTCACTAAACATCAGGGCTGTGTCAAAATCAAAATGTACAATATTGGGACTGCATAAAGCATAGTGTGCAAAGGCCGTCATCGCCAGCCTGGATTCCAGCATAGCACCTACCTGTAAATGAATATGAGCCTGCTCGGACATCCGGGCCATCTTTAAGGCTTTAAAAATGCCACCTGATTTTCCCAACTTAATATTAAAATAATCACAAGCACTTAATTGTATCAATCTTGCTGCATCATGTTCATCACCGCAACATTCATCCGCCATAATCGGGATGGGACTGGCTTTTTTTACTTCTGGTAAACGCATAAAATCCCAGCGGGCTATTGGCTCCTCGCAATGCTGAATATCAAAGTGGGCCAATGCCTGTAATGTTGTTATGGCTTCTTCCACCGTCCAACCCTGGTTGGCATCTATACGCAGTGGTATTTTATCACCCACGGCCTCCCGGATCGCTTTTATTCTAGTTATATCCGTTGGCCCATGCTTACCCAGTTTTATTTTAATGGCAGGGTAACCTGCAGCTTTTATTTTAACAGCATCCACCGCCATTTTTTCCGGATCTCCAATACTCACGGTATAATCAGTGATGATCGTTTTGTCGTTGGCGCCTCCAATGAATTTATACAAGGGCATACCGGCCTGTTGCGAAGCAATATCATAGAGGGCAATATCAAATGCACTCTTGATACTATTGTTTGCATAAATGATCCGGTCCATCAACCCGATACAGGCTTCGATCTGCAAAGGATCTTTCCCCTTTAATGCTTTTGCAAAGTATTGCCCTACTATAAAACAGGTGTCCTGGCTCTCCCCGTTAATGGGCATATAAGGACTGCATTCCCCAATACCGGTGATACCCCCGCTGGTTATTATTTTTACCAGCACATTTTCTGCGGCTGTATCTGTTCCCAGAGAAGTGATAAAAGGTTCCTTGAGGGGAATGGAAAGCTTGTATAATTCAACCTGTTGTATCGTTAGTGGATGGCTCATGTGTATAAATTAGATAAGGTTAATAAAGATACTACTCGGTTCATAACGAATTGGTTGCCCCTCAGTAAAATATCCTTTTTTGTATTCTGGCCTTGTTTTTGCCTTTTGGTTATACCAAACCCCTCTCAAAAACCGTTTATTACAACAAGCCGAATATCTATGAAAAAAATTCTTATTGGTTGTCTATCCCTGTGTTTATTAGCTTCCTGCAAAAAAGATGTGGAAGAGCTTCCACCTGCTACACAAACCGGTGCGAATACTTTTGGTGCAAAAGTCGATGGAGAGTTCTGGATTCCTCAGGGCTTTGGCCCTTTTCCGGCCAACGATATACTGGAAGCCCGCATGGCTGGTCCAACAGAAGTGATGATCAATGCCCGGAATTTTGCTTCTTCACCAAACGAAACGGAATTTGAACTATTAATTACCGGTGTTACCGGCCCGGGTACCTATTCGTTGAACAATAACGTGGCACTGCCTGCATCCTCCAGCTATGGTTATTATGTAAAAAGAAAGTTGACACCGGAAAATGAGTGGCTGACATCTGCTAGTTATACCGGATCGGTGACGATCACCCGGTTTGACCTGGTAGGACGCATCGTATCAGGCACTTTCCAGTTTAATGCGATCAACCTTTATAATACACCCCAATCTCTTAGTGTAACAGAAGGCCGTTTTGATCTGAAATTGCAATAAAATTTATCAGAAAATTATCCGCAGACCAACACCCAGCACTGCTACCAGCGGTGCATTTGTATTGATAAAAATAAAACTGCTGGGGTAATCCGTGGTGGGAACCCATACCCTTCCTTCGGTATAAAAAAAGAAATCCCCGGATAGGGGTATTTCCACGCCCACGCCTAGGTCCAGAGTTAATCGTTTGAAACTAGCTTCACCACTCAACACCGGGATCGTATACAGGGCACTGTCAATAGTAACTGAATGAGTATTCCCTACTTTTCCCAGCAATAAACCAAAACCGGCATAGCCATAGAGGTTCCAGTCTTTTTCCGCATCAGCTGTACCTTTCAGATATGTTCTCCAGCCCACAGAAAATTGTTTAAGCTGCATCCTGGCACTGTTGATATAATCCACCTGCCGGGGAATAGTAAAAGTCGATTTTGCAGGGGCGGTCAGGTTATTTTTAAACTTGCCATTAGAATAATAAGCAAACCCCACGTAGATACCATCTTTTGGATTGAGGTGAAAAATAGCCTGGGTATTATGACCAAATGCCCAGTATAGTTGTTCTTTCTTAAAATTTCGCTGAATCCCAATATCGGTAGCAATGCTCACGCGGGTTTCCTGCGCAAAAGCAGGAACGAAAAACAGGAACAGCCAACACGTTATGGTAAAGCGTTTAATCAGGTAAAAAATTATCTACAATGTTACATATTTATTACCTGATAAAAAGAAGAAAGCCATCCCGTTAATAATTACGGAATGGCTTTCTGATAGAAGAAAGAAATTTTATTTCATCAACTTCAATTCTTTAATAATATTAGCGCCGCCGCCGAGTTTATCAATACACCATAACACATACCGGATATCAACACAGATCGTACGGTTGAGGTCTTTATCAAAAGCAAGTTTATGGCTGAGTGCTTCATAGTTGCCATCGAAAGCAAGGCCGATCAGTTCACCCTTACCGTTGATGACCGGCGAGCCGGAATTGCCGCCGGTAATATCATTGGTGGTGATAAAACCAATGACCAGGTCTTTTCTGGTGGGGTCAATATACTGGCCAAAATCTTTATTCTTCAGTAATTCTATTTGCCGGGCGGGCAGGTCAAATTCATAATCACCGGCCTTGTATTTTTCCAGTAATCCTTTGGAAGTGGTCACATAATCATAAAACACCGCATCTCTTGGCCGGTATGATTTTACACTACCATAACTGACCCGCATGGTAAACGTAGCATCGGGATACATCATCTTTGTCTTCACCGGGTCCACTTCCATAATACCTTTTAAATACAATCGCCCAAACTCCATATTCTTCGTATTGAATTGCTGGAAATAAGGAGCGTACTTGCTGGTATAATTGGTGTAGAACGTACTGGCATGTGCAAAAGCCGGATCACTTTGAAGCGTATTGGCATCGGGATTGGCCACAAAGGCTTTCCACCTGGTATCATCAAAGATCATGGTCTTGCTGAATACATCGGCTGCATATTTCTTATATGTAGCCTCATCATCCAGCGGGCCATAAGTATTTTTCAGGGTGCTGAAGAATCCAATGGGCTGCTGATCTTTTACCACATCTTCATAAAACATTTTTGTAACAGCCCCCACAATCTGCTGGTCAGAGAGTTTATTTTCACCTTCCAGGAAGGATTGCCGTTGTTTATCGGCCGCTTCTACTGCCTTTTTAACATCTGCCTGTGATGCACCTGCTTTTACCATGGCTGCTTCCAACTGCAATAGCGAACCGGCAAATGAAATCAGCGGAGAACCTGAAATGCCTTCATTAATATACTGGCGGTGTTTAGCATAGGGCTTCCAGGCATCATACGCTTTTCCCCAATCAGCAAAAATGCTGGCATATTCCGGTTTGCTTTTTGCCCAGGCATTAAATTTTTCTTCTGCTTTTTGTTTCTGGCCATAGACATCATACTTCAGCAATTGCTTTGTTTCACCATCGAAGAATTTCCAGTAATTGGCGATACCTGCATAGGAAGAAGCCAGTTGTAATTTAATGGCCGGATCTTTCTTCATTTCTTCAAACATATATTTCAACCGAACATCCCGCAGCTTTACCAGCGTAGGGTTGTTGATATCAGTGGACAGTTTAATACCGTAAGAACTTTCATAGCGATTGGTGCCACCGGGATAGCCCCAGATCATGGAGAAATCACCATCTTTTAAAGGCTTTAAAGAAACAGGCAAATACCATTTTGGTTTTAGTGGCGTATTAGCTTCGGCATATTTGGCAGGCTTGCCATCAGCCGCTGCATAAACCCTGAACACGGAGAAATCACCCGTATGGCGGGGCCATTCCCAGTTATCAGTATCACCACCAAACTTTCCGACACTTTCCGGTGGTGTACCAACCAGCCGCACATCGGTGTAGCGCTGGTACACAAAAGCGAGGAACTGGTTTCCTTTGAACAAGGAGCTTACCCGCACCTCAATATTCAATGTGGCATCACTCATCCTTTTATTGATAGCAGCCAATACGGCGGATTGTTTTTGCAATCTTTCTGCACCGCTTAACCCTTTTAAAGAATCCAGTACTTCTTTGGTCACTTCATCTATCCGCAATAGAAACTGTACAGATAGGGTAGTGGGAATTTCCTCGCCTTTGTTTTTTGCATAGAAGCCATCTTGCAGATAATTATGATCCACAGTGCTGGCATTGGCAATCGCATCATACCCGCAGTGGTGGTTGGTAAAGATCAACCCCTCCCCACTTACAATTTCACCGGTACAGCCACCGCCAAAAATGATGATGGCATCTTTGAGCGATGCTTTATTAATATTATATAATTGATCTTTACTAAGTTTCAATCCTTTCTTTACCATATCGCTGTACACCTGCTGACCGAGCAGCAAGGGCAACCACATCCCTTCATCGGCAAATGATTTGGCAACAAGGGATAGGGATAATACAATCGTTAACAGGAATTTCTTCATACATCAAAATTTAGTGGACAAACCTACGCAAAAAGACCAAGTAAAAGGCTGAACTTCATTCCGATTACTGTAAATTGAAATCTAAAGTTTTATTTATGACTGTCAACCGGTTACCCGTATTATTCCTGCTTATAGGCGCTATTATTGTCAATGGTTGTAGTAAAAAAGGGAGTACCCCTAATCCTCCGGGTGGAACTGTAGTGCCAGGATGTGCTGTTAACTCGGCCCCGGCAAACGGAACTTTTGTAACTGCAGGCACAGTTACCTTTAGCTGGACAGCAGTAAGTGGTGCTACCGGCTATGATGTTTACCTCGGTGCATCCGCTGCTACAGCAACATTAATCGCCAGTAATGTATCCGGAACTACTTATAATTATACAGTGCCTGGTTTTGCTACCAGTCAAACTTTATATTGGTACGTACAACCAAAAAATACCGGTGGCGGGGCTACCGGTTGTAGCTCAACAGCTTCTTCCTTTGTTGCTACCAGTATACAAGCACCCCCACCTTTTGGATATTATGTAGTCGGATATTTCCCCTCTTACCGTAATATCGCCGATGTACCGGATGTAAAATTCAGGATGACCAACGTGGTCGTGTATGCTTTTTATGGTGTCAATGCTGCGGGTACTTTATCAGCACCGGCAGCACCGGCGGCCAGCCTGGCTGCAGTTACTACCAAGGCCAGGAACAATAATGCGAAAGTGTTTCTTGGTATCAATGATGGAAGTGGTGATGGGAAAACAAATTTTAAAAATATGGCAACAACGGCTGCGGGCCGGACCAACTTTATAAAAGAGGTAATGAATGTGGTACGGGCCAATAACCTGGATGGGGTGGATATGGATTGGGAATTTCCTACTACTTCCGATGGAACCGATGTGACATTTACTTCTTTAATGAAGGAATTATCAGACTCCCTCCACCGCGATGCCCGCTATTATCTATCCTCCGCTATTACGGCCGGTAAATATGCAGGTGGAATAAGAGATGCTATCCGCAACGAGATTTTCCCCTACGTTGATTTCTTTAATATCATGGCCTATGACGATTTTAATACTACCGTACCATACCGTCATCACAGCGATTATACATTAGCGCAAACTTGTTTGAACTATTGGCTGACCACGAGAGGAATGCCCGCAGCAAAAGCTGTGCTGGGCCTTCCGGCTTATGGACGACCATCGGGTATTACCCAAAGCAATACGGTACTGACCTATAAAACAATTTTATCTCAGGGTGGAAATCCGCAATACGACTCGGCTATCGTATCAGCCGGCGGATTTACCAATTATATGATCTATTATAACGGGCAGTATACGATTAAGCGAAAAGCAAAACTGGCTAAAGATATTGCTAATGGGGTGATGCTATGGGAGAAATGGCAGGATGCCGCAGATGGTAATTCCTTGCTGAAGGCAGCGTGTGATACGGTAGGAAGGAGCTATTAACCCATTGAACGGTTGAACTAATATAAATGAACCTGACTAAAATTAAACAACAGGCTCATTCAATACTTTCCACAAGAGGTCTTTCAGTTCTACTAATCCTTTATTTGTAACAGAGGAAATAAATAAGTGAGGGATATCCGCCGGCAATTCTGCTTTGATGGCTGCCTTTAGTTCATCATCGAGCATATCGCTTTTACTGATGGCAATAACAAACTGTTTGTTCAGCAATTCAGGGTTGTATTGCTCCAGCTCATTGACCAGGATATCAAATTCTTTTTTATGATCATCACTGTCGGCCGGGATCAAAAATAATAAAACAGAATTTCGTTCTATATGCCGCAGGAACCGGTGACCCAATCCCTTTCCTTCAGAAGCACCTTCAATAATGCCGGGGAGATCCGCGATACAAAAACTTTTTCCATCGCGGTAGTCTACCATACCCAGGTTGGGAGTGATAGTGGTAAAAGCGTAATCAGCGATCTTGGGTTTAGCAGCTGTAATAACAGATAACAGGGTTGATTTGCCGGCATTGGGAAAACCGACCAGTCCAACATCGGCAAGTACTTTTAACTCCAGCACTTTCCATCCTTCCAATCCCGGCAAACCGGACTGTGCATGTTCGGGTGCCTGGTTAGTGGGAGTAGCAAAATGAGCATTGCCCAACCCGCCCTTACCACCGGGTATCCAAACAAACTCCTGCCCATCTTCCAAAATTTCGACTTCCTGTTTTCCGGTTTCTTCATCCCGGGCAATAGTGCCAAGTGGTACTTCAATGATAATGTCTTTCCCCGTGCGGCCACTGCTATTACTGGCCCCACCACTTTCGCCATTTTCTGCTAATACATTTTTGTAATAACGCAGGTGCAGGAGTGTCCACAGGTTACTGTTGCCTTTCAATATGATATGCGCACCCCGGCCGCCATCACCACCGTCGGGTCCACCCATGGCCGTGAACTTGTCCCGTAAAAAATGCCTGAAACCTGCTCCGCCATGCCCGCTACGGCAAAAAATGCGGATCTGGTCAACAAAATTACTTTTCTCCAAAACTGTACTTTTACAAATGAATTCCACCTTCGTTGAAACTTCGGTGACTAAATGCAAATATACCTTAACAATAACCAAACCCAGTTAAATGAAACATCTCTTCATTCTGCTACTGTTTCCCCTTTTATCGGCCAGCAATTGTAAAAAAAAGAACAGCACAGGTTCTCTTCCGGCCTGTGTAAAAAAAATGATTGATGAAGGAAGTAAGGGAACTTCTCCCAGGAGTATCCCTGAGCAGGTGGATGAGTATCGCTACAAAGGCAAAACTGTTTTTTTGATCACGGCCCCCTGTTGTGATCAATACAATGTAGTGTATGATGAGAACTGTAACCGGATCTGCGCAGCTTTCGGCGGTATCACGGGGAAAGGGGATGGATTGTGTGAAGATTTTTCAACTACAGCAGAACATGTAAAATTACTTTGGAAAAAACCGGCTGAATAAAAAAATGCCCCACATAGGAGGGGCACTTTTTTATCGAAAACTATTTTCTTTTATTGAAGCACGACTTTGGTATTATAAACGATTTTGCTGCCCTGGTCAATCACTTTTACCAGGTAAATACCTCTTGACGCAGATGGGCTGATCCTGATCGTTTGAGATTGATTTTCTCCACCAACGTTTACAACCTGTTGCAATACCTGCCGACCCATAACGTCAGTTACCTGAACGGTATAGCCACCTGCTTCCAGTTGATTGAACTGGATCACAAACTGGTTATTGGTAATGGGATTAGGATAGATACTTATTTTACCATCACCGGAATTTGCTGGCCCATTACTGCTGATGAGATCGATCGTTGTACCACCCTTTGCAGCAGCACCGGAAACCAGCAGGTTACCATTGGCGAGGTCAGATGTCTGCCATACCGTACCGGCAATTGTATAGGTACTGGCCACTAAGGTTTTTGCATCCACGGTAAATAAAGAACCACCCTGTACAGCACTGGCTACTACTATTTTATTATCATCGGTTACGGCGGCACCGTTGATCGTAAAGCCATTAGGCAGACCGGAAACAGCTCCGAGATGGGTAGCGATTTTTGATTCGATATTGATCCGGAATACATTGTTCCGGGCAGAGAATACATAAAGATTACCATTATCATCAGCGATCATATCACCTCCATAGCTGCTGCAGGAATTATGGACAGAAATACCTTTATTGGCCTGGTCATCTGCGATGGAACCGAGATCTGTAATCTCTAATTTTTTATTGGTCGTGAATTTAATAAGCTGGGTTCCGTCATTGGTCATGGCATACCCGTTACCATCCGAAGCGATCACCATCCGGGTAACAATATTACCCTGGTCAGAAGATTTTTGAGGCTTCCCGGTAAAGGGACGGTCCGTTACATAAAAGACCTTCATTGTTTTCAGATCGATATACCTCAACTGGTCGATCAGCATCGGTGAATAGTAAAGACGGTTGTTCTTTTTGTCGAAGGCCATTGCGGCTACACCGGTTCCGAAAGCGGCATTGATAGTGTTGCCATAGCGGTCATCCATTAACGGTGCGGAGAATTGTTTCTTCGTAGTTGCGTCATAACCAAGAAAAGCCACATCGTTACCACTCAATAATACCTGGCCAAACTCGCCGGTCTGCAGGTTGAGTTTACGGAGATAATTCCAATTAGGGCCCTGCTGCTGAATATCAGTTATCGCATACGCAAAGCGGTCGGCCTGTTGGCCAGATGCCGGACAAGCCAGCATAGCAGTTCCTAAGACAAGGGAAATAAAGGGTAAATTTTTTCTCATACAAGAAGGTTTTATTGTTTTTGGTAAAAAGAGAAACGGAACATTAAATTACGACATTTCCGGGTGTGCTGAAAAAAAAATATATAAAAGTTTGCCGGTCCGGTAAAGAGGGTGGGTGTCCGGTCTGTTTCCGGTTTTTTCTTCACCGGCCTGGTATTTACTTATCGTTTTTCTTCCGGCTTAGATATGTTTTTTCCGGCATAGGTCTTTGTACTTTTATTTCGGTTAAGGCCGCACAGGGTTTCCAGTTTTTATGCATTTCTCCGGGTAATTGCTGGTAGAGCTTTGTGCCTTCTGTTTTCCAATGGAGCATGTCATCGCTAACTTCTTTGATGATTCTGGCGGGGTTGCCCACTATCAAACTACGACGGGGTATTATTTCTCCTTCTTTAATAAAGGATAAGGCACCTACAATACTTTCATCACCTAACTGTACATTATCCATGATGACTGCATTCATTCCTACCAAACAATTTTTTCCAACCATGGCTCCGTGAATGATAGCTCCATGTCCAATATGTGCTCCTTCTTTTAATAGCACCGTTACACCCGGAAACATATGGATGGTACAGTTTTCCTGCACATTACATCCATCTTCAAGAATGATTTGCCCCCAATCACCCCGTAAGGCAGCACCAGGACCGATATAACAATCTTTCCCGATTATCACATTGCCGGTAACTGCGGCCTGTGGATGCACGAAAGAAGAGGGGTGAACAACTGGTTTTATTTGGTTGAATTCGTAAAACATGTGTGGTAGGTAGAAAAGTAAGTAAAGAAAGTAAATAGAGTATATAAAGAAAGTAAAGTATATAGCCTTATCAGGGATTGGAATTGCCTTTCTTATGCTCATCTCTTTTTTTTCGAAGAAAAGCCAGGTAGCCATTTAGGATTCTTTCTACTTCTTTTCCTTTTTGTTTCATTGCATTTAATTGTTCTGCTGAAATATATTTTTCATCAAAGGTATCAATTAAATGGTTTTTTGTTTCCGTTAAAGAGCCTCTTGCCTGAATACAATAATGTATCTGATCCGGATAGGTAAATCGGCCGTGCCCTTCGGTTATTAGCGCATGAATAGAACGGGAACTACGAATTAGCTGGTCAGTAAGCCTGTATTTTTCTTCGGAAGGAAAAGAAGTTGAAAGCACCCTAACATCATTTTTAAATTCTCTTACTCTTTTCCATAGCTCCAACTCTTCAAACCCAAAAATTTCGTTACTCATACTATCGGAATGTTTATGTACAAACTGTATTTATTTTATATACTTATTAGCTTTTTATCTGTTCTGTAACATAAACCCTTGAATTGCGCAACAAGATGTTCTTTCTGATTGATAATCGTAATATGATAAAGCCCTGTACTCTGACCATTATGCAATTCTTTCGCTTCCGCTGTTAATATATCATCCACCTGCACCGGTTTGATAAAATTGATGGACGTATCAAGTGCAACCGACAGGACATTCCGGTTATTACAGGCAAATGCAAAAGCACTATCCGCCAGAGAGAACGCAATACCACCGTGAACAATGCCAAAGCCATTGATCATTTCTTTACGTACAGTCATTTTTATTTTGCTATACCCTTCCTTTATCTCCAGTACTTCGATTCCCAGCCATTGACTGAAGAGGTCGTGTTCCATCATATGCGATACAACGCTGGCGGCTAACTGGTCTTTATCAGGGCTCATAATTGTAATGAATAAGTTGTAGTATGCGTTTTATTCTCCTTTGAAATCAGCAGACCTTTTTTCCAGGAAGGCTTGTACTCCTTCTTTATAATCGGCTGTTTTAGCCGCCCGTTGTTGAAAAATATCTTCATCCTGCAATTGTTCATCCCAGGAGTTGACAAAAGAG
Source organism: Bacteroidota bacterium (assembly GCA_034408705.1). Lineage (GTDB taxonomy): Bacteria > Bacteroidota > Bacteroidia > Chitinophagales > Chitinophagaceae > JJ008. Next base: position 11,840 of record JAWXCO010000007.1, read on the forward strand.
TTGTTTAGCAACAACTTGGTATAGGCGAGGCCTTTGGTGGGCATTTTAGCGAGGTAATAGGCAATGAGTAATGCATTTTCTGCAAAAGCTTCTGGCTGGAAAACTTTGTAGATCATTCCCATTCTTTCCGCTTCTGCTGCGGTTACTTTTTCACCCAGCATCATCAGGGCAGATGCTTTTTGCCAGCCAACCAGTCTTGGTAAAGTGAACGTGCCACCACTATCGGGTATCAAACCTATTTTACTGAATGCCTGTATAAAGGAAGCTGATTCGTTGGCTACAACGATATCACAGCATAACGCAATATTGGCGCCGGCACCGGCCGCCACCCCGTTTACAGCTGCTATTACCGGTTTCCCCAGTTTTCTTATCCTTGTTACGATCGGGTTGTAATGTTCACTTAATATCCGTTGCATACCCGGGCCGTTGGGATCCACCACTTCGGCCAGGTCCTGCCCGGCACTAAACCCCTTACCGGCGCCGGTAATATATACACAGCGAACGGATTTGTTGATGCATTTGTCCAAAGCATCTTGCAGTTGCAAAGCCATTTCCCGGTTAAAGGAATTGAGTTTATCAGGACGGTTGAGGGTGATGAAACCAATGGCATCTTTTATTTCAAAAAGTATAGAAGACATATGAAACGGGGTTTAGAATTTAGGCTAAGATACTGCTCAAAAACTGGTAATTTTAAATAAGAAATTTGTAAATTAATGCAACGAAACCAATAGTCTAAACGACATTAAAAAAACTTCTGTATGAAAAAATTACTTTTTTTTTGCTTATCAGCACTTATTACTGCTACTTCATTAATGGCTCAGCCCAACCTTGTTCCTAACCCGCAGTTTGAGTTGAACAGGCCATCTTCAGGAGAGTATGTTTATCAAAACCCGTTGATGGAAAAATACCAAAAGGGTTGTTTGGAAAATCTTTTTCGCTACTCTCAATGCCAAAACTGGACCATTTGGCTGGGCGGCACTACTAATGCAGCCGGTGTGATGACAGAGACAGTAAAAGCAGCTTCTAATTGCGTACCACCCTGGCCTAATTATGTAATGAATAATATGATGCATGTAAAAACTACCTTAGGTGGCAGCGGTATCGTTAATTCAGATATTACAGCGGGTACTATTAAAGTAAAAATTACCTGTTGGGTATAAGTATTCAAAGGGAAAGTGGATTTTGCTTATGGTCCTACTGGTAGCGGAGTTGTAAGAACAAGCTCAATCTCCCGGTGTAAATGGGAGAAGTTGGAAATGACTAAAATCGGCGCAGAAGCTTGTAACCAGATAACTCTCTATTCCAAAGACAGCGATGCAGAGTTTTATGTGGATGCCGTATCGGTAATAAAATTGTAACTAATAAATCAAACTTTTAGTATAAAAGAATGTGCTTGCAGCGAATGAATGAATCAATGGCATTTGAAATAATCAAACGGCTCTTTACAATCATCACATTGGTATAATGCTTTACAGGCTGTGCTGCCAAACTCGCTGATCCGATGGGTGAGGTGCGAATTACAATGAGGGCATTGTACCGCTTGGTCGGGTGCAAATAAATCATTATTGCAAACCTGTTGCCGGGGGTTCGGAGGCGCAATACCGTATTCTTTCAATTTTGATTTCCCTGCTTCACTCATCCAGTCGGTGGTCCATACCGGAGAAAGTACGGAGGTGATTTTTATTTTTTTATATCCATGTTCAGCTAAAGCAAGGCGAATATTCATTGCAATCATATCCATAGCCGGGCAACCCGTGTAAGTGGGGGTGATGATTACTTCAATCTCCGTGTCATTTATTTTCACCTCCCGTACAATTCCCAGGTCGGTAATCGTGAGTACGGGCACTTCCGGGTCGGTTACTGTTTCCAGTACTGACCAGATCTTTTGTTTTTGTGTTAATAATGAAGTTTCGATATTCATACTATAAAGCTCCTATAGGGGTTGGGGTTTACCATGTTGCGCCAGGATAAGCTCTTTGCATATATTGCAGTTCTGTCAGAATATATCCTAAATGTTCTGTATGTTTTCCTTCTTTGCCACCGCTTTGCATAAACACGGCCCCTCCACCCCCAACGGGGGGGGGTATCAGCGAAGCCTCATTTAAAATTGCACTCACTTTTTGATCCCAGGCTTCTTTTAATGATTTCACATCAACAATATTTTCATACTCCGCCGGCTCAAACATTTCGCCGGTATAGCTCCATAGCTCATCCATAGCTTTCAGCATACGGCTATGGCTTTCTTCTGTACCATCACCCAAACGGATGACCCACTCACTGCTCCAGCGAACATGATAAGCTGTTTCTTTAATTGATTTGGCGGCGATGGCAGCTAACTGCTCATTAGTACAATGCTGTAATTTTTCAAATAGTAAATACTGAAACTGGCTGTATAAATATTGGCGAAGGATCGTTTGCCCCCAATCTCCATTAGGTTGTTCTGCCAGCAATAGATTTTTGAATTCCCGTTCTTTTCTCAGGTAAGCCAACGAGTCTTCTGTTGCCGGGTTGATAGGTTGATTGGTTAATTGATTAATTAATAATGCCGCATACTGGTAAAAATTTCTTGCCTGTCCCAATAAATCCAGAGAGATATTAGTGATCGCAATATCCTGTTCCAATATCGGCCCGTGTCCGCACCACTCACTGTTTCGTTGTGAAAGAATAAGTGTAGTATCTGCTAAGTGTAAGGTATAATCGATCAGGGAATTTTTCATACGAATGTCCATTTAAGAGACGGGTGCTTACATGTGATTTACTTCATCCGGTAAATTATAAAAAGTAGGATGACGGTATATCTTATCTACCGCAGGTTCATATAATTCGCCGGCCTCTTCAGGATTGGATGCAGTAATGTATTTGCTTTCCACTACCCAGATGCTTACTCCTTCCATTCTTCTTGTATAAACATCCCTTGCATTTTCAATGGCCATTTGCGCATCGGCTGCATGCAGGCTGCCGGCATGTTTATGGTCAAGCCCTTGTTTGCTACGAATGAATACTTCCCAAAGTGGCCAATTTGAGCTGTCGTTCTTTGTTTGGTAATTACTACCGCCACCTTTTTCTTCCGGAATATCTCCGTAATAGAATTTTTTTATAAATGTGTTATTCATAAAATTTTTTTATCAGTTTTTTACTTCAATGGCGTATGACGTAAATCTTGCTGAGTCAGCTGCCTTTTTTTCTTCGCTCCAAAACTTATACATTTTAATGGTGGTAACACCTGTCTTGACTGGTAGAAGTACAAGTGTCTTGCTGATACTTCCTCCAGCCATATCCGGAGAGCTAATATCTGTTGTAATAATATTCTCCAGTTTTACAATACCAAGGCTATCGCTGATGCCAAAATTGGTAGAAGCTTCATAAGCACAACCCCGGCAGGTACTCTCAAAGATTACCATGGTATCTGTCATTTTCACAAGATTAACCGTATCGCTTCGGAGGCTAATTCGGTTATCTTCTTTTGTTTCTTTAATAACTTCTTTTTCTTTCTTAGCATTAGTACAAGATGCAAAAGCAAAAAATAGTACAGGAATAATAGTTATTTTTTTCATCAGGCTGCCTTAGTTTTAGCTATTTTTCTTTTCTCTGCAAATGCCATTGCCGCTTCTCTTACCCATTGGCCTTCTTCATGCGCCTTTCGTCTTGCTTGGAGGCGTTGTTTATTGCAAGGACCATTTCCTTTTACCACGTTCCAGAATTCGGTCCAATCGATCTCGCCAAAATCATAATGCTTTCTTGTTTCATTCCATTTCAATGCCGGGTCAGGCAGGGTCATACCCAACACTTTTATTTGCTCCACACACATATCTACAAACTGCTGGCGCAATTCATCATTGGTTTTCCTTTTTATTTTCCATTTCATGCTCTGGTCGCTATTGGTGCTTTCGCTGTCTTTAGGACCAAACATCATCAGCGATGGCCACCACCATCGGTTGATGGCATCCTGGCACATCGCTTTTTGTTCATTGGTGCCTCTGCTTAATACCAGCAGTGATTCAAAACCCTGCCGCTGATGAAAACTTTCTTCCTTACAAATGCGAACCATTGCTCTTGCATAAGGCCCATACGAAGTTCTGCAGAGCATTACCTGGTTTAAAATGGCTGCACCATCTACCAACCAACCGATTGCTCCCATATCAGCCCACGTCAATGATGGATAATTAAATATGGAAGAGTATTTGGCTTTACCGCTGTTCAGGTCATTAATCATTTCTTCACGGCCCATGCCGAGTGTTTCAGCGGCAGCATATAAATACAAACCATGACCGGCTTCATCCTGTACTTTGGCAATCAGAATGGCTTTTCGTTTTAAGGAAGGAGCTCTTGAAATCCAGTTGCCTTCTGGCAACATACCAACTATTTCGCTGTGGGCATGCTGACTTATCTGGCGGATGTTTGTTTTGCGATATGCATCGGGCATCCAGTCTTTGGGTTCGACCTTCGTTTCGCTGTCGATCTTTTGCTGAAAAATTTGTTCAAAATTCTGGACGGGCATAGCACTCATTTTTAAGGCACAAATCTACTAAAACTAACGCCTGTTTGAGTGATTTGTTGAGGAAAGCCATAATTCGATTTCAAATAAAAAAAGCAGCCAGGAATAGCCACTTTTAAGTAAAACCATGACATCAGAAAATTGGACGCTGTTTGACAGGGTCATTTCCGGTATACAATTTCTTTGTTGTCGATATATAAATCCTGGCCGGCTAGTTCAACAAGGGCAATATCGTTGTTCAAATCACCGCAATCATAAACCCGACAGGTAATGACTTCTTTTCCGGAAGTTTTAATACTGCATTGATTTTATAAAAAGATCCTGGTTTTTTTTACCCGCCGCCATGGTTTTACCCGCATTGGGTTTAAAATCCTTATAGTCTTTGGTGGTAAAATCTTTTGCTGTAAGCTCTTTGCCATTTGCTTTTACACTGCTTTTGAAGAGGATGCCTTTTGAATTAAAATACATCCGCGTTTCCCATTCATTTCCCTCCTCTGCCTCCTTGCAATAATAGAAAAGCAGTTTGCCATCTTTATACAGGTATTCTTCATTGGTTGAAAGGTGAGAAGCCTTCCGGGAAATATTTACTTTTAGCAAAACATTTTTAGGGTTTCTTTCTGCTGCACTTATATGGTCAGGCGGGTCATTATACCAAAAATCAGTTGTTTCTGTGTAATTACCTACTGCCGGCCAGCTTCTTCCGTTATTATTGGTAATCCATTTATTGTTATACAATGGGCCTTCAAAACCCTGTTCTATTGATTCCGTTATTTGTTTATTGACATCGGTGTAATGATTTCGGATTGTTGTTTCCGTTTGTGCAGTTACAAAAAGAGATGGGCAGATAAGGGCAAAAAGAAGGATGCGGGTCATAGTCATTTATTTTGAAGAGTATAATAATAAAGCTGGCTATCTTACTTGACATCAAAATCCACCACCACTGTTTTTGTTTTCGGGTGCGACTGGCAGGTAAGAATATATCCCTGTTCAATTTCTTCTTCTTCAAGTCCCCAGTGCACATCCATACTGACTTCCCCTTCCAGCAGTTTGGCTTTGCAAGTACAGCAAACACCGCCTTTGCAGGCAAAAGGCAGGTCGGCCCCTTGCTTTAATGCTGCATCCAGTATCGTTGTATCACTGGTGAGCGACAGATCAAAATCAAAGGAACGGCCGTCCAGCTTTACAGAAATTCTGCTCTTTGGTCCGCTATCTGCTCCCGACTTCTGACTAACGACTCCCGACTTCTTCTGCCCTGGCGTTGTAAATAATTCAAAATGAATTTTCTTTTTATCAATTCCTTTTTGCTGTAAAAAATCTTTTACTGAAAAAATCATTTCTTCCGGCCCGCAGATAAAGAGGTCATCAAATGAAGTATAATCAATCAGCTTTGCTAATTCATGCAGCTTTTCTGTATTGATCCTGCCGAAATTAATGGTAGCATCTGTTCTTTCGCGGCTAAGGATGTTGATGAGATTAAACCGTTGCAGGTATTTGTTTTTCAAACCCTCCAGTTCTTCAAAGAAAATAATGGAAGAACGGGTCTTGTTTCCATATACTAAAGTAAAGCTGCTGTTCGGCTCTGTTCGTAAGGTGGTTGTAATAATAGAAAGCAAGGGTGTAATACCGCTGCCGGCGGCAAAACCGAGATAATTTTTTCGGCTGGCGGGATCAAGTTCAACATAAAATTTGCCAACCGGTTGCATCACTTCCAGGATATCGCCTTTTTTCAGATCGGTATTGGCAAAGGAGGAAAATAAACCCCCGTCCACTTTTTTGATCGCTACCTTCCATTCCTTGTCCAGGGGAGAACTGCAGATCGAATACGTTCTGCGAACCTCTTCCTGGTTGATCGTAGTACGCATGGAAAGGCTTTGACCCTGTTTAAAAAGGAAGTCCTCTTTTAATGTTTCGGGAATTTCGAAAGTCACCGATACGCAGTCATCGGTTTCTTTTTTAACCTCCTTTACCAGCAGCTGGTGAAAGTGAATAGACATGTACTCAGTTCTTTTTTAATCCGCTAATCAGGTGATTGACCATATTGTCTTCCATTGTTTCGGGAGTAATTTTTTTTCCGCTGCGGTGCCAGAATTCCAGGCCCCGCACCGAGGAAAGGATGGTCAGTGTGGCCACATAGGGAAGCACCGGGTTCATTTCTTTATTCCGGATCCCTTCTTCAAAGATGGCCTCCATTTTTTGAACATAGTGGCGGCGCTGGGTGGTGAAGTTGGTATGATATGGCTCAGTCAAATGAATCCACTCATTGATCATGACAGTATAATCATCAAAACGATTCAGCATCATCTGTACATGAAAACGGATCAGGGATTCAATTTTTTTAGTACTGCTCAGCTGGCTCTCATCCAGACTCTCGAGGTGAACATTGCAATCATTGGCGATCCGAAAAACGATTTCCTGTAAAATTTCTGACTTGGATTGAATGTGATTATATAAACTGGCAGCTTCAATGCCTACTGCTTCGGCAAGGTCCCGCATGGAAGTAGCCGGAAACCCCTTTTCTCTAAACATGGCAGATGCCCGAAGGATGATAAAATCTTTCTTGGAAGCTTTTTTTCGTTGTGCTTTGGCCATACCCAAAGATACTATTCTGCCGGTAATACAATTACTGGTTAGCTTTCGGCTTTACCGGTACGGAAAGCGGCTCTCTTAATTCCTTTCGCTGCGGGATAATCAACTCCTCGCTCAGGTCTGGTTTGATACTGCGGGCTGCGCCCATGTCTCCCTGCGAATCGAAAAAGGTCCAGAAAAGTCCGCCATCCCATGATTCGGCAATGAGCGGATCCATACCAGTCACTCTGAACCCCTGCCATTCCAGCACGGAGTTGAGCTCCACGATGGCCAGCATATCTTTCCCGATCTTTAATACCTGTACTATTTTTCCCAGCTCATATTTTTTCCAGGCCGTCTCTGGCACGTCACCGAAGGCGGACGCCAAATATTCACTGAATTCCTTTTTCCCTCCCAGGGAACCAACCATCGCAGGGTAACTGTAACGGGTGAAAAGGTCCCAGTTTTTTGTTTTAAACCCATGTGTAAGGCTGTCGGCGCAACGACGGATATTTGTCTTTATAAAGCTGGTATCAAATTGGGCTTGAGAAAAAAGAGCCATGAATAATAAGCCTGTTACCAGCTGGTGCCGTTTGATCATATTACGGATGATTATCTTTCAAAGGTATTAAAAACAAGCGGATTGCTTTTTTCCCTATCCAAATTCATGTAGGTTTGCACGCATTTTAACAGTTAATAGTCATAAGTCTTAAGTCAGGAGCCAGATCCGGCTAAGCATTCCCGGCTTATTTAATTTTAAACTTCAACTTCAATCAATATGTCACTCATTTCTGTCGGCACCATGGCCTTTGATGCTATTGAAACTCCTTTTGGTAAAACAGATAAAATAGTGGGGGGCTCTGCTACCTATGTAGCCTATGCCGCCAGTAATTTTGTAAAACCTGTTCAGCAGATATCCATTGTGGGCTATGACTTTCCAAAAGAAGAAATGGAAGAACTGAAGAAAAGAGGGGTACAATTAGAAGGAGTGGAGATTGTTCCGGATAAAAAATCATTTTTCTGGAGCGGCCGTTATCATGAGGATATGAACAGCCGTGATACGCTGGTCACTGATCTTAATGTACTGGCCGATTTTAATCCTAAAGTTCCTGACAGTTATCAGGGAGCAGAGTTTTTAATGTTAGGTAACCTGTCACCGGCTATCCAGTTAAGTGTGATACAGCAATTAAAGAAAAGACCGAAGCTGATCGTAATGGACACCATGAATTTCTGGATGGAAATTGCGATGCCAGACCTGGAAGAAGTTTTAAAGCATGTGGATATGCTGATGGTGAATGATGCAGAGGCCCGGCAGTTGTCCGGACAGTTCTCATTGGTAAAAGCAGCAAAAAGTATCATGGCGATGGGCCCGAAATACCTGATCATTAAAAAAGGCGAACACGGGGCTTTGCTCTTTCATGGCACGGATGTATTCTTTGCGCCAGCGTTGCCATTGGAAGAAGTGTTTGATCCGACAGGAGCCGGTGATACCTTTGCCGGTGGCTTTATGGGTCATTTGGCAAAATCCGGAGATATCTCTTTCGAAAGTATGAAACGGGGTATCATCGTAGGTTCTGCTATGGCCAGTTTTTGTGTAGAAAAATTTGGCCCGACCCGGTTAAAGGAAATATCAATGGCTGATATCACTAACAGGATCCAGCAGTTCAAGGATTTGGTGAGTTTTGAGATCGAACTCGTCTGAGTGAAATCCCGGTATACCGGGATCGAACTGGTTTAACGCTTGCGAGTCCCAGCAGATAATTCGAGCAGCAGTATTTTAAAAAGGACGAAGCAAACTCCCTGTTTGTACTAACGGCCCGTTAAATAAACATGCCTGGTTTTGAAACCGGTTTTTTTAATTAAATTTGAGAATTTTTTTTATGGAAGTATCATTAAAAAACATTGTGTGGCAGGAAGGAAAGTATTTTGTAGCCCAGTGCCTGAATGTGGAAGTTAGCAGTTTTGGTGAAACTAAGGCTGAAGCACTGACAAATCTTAATGAAGCTTTGGAGTTGTTTTTTGAGGATACCTCCCTGGATATAATTCAGCAAGTTGAGAACCCTGAAATAATTACAACAGCTTTCGGCCATGCCTAAGCTTTACCCCTCCGACTATATAATTAAAGTATTACTCAATAAAGGGTTTCTTTTCATCTCACAGAAAGGGAGCCATGCTAAATACAGAAAAACAGGCAATCCTACTTTAAATGTTATTGTTCCAGCAGGAAGAAAAGAGATTCCCAGCTGAACCTTTAATTCAATTATAAGGCAAAGTGGTTTGACAAGAGAAGATTTTGAAAAATAAAACAACGTGTTTTATCAATTATAGAAGTCAATATTCGAATTCATCACGGTTTGCCTATACTTCTTATGAGAGAATGGCTTACTTAATGATGATTTGTTGTAACCAGCCCTATAATTTTCTCGCAAGCACCACCGCCTTCTTGAATTGCTCTTTCTTCCCCTGCGGGTTAAATATTTCCGTAAAAATGATATAAGTGCCAATGGGTAGTTTATTGCCTTTATCATCGAGACCATCCCAGTTCCAGTAACCGGATAATCCAAGCGTTCCGTTACGAACAAGATTCCGGATAGGTCTTCCCGCTGCATCAAAGATGGTAATATTGGCCACATAACCGGGTTCTGTTAACTCATATTGTATCGTCGCAATATCATCCCGCCCGTCATTGTCGGGAGAAAACACTTTTGGCGTTATCTCAATTTTTGCATTGATAGAATTAAGCAATTTATACTGAGAATTTTTATACGTCGGGGTCGCATACCCAGCGGTGGAAGCGGCACTATGCCAGTTGGTTGCATCTTGTGACGGCCCTGCCGGATCAATTCTTTCCAGGGAAACGCCTTCTGGATTATCGATTAGTTTAAAATGCCAGTCATCTTTATATTTTACTTCATCAACTACAGTACCCTGGAAGTTTAAAGCAACAACCGTTCCTTCATCATCAGAAAAAGGAGGTGGGGAGGAGACAAGTAAAACCTGGTCAGGATTTTTAACGAGGTATTGCATTGCCAGGTTATCCGGGTCAGCTGTTTCTACAATATAATTTCCCGGGAAAATATAAAGAGGCGTAGTGCTTAATGGCTTGATGGAGCTGATCACACCGCTGCTGTTCCGGTTAGCGATATACAATTTTGCTGCATCAAAGATCTTATTACTGTTATTGTAAAATTCAACGAAATCAAAAGCATTGGAGCGGGGATTGAATAATATTTCATTGATAATCCACTCACCGGCTGCTGGATCAACGGGCAAACCAACTCTTGCCTTGTTGGCTGCGCCGATCGTATTATTTTTACAATCCTTTACATTGGTTGCAGTGATGGTATAAACCGTATTGGCAGATAAAGGACCTGTTGTTTTCAGTTGTACCTGGTTAAATAAAGGAGTGATAGCTGTTGCGCTAAGCAGGGTTGCCCCGTTATCAATGGAATAATTGGCAAGTGTAGCACCGGATAAACTATCAACCGGCTCATCATATACCAACACAATGGTTATATTATCGGTTGTATACGCTCTTTTCAGTTGGGGAGCTGTTGGATCATTGTTAACGGCATCAACTGAATTTTTGATACCGGGAGAACCACCGGCTGTACTGATGCTGGCTTTCCAGTTACTGCTTTCGGCACAGGGGCTTTTGGTGTCGATCATTTCGAGGGTCCAGCCTCCGTCTTTTTTTAATTCGTTTTGGTACCAGGAAGCTGTATAGCTAACAGCATGAATGGTTCTTCCATTGGCAGCCCGCAGGAATAACTGATCGCCATCATTATCTAAAGAAGGAAAACTTGTCACAGCAATCGTGGTACCAAAGAGTGACAGGGCAGCTACAGCACTACCTGTACAAATGATAACATAACCATCTGGTTGTAATACAAAACTGGGCATGGGACCACTTTGCCCCGTTGCATCCCCGATCCGCCAGTTCAGCAGGTTGATGGGCGCTGCGGTTGTATTTCTTAATTCGATCCATTCGTTATTAGGTAAACCTACCTGGGGAGTTGGGTCGGCCATGATCTCATCTATTACTACATCATACCTGTTTTGTGCCGCGATACAGGCAGGCACTAACAGGGAAAACAGCAGTAATAATTTCGAAAATTTCATTACTACCAAGTTAATTCAAACGTTTGTAATAAAGTAAATACGATAAAAATTATTCATTAATATTTGGGGTTAAACTATAGCCATCCTATTTTTGCCTGACCACTACATGAACAAAGGTGGTTACTTGAAAACATGATTGTAATGAAACATACAAAACGCAGCAAGAAACATTCCTCCCTTCGGCTTGGCTCAGGATGAAGGTTTGCAGCGTTATGTATGTAACAACATAAAAGTTTAGCAGGCCTTCCTTAACCGGAGGGCCTTTTTGTTTACACTTCGGGCTTTAGCGAAGGAGGATTTGCCTGGCATAACCCAATTTGATATTGAATTATTCACTTTTAAAACAAACAGTAAATGAAAGTTGCAGTCGTAGGCGCCACCGGCCTGGTTGGTACAAAAATGCTCCAGGTATTGGCAGAAAGAAATTTCCCCCTTACAGAATTAGTTCCAGTGGCTTCAGAAAGGTCAGTAGGTAAAGAAGTAACATTTAAGGGAAAGCAGTATAAGATAGTGAGTATGACAGATGCGATTGCAGCAAAACCGGCCGTAGCTATTTTTTCTGCCGGCGGCAGCACTTCCTTGGAATGGGCACCTCAGTTTGCAGCAGCGGGTATTACCGTGATTGATAACTCTTCTGCCTGGCGGATGGACCCGTCAAAACCATTGGTGGTGCCAGAGATCAATGCGGATATTCTAACAAAAACTGATAAGATCATTGCTAATCCTAATTGTTCTACCATACAGATGGTGGTGGCCATAAATCCCCTGCATAAAAAATATGGCATTAAGCGAATCGTTGTTTCTACATACCAGAGTGTAACGGGAACAGGTGTAAAAGCCGTAGAACAATTGCGGGGGGAAAGAATAAAAGAAGTAAAAGGGGAAAGTACGGAATACCCGATGGCTTATAAATACCCGATTGATCTGAATGTGATACCACAGATCGATGTGTTCCTTGATAATGGCTATACCAAGGAGGAAATGAAAATGGTAAAAGAAACCTGCAAAATCATGCGGGATGATTCAATACGGGTTACGGCCACCACGGTGCGTATTCCTGTAATGGGCGGACATAGCGAAGCCGTGAATGTGGAATTTGAAAAAGACTATGATCTTGCCGAAGTAAAAGCATTACTGCAATCATCTCCCGGTATTATCGTGGTGGATGACGTGGCCAACCAATTGTATCCTATGCCCATGGATGCCCACGAAAAAGATGAAGTGTTTGTTGGCAGGTTAAGAAGAGATGAGTCGCAGCCAAATACGTTAAATATGTGGGTGGTCAGTGATAACCTGCGTAAAGGAGCAGCAACGAATGCGGTGCAGATAGCGGAGTACCTGCTGTCTAAAAACCTCTTTTGATACTTACTCCATACTTTTATTGATAAATTCGATCAGCGGTTGCAGTGCTTCAAAAGCTGCAACCGTTTTCTTTACCAGGTCTTTTGAAGCCAGGTCTGCATCTGTCAGGCTGACCATCGCTACATAACTTTTCATTTTCAGGTACTGTGCTGCAGGGTTGTCTGCTTCATATCCCTTTGGCACACGGCTTAAGGTATATTCAGCATTTTTACTAAGGTCGCCATACACGACCTTAAATTTTTTTGCAGCAATTATTTTTTTAAACGCTGAAAAAGTATAATCTATTTCCTGTCTTACTTTTCTCAGTTCATCGGGCATGGGCATCCAGATGCCTCCACCGGTAAAGCTGCCGCCGGGCTCGAAGTGAAAATAATAGCCCGCAGAGTTTTCACCTTTTTTTCCGCCTTTGTTAATGCTGGCGCCAAAATTTGATTTGTAAGGAGATTTGTCTTTTGAAAACCTGACATCCCGGTTGATCCGGAACATACAATCTTTAGCGACCAGCGCTTTTATAGAGGGATCTTTTTTGCCATGCTGGTCGATCACTTTTTGGATAAAGCCCGCAAAGTCTGCTTTGGCCTGCTCATACCGTTTCCTGTTCTTGTCAAACCAGGGCTTATTGTTATTCTTCTTTAGCTCTTTCAGGAATTTAATCGTGGAAGCACTCAGCATCTTTTAGTTTTTGCTAAGATAAGACAGATATGTCAGGAGGGTTCAACCATGAACAAAAAACGAATGACAAATCTAAGTTCCCCCTATTGAGGACTGGGGTTTATATTCTTCCCCAATTCTCCCCGCTCTTGATCCGGTACATGGTCATTTCACTCACGCCGTAGTTTTTGGCCAGTTGCCTGATCGTGATAGTCCGCTTCTTGCTTCCAAGGATATTTTTTATTTTTTTAACCTGGCTGATATTCAGTTTCAACCCTTCGCTTTTATTTGCCTGCTTTTCTTTGTAAGCCAATTTCGCCGGGCTGTCCTGCTGGTGAGCGATCATTTTTTCCAGGGTAGCCCAGCTGAGGTTCTTTACATTGTTGTCAAGTTTGTTATGATTATGATGAATAACATACTTGTGTTTAGCTGAAGGCTTTGTCATAAACAATTGCGCCATTTCACGGTGGATATACAAAGTGCCTTTGTTATTCGGGCGGTGAAGGTTCAGGGTCCGGTAACCGGTGGTCAATGAACCACTCAGCAGCTTACCATCCTCCAGCACATTTTGTTTATAACTGGCAATGCGTCCTGTACTGGACACAGCATACCGATTGCGCAAAAGCCTCCATCCGGAAAACGTCAATGGTTTCCAGACTTCGCCGGCTAATTTTTTGATCATAGATTTTATTTTAGCCCGGGACAGGATGTCCGCCTTGATAACTATGGTACGATAAGGTTATGAAAGAGGTTGTTGTTGTCTAAGATAAATAATTTACAGGCAAGGACAATATTATTTTTTACCGGTGATCTGCAGGAACTCTGCCTCAGAAATGATCTTTACGGTATTGATCTTCTTCGCTTTTTCCAGTTTGCTGCCCGCATCTTCGCCTACGACCAGGTAGTTCAGCTTGGCACTGACACCAGTAAGTAGCTGGCCGCCATTTTCTTCGGCAATAGCTTCCGCCTCACTTCGCTTTAAAGTGGGCAAAGTGCCGGTAAATAAAAACGTTTGTCCTTTCAGGTTGCTACCAGCCGATAATTCTTTCTTTTGATTTTTTAATTGCAGGCCGTTTTTCTCCAGCTCCTCCAACATCTCTATATTGCTTTTGTTGCTGAAGAAATGGTAGATACTGCCCGCTACTTTGGGCCCCACATCTTCCAGGTTCTGTAGTTGTTCCAGGGAAAATTTTTTAAAATCAAGCAAGTGGTTGACGGCCTGTGCTAAGGTTTTAGCGGTAGTCTCTCCCACAAAGCGGATACCCAATCCATAGATCAGGCGATGGAGTGGTTGTTGCCGGGAATTCTCAATAGCGGATCGTAAGTTGTCAATTGATTTTTCTTTGAATCCTTCCAGTTGCGAAATGGATGTAAAATCAAGTTGGTAAATGCCGGGTATATCTTTCAACAGGCGGAGTTCATAAAACTTGCGGACATTGGCATCGCCAAAGCCGCGGATATCCATGGCATCTTTACTGACGAAATGTATGATCCGTTCTACTACCTGTGCAGGGCATTCAATATTGATACAACGCCATACGGCTTCTTCTTCTTCTTTAAATAGCTGGCTGCTGCAAACAGGGCAGGTTTTGGGAAAAACGATTTTCTTCTCTTTCCCGGTTCGGGTATCCGTTAGTGATTTAACGATCTGTGGAATAACATCACCAGCTCTTTCTATCAGCACGACATCACCAATGCGCAGGTCTTTTTCCCGGATATACTCTTCGTTATGAACAGAAATGCTGCTAACTGTAACGCCGCCTACTGCAACCGGCTCTAATTTTGCCACGGGGGTTACGGCACCTGTTCTACCCACCTGGTATTCTAGATCCAGTAATCTGGTAGTGGCCTGTCTTGCTTTGAATTTGTAAGCAATGGCCCAGCGGGGATGGTGAGAGGTCATACCCATTTTATCCTGGAGGGTGATTTCATTTACTTTGATCACCATACCATCGATCTCATAAGGCAGATCATCCCTTACGGCTTCAAAGTCGCTGCAATATTTTATTACCCCATCAATTCCTTTAAAGATCTTTTTTTCTTTTTGCGGGCTGCGAAATCCCAATTCCCACAACATTGCTAATGAATCAGCGTGGGTCATAAGTTCAGCAGGAACTTTTTTGCCCTTCATCAGTGAGTAATAACTAACATGATAGATAAATGCTTCGAGGTTTCTTTTGGCGGCTTCCTTCGGATCTTTGATACGAAGTGTACCGGCAGCTGAATTACGGGGGTTAGCTAAAGGAGCAAGCCCTTTCTCTACAAGCTCATCATTATATTTTTTAAAATTCTTTTTATTAATGAGTACCTCACCTCTCAGCTCCACCTGTTGTAATCCATAGGCAGTAAATTTTGCTGACAGGGGAACAGAGCGGATCTGTTTGATATTTGCTGTTACTTCATCACCTTCTACTCCATCGCCCCGGGTAGCACCCCGAACCAGCAGATCGTTCTCATAAACCAGGGAAATGCTTCCGCCGTCAAATTTGGGTTCTACACAATATTCAATCGTGGAGAGTCCGGTTAATTCCTTAGCCTTCCGGTCAAAATCAATAAGGTCGTCGCTGTTATAGGAATTGTCCAGTGATAACATCGGAACCAGGTGCTGGGCTGTCGGGAAATCTTTGGTCAGTCCTTTGGCCACCCGCTGCGTGGGAGAGTCGGGTGTTTTCAATGCGGGGTCTGCTTCCTCTATTTTTTCCAGGGCTTTAAAAAGCTGGTCGTATTCATAATCACTGATCAACGGATCATTTAATATATAATAGCGGTGTTCATGAAAGCGGAGCACATCCCGGAGTGGGTCCAGCTCTTTTTTGGTAACAGAACCTGCTGCTTGTTTTTTAATCAATTCAGTCGTAAGCTTTTGCAGCTTGTTGGTTGTTTCCTTTGAATACATGTTTGTAAATAAACGGGAAGGTAGAAAAAAAATGAAAATAACCCGGCATAAAACCAGTAGGTCAGTGGAAGAAGCTTTCCATTCGGCCTCCAGCTTTCGAAAAGCTTTCATCAAGGCAAACTGATCCCCCGTTGTCTGCAGTGTTCAATAAATAAAAAAAGGTTGAAGGGTTGTGTTTAGTCTGTGACTTAACATCGGCTTTGTAAAAGCCGTCAAACTTGTAACTTTAGGAAAAAGGCATGAGTGAAGGCGGCTACAAAATACGTAACCAGGCAGCCATCCATTTTATAACATTTGCTGTAGTAGAGTGGGTAGATGTATTTACAAGAAAAGATTACCGTGATACAGTATTGGGTAGTATAAAATACTGCCAGCAGGAAAAAGGATTGCTGCTGCATTGTTGTTGTATCATGAGCAATCATTTGCATTTGATTGTATCAGCAAAAGACGAAAACCTGAGTGATGTATTGAGAGACTTTAAGAAATTCACCAGTAAGCAGATTATTAATGCAGTAACCACAAACAAGCAGGAAAGCAGTAGAGACTGGATGATACAAATATTTAATGAACAGGGCGAAAAGAATAGCAGGAATAGTGAAAATCAGTTTTGGAGGCAGGACAATCAGCCACAGGAATTATACAGTGCGGCTTTTGTTTTTCAGAAAATAAATTACATACATAATAATCCTGTAGCGGCAGGAATAGTGGAGAAGCCGGAGTATTATTTGTACAGCAGTGCAAAAGATTATGTGCTGGCAAAGAAATGTGGTTTATTAGAGCTGGTATTTTTATGAGCAATTAGGTAACCAGCCTTTTCAAGGCTGATCCGTAGACACAGTCTACGGATAACAACCCTAAATTTTAAATATTGCTGAAAGTAGGAAAGACTACGGACAACGGCGGACTCCTCGGTTCTTTTTTTGGCAAACAAAATCCGAAGACCTTAGGATAAAAAATGCATCCAATCGTCTTGCCGCAGAGTCCCTGCATCAGCAAATCGTTCGTATTCAAACAAAGGAAAGCAGGAGACTCCTCAGGGAAGTAATTAAAGAAAAGCAGGAGAGTCTCGAGAAGAAATGCTCCCGACAAAAAGAACAGTGAGAAACTTCATGTAAAAAATTAATGTGTCGTAAGTACATATTTATTATCTTCGAATTCCGATTTGCTCAAACAGGCTGTTCTGCACCTGTTTTGATACCGATTTTGATGTAGTAATACCGATAGTGCGTCCGTAATAACTTGTCCCGTACTTTAGTCGGAAGTCTAATAGGAATTGGTCTAAACGGCTGCTACACCGGTATTATAGAGGAATTGATTGGAATAATTTAGAGATCCATTTGGTATAAAATGCTTGCTATGAAGAGAATTGCCCCGCTGATGTTTATCGCAGTTTGTTTTTCAATGACTGCCACTGCCCAGTTACTTACCTGGACACCCAATTTTGCCAAAGACAATGATAATATTGTAATTACCCTCGATGCCAGTAAGGGCAACCAGGGATTATTTAATTATCCCGATCCTAATAATGTGTATGTACATATTGGTGTAACGACCAACCTGAGCAATAACGGTGGTCAGCAATGGTTGTATGTAAACGGTACCACGGGTGGTACTTATGGTGGTACCACCCCGGCCCTTAAAGCCACTTCATTAGGTAATAACCTTTACCAATACACGATCACAAATATCCGGAGTTTTTTTGCAGTGCCAGGGGCCGAAACCATTAGAAGTATCGGTATCCTGTTCAGAGATGCCAATGCGAATACTGCACTCGTAAAAAAGGCCGCTAACACAGACGGAAGCGATATGTATATCCCTGTTTACGACAATACACTGGCGACCCGGTTTATCGTACCTTTCTTTCAACCCACTTTTGTCCGCAGCCCGGAGCCGATCAGTAAACAACCAGGAGATAATATTGCTCTTACAGCTATTGCCAATATTTCATCCACGATGAAATTGTTTTTAAACGGTACCGAAATTCAATCAGCGACCGGGGTTACAACAATTTCAGCTAACCCGGTACTAACGACCACGGGTCTGCAAACCATACGGGTTGATGCAACAGCAGGGGCTGTAACAAAGTCCGAAGTATTCCAGTTTTTCATTTCTACCATTGCAGCTTTACCAGCCGGCGTAAAAGATGGAATTAATTATGAATCAGGTAATACCTCTGTTGTACTGGTTTTAAATGCACCCGGTAAAAGTCGTGTGTCCGTTATCGGTGAGTTCCCGGGCAATAACTGGACAGAACAACCGGCTTATGCGATGAATAAAACCCCCGACGGTAATTATTGGTGGCTGCGTATTACGGGGTTAACTCCCGGAACAGAATATGCTTTTCAATACCTGGTGGATGGAACATTAAAAGTGGGAGAGCCTTATGCTGAAAAGATCCTGGATCCCTCCAACGATGGTTTTATATCCGCTGCCACTTATCCCGCATTAAAAGCTTATCCAACTGGTTTAACGACCGGTATAGTTAGTGTGCTGCAAACCAACGAACCGGGCTATACCTGGGGCGTCAATAATTTCTCCCGGCCGGACAAACGAAACCTGGTCATCTATGAATTATTACTTCGTGATTTTATAGCAGCCCATGATTGGAAAACACTAAAAGATACGTTGAGTTACCTGAAGACCATGGGGGTAAATGCTATCGAGTTAATGCCATTCAATGAATTTGAGGGCAATGAAAGCTGGGGCTATAACCCCAATTATTTCCTGGCACCGGATAAATATTATGGTCCAAAGAACTCGCTAAAAGAATTGATCGATTCCTGTCACAGTAAAGGGATTGCCGTTATTATGGATATCGCCTTAAATCATACCACCGGTCTTAATCCGTTGGCGGCTTTGTATTGGAACAACGGAGCTAACCAGCCTGCCGCCAATAACCCCTGGCTGAATGTAACGGCCCGGCATCCGTATAATGTGTTCAACGATTTTAATCACGAAAGTCTGAACACAAGATATTTCAGCAGCCGGGTGATCAGTCATTGGTTACAGGAGTATAAACTGGATGGGTTTCGTTTTGATCTCTCTAAAGGATTTACACAAAACAATAACTGCGGTGGCAGCACTTCAGATGAAAATTGCTTCCAGCAATATGATGCAAGCAGGGTAGCTATCTGGAAACGGTATTATGATACCACCCAATTAAAGTCGCCCGGATCCTATGCCATCCTCGAACATTTTGCAGCTAACAATGAAGAGATCGAGTTGTCAAATTACGGTATGCTGCTATGGGGGAATAACACGTTCAATTTCCAGGAAGCAGCCATGGGTTTTACGGCTACTTCCAATTTCGAAGGATTTTTACATACAACCCGTGGGTGGAGCAATCCTTTCCTGGTAGGTTATATGGAAAGCCATGATGAAGAAAGAATGATGTATAAAAATCTAAATTTTGGAAATAGTTCTAATTCTTCCCATAATGTAAAGGAATTAAATGTAGCCCTGAAGCGAATTGAACTTTGTGCGGGTTTTTTCCTGACAGCACCCGGTCCGAAAATGATCTGGCAGTTTGGTGAGTTGGGTTATGATTTTTCTATTAACCGCTGTACCGATGGAAGTATCAGCAACGATTGCAGGTTAAGCAATAAGCCCATCCGGTGGGATTATAAACAAGTCACACAACGTAAAAGATTGTACGATATCTACAGCAGCCTTAATAAACTTCGTTTTCATCCCTGGTATAAAGATGTATTTATTGCCAATAATATTACGTTGACGCGGAACTTAAGCGGGGCCTTTAAATCAATGACCATTCGCAGTGCCCTTGATACATCCATGCTATGTGTAGTAGGAAATTTTGATGTAACGGCTCAATCAGGCACGTTCACATTCCCCGCAGCCGGCACCTGGTACGATTACCTGAATGCCAGCACTTTTACAGCTACCGGCGGCGCACAAACTATGACATTGCAGCCCGGTGAGTTTCATGTGTACCTGAACAGGAACCTGGTCAATGCTGTAGTAACACCGGTTACCAATACAAATACACCCGGCAATCAATTACTGGCAATCCTTTTACCTAACCCCGTACAACCGGGATCGGTGCTGGAGCTTGATCTGCCCCAAAAAGGTATGGTGCAGGTCAACTTACTGAATAATCTTGGTCAGCCAGTTCGTGCTATTTTTACCGGCAACCTGGCCCGTGGAAAACACAGGTTGCCAATTGCTGATAAAATCAATAATTTGCCCGCCGGAACCTATTTACTGCATATTCGATCAGGAAATAAAACAACACCCGTAAAACTGGTGATTCAATAAATTCAAAAGCCATCTGTCATGACGGAAAAGGAATTGCGGCTGAAAACCGCTGAGATAGAGAAGATCAGTCACCTGGATTATTTTAATATCGCCATTTCGGTGGACTGTGTCATTTTTGGTTATGATGAAAAGGAGTTGAAAGTGTTGCTGATCAAGTCGGATCTTGAAGAGTTCGCCGGTCTTCATTCACTGCTGGGTGATTTGATAAGACCCGATGAAGATCTTGAAACGGCCTCCTACCGGATTTTAAAGGACCGGACCGGGCTGGATGATGTGTACCTGGAGCAGGTGCATGCTTTTGGCAGTATTGAACGGCATCCTTCCGGCCGTGTAATTACAATTGCCTATTATTCTCTTATTGACATTAAGCACCATAAACTTCAGCTCAGTCACAACGAACTGAACTGGTACCCGGTTTCGGAAATAAAAAAACTGGCCTTTGATCATAAATTGATCGTGGATACCTGTCTGGCCCGTCTGCAGGAGAAAGTATTGGAACACCCTGTAATATTTAATTTACTTCCAGAGAAGTTCTCCCTGCGGGAATTACAGGAGTTATACCAGGCCATCCTGGGTGTGGAGCTTGATCGCCGGAATTTCAGGAAAAAAATATCAATTAAAGATTGGCTGGTTGATATAGATGAAATGGAAAATGATGTGCCGCACCGCCCGGGTAAACTCTACAAACTTAAAGGGCAGTATAAAAAAAGAGTTCATCAGTTATCAAATTACATGGATGCCCCTTCTACCAGTATAGACGGTTGAATGATTACCTGTGACATCGTTTGGCCGTTTAGATGATCTGCCATTCTTTTTATAGCCAGCTTTCCCAGCTTATAGCCGCTTGTTTCTACATAGGTAATTGAAGGGTTAAATAAACCCGGAATAAAACCATTACTGATGGTAAGTATAGAAACATCTGTTGGGATTTTTAATCCCAGTTCATAAGTAGCTTGCATAACGCCAATCAATATCTCATCGCTCATACAAAAAATGTGGTCGGCTTTTTTTGAAGCAAAGAATTCTTTTACTATTTGCCGGGCCTGTAGCGAAGAATCGGCATGTTTTATAAGGGGAGTTAATTTCGGGGCTTCTTTCTCAAAAGTTTTAAGAAAAGCAGCCATCCTTTTCCTGGTAATAGACAACTCATCGTTACCAAAAATGGCGAGTATTTTTTTCTTATTATATTTTAGGATCGTAACGGCTGCAATAGTAGCCGCTTCCTCATCAGCCGGGCATACTTTGTTGCAGGAGTCTATATCCGGTACATTATCAAAAAATATCAACGGCATTCCTGCTTCAATGTATCGCTGGTATATTTCAGGATGAGCAGGATGAGTGGATATGCAGATAAAAATACCGGCTACCCTTGTCTGCTTACAAAGTTTCAGGTTTTCAATTTCAGTAATCGAGTCATTGCCTGATTGAAGGATCATCAGTGAATAACCCAACTTTCGGGCATCTTCTTCTACCGCAGAAATAAACGACTCATAAAATAAATTGGAGATAACAGGTACTATTAACCCAAAAATCCTGCTCACATTGGTCCGCAGGTTAACAGCATAGGTATTCGGCTCATACTCCATCAGGGCAGCCAACTCTTTTACCTTTCGTTTGGTATTTTCAGAAATGTCCGGATGGTTCTTTAAAGCCCTGGAAATAGTAGAAATACTGAGGTTGAGCTGAGCAGATATTTTTTTTAAAGTAGCAGTTTGTGACATCGGCAAACAATTATTTAAAAATACACTCATTTTTTTTCCACCGAAAACATTTCCGCAAACATTTGCGGAAACATTATCTGCTATAAATTATTAGACAAGTGTTCTTGAAACACATTATTTAATCTATATTTAACAAGAATAATGAAATTTAGCAATTTGTTGTAGAATGACTTTTGAGAAGGTATAAGTGAAGTTGGAAATTAATAAAGTCAGGCAATCATTAATTAGCTACATATAAGTTGTTGTCAGCCATAACCTTATCCCACCTGAACTTTTCTTATAGAATTTTGTTTTATCGTATAAAAGAATTTTAACTTTTAAAACCGATTGCTTATGCTTAACACTCTTCTCAGGAAGCTTAGTCTCCTGTCCCTGTCCGTGTTTTCATTTTTACTTTCCTTTGCACAGGATAAAGTTGTTACCGGAAAAGTAACTGACTCAAAAGATGGGTCACCTGTCTTTGGGGCCTCCGTTCAGCCAAAAGGTTCCCGTAGTGGAACATCTACAAAAACTGATGGTACTTTCTCTCTCTCTGTTGGATCCGGCGTTAGTATCCTTTTGATTACCTCAATCGGATATGAGGCTCAGGAAGTTTCTATAGAAGGCAAGTCCTCCGTAGATATTTCTTTTGTAGCTACATTCGGGTCTAATTTGAATGAAGTGGTTGTAACAGGATATGGAACCTCCAGAAAAAGAGATTTGACGGGTTCAATTACTTCTGTAAAGGCAAAAGATTTTAACAAAGGTGTCAATACCTCCCCCGATCAGTTGATTCAGGGTAAAGTTGCTGGCTTACAGATCACAAGCAACAATGGTCAGCCAGGAGCTGGTGCTTCTATCCGTATTCGGGGCACAAGTTCTGTTCGTTCCGGAAACAACCCTTTGATTGTTGTTGACGGAGTTCCGTTGGAAGGAGGATCAGGTCGTCCGGGTCTTGGATCTCCTGGTATTGGAGACGCTCCGGGCTCAAATCCGCTAAATTTTATCAATCCCAATGACATTGAAAGCATGGATGTATTGAAAGATGCATCTGCTGCAGCTATCTATGGTTCAAGGGGCGCAAATGGTGTAATTCTTATTACCACTAAAAAAGGTAAAGCAGGTGCTACA
>JAWXCO010000008.1:0-15060 GCA_034408705.1 Bacteroidota bacterium
CAGCCTTGTTGCTAAGCGAGGGCTGTACTTAGCATCCTCTCCGGGGAGGGGATGTTTCCTAAAGTGTAAAATTTCCTAACTAACATAATCAACATTTCACATCCCATTCAGACTTGTTGCTAAGCGAGGGCTGTACTTAGCATCCTCTCCCGAGAGAGGATGTTTCCTAAAACGTGAATTTTTATTAACGTGCTATACAATATTGAAATGAATAGTTGACCTGAGTCTTCCGCCGTGGCGGAGACAGGATTTATAGTCCCAACACATCTTTCATCGTAAAAAAACCTTTTTTATTTTTTATAAATTCAGCAGCCAGTACAGCACCGGTAGCAAAGCCCTGCCGGTTATGCGCTGTATGGATGATCTCAATGGTATCGATCACAGATGCGTATTTGATACTGTGTGTACCCGGAGCCGGGTCCACCCGCTTGCTGATGATCTCCAGGTCTTCGCTGTTATCACTCAGCTCATTCACCCATTGTTTTTTTCGTTTCACTTGTTCTAATACCTGTTCAGCCAGGCTAATGGCCGTGCCACTCGGGGCATCTTTCTTTTGCGTATGATGTGTTTCTTCCAGGATCACATCATATGCTGCCTGAGCTGCCATCAGGGCGGCCAGTTTTTTATTGATCTCAAAAAATATATTGACTCCCACACTATAGTTGCTCGAATAAATAAAAGCGCCGCTGTTAGCGCTACAGATTTCTTTCATTTCTTCAAGACGTTCTGTCCAGCCGGTAGAACCACAGATAACAGGTACACCAAATTCCAGACATTTTTTTACATTCTCAAAAGCGCTGTGCGGACTTGTAAATTCGATAGCCGCATCTGCGGCGGCTAAATTTTCTTTTGTAAATTCATCGAGGTTGGGCTGGTCAATTTTGATCAGGATATCGTGCCCTCTTTGAATGGCCGCCTCTTCAATGGCTTTACCCATTTTCCCATAACCGATCAATGCGATTTTCATCTTTTTATTTTTGTTTTAGAAGTCAACTAATACAACCATTCCATTCTGTGATTGAAAGTCACTGTTGTACTAGTTTTACCAGTTGTAGCAAATGTAATTATTTAACAGGCTAACGCGGATAAGTGCTGGTACGGATTTATTACTTACCGATCTTAAGTACCACGCTCAGGCCGCTTGTCTTCGCCAGGTCGCTGTAGCCGGGTTTGAACCGCAGGCTCAGGTCGGGACTGACATCAAAACTTTTGAGATGGGCATCCACGGTGGCATCTACCACATTGAGTCCCCAGAGGATGAGGAAGAACAGCCCTGAATAATCGATATCCCGCCGGTATTGGTTGCGGTAGAAGCGTAGCGATTCTTCGCTTAAAGGTTTAAGGGCTGTTTTAATTTTAAGGAACAGGGCCGAATCGGTACGATTGACCCGCATATTATATTTCACCCTGTAGGCAAACTTGGTCTCCCGGTAACTGCCCAGGTTAAATAAGAAAACCCCCGCACAAGTGCCCAGTGCTCCGTATATGATGGGCAGCTTCCAGTATTTTTTATTGTAGATCTGTCCAAGTCCGGGTAACAAAGCAGAACGGATAGCCGCTTTCTTGGGACTATGTGCGGCAAAGGCTGAATCAAATTTATTGCTGTAGGGTTTTTTCGCAACAACAGGAGTAGAGTCTTTTTCTGGTATAACAGCGATTTCCTTTTTTTGTGCGAAGGAGAGACCAAAGCACAACAGGAACAATATCAAAAAAGGGATCTTCATGCCAGTGGAAATATCATCATGTTAAGAACGTTTGCAGTAAATATTCAATAAACAATATTCAATGCTCAACGATCAATATTCAATTGTGATTAATCAATAGAGGCATCCATTTGCCCGAGTATCTTATTCAGCTCTTCCTGCGAATAATAATCAATGAGGATTTGTCCGCTGCCGTTCCGGCTATGCCGGAGTTTTACCCGGGTACTGAAATGCGATGCTAATTTATCCTCTATTCGCTGAAATGCAGCAGGTAACTGGCTTTTTGAAGATTTTTTAACAGCACCGCCTTGCCGGTAGAGGTTCCTGACAAGGGCTTCGGTCTGGCGCACCGACAATCCTTTTTCTTTGATCTCTTTATAAATAAAAAGTTGTTTGTCGATCGTATCTACATTGATCAGGGCCCGGGCATGGCCCATACTCAGTTCGCCACTGCGTACAGCGAGCTGGATATCGGGTGGTAATTTGAGTAAGCGGATAAAATTAGCTACGGTACTCCTGTCTTTTCCCATTCGCTCCGCCACCTGCTCCTGCGTATAATCAAGTTCTTCCATCATCCGCTTATAGCTCAGCGAAATTTCCATAGCATTGAGGTCTTCCCGTTGCAAATTTTCCAGCAAAGCCAGCTCGAGCAATTGCACATCATTGGCAAGGCGCACATAGGCCGGAAGGTCTTTGATACCGGCGAGTTTGGCAGCTCTCCATCTTCTTTCACCGGCAATGAGGCGGTATTTCCCATTGGCTAATTTAGAAACAGTAACTGGTTGAATGATGTCGTGTAACTTAATGGACTCGGCCAGTTCCTGCAAGGCTTTCTCTTCAAAATCACGACGGGGTTGTTTGGGATTGGGTTCGATATCTTCAATGGAAATACGATTGGTACCCGTTGCATTTTCAACCACATTCGTTTTCAGGGTACCGCTGGTCGTTTTCAGATCAGCATCAATATTCTGCAGGAGGGAGCGGATCCCTTTGCCGAGTAGTTCTTTATTTTGTTTTGGGGTCGTCATGTGTACAAGCTACGAGTTTTGAATTATGAGTTTCGGGTAGTTTACTATAGCTTTAGTTTGTTCATAAAGCTCATGATCATTTTTTGTTCTTCGTCAATTTCTCGCAGCTTACAATTCTAAAATCCTTTCCTCATTCTTAATCTTCGTCATGTCGTTTTTCTGTAAAATTTCCTTTGCAAGATTAAGATAATTCACCGAGCCTTTACTGTTGGCATCGTATAAAATTACGGGTTTACCGGCGCTGGGGGCTTCGGCCAGTTTTGCATTGCGATGGATGATGGTACTGAAGACCATATCTTCAAAGTGGCGGCGAACTTCGCTGACCACCTGGTTGCAGAGACGGAGGCGGCCATCGTACATGGTCATTAATATGCCTTCAATAACTAAGGCGGTATTCAACCGGTTTTGAACGATCTTGATCGTATTCAGCAATTTGCCCAAACCTTCCAGGGCAAAGAACTCGCATTGTACGGGTACCACAACAGAATCAGCAGCACTTAGTGCATTCACTGTGATCAGGCCAAGTGAAGGGGAGCAGTCGATCACAATAAAATCATATTCATCTCTTACCGCTTCCAGCAAATTCTTCAGCACCATTTCGCGGTTGGGATAATTGATCATTTCAATTTCAGCACCTACCAGGTCGATATGTGAGGGGACAATATCCAAATAAGCGATTTCGGTTTTCAAGATCACATCTTTGGCCTTCGCTTCATTGACCATGCAATCGTATAAGCTTTGCGTGATGTTGTGCAGATCAAATCCAAGACCGGTTGTGCTATTGGCCTGCGGATCACCATCCACCAACAGGGTCCTGTATTCCAGCACGGCAAAACTAGCCGCCAGGTTAATGGCCGTCGTTGTCTTGCCAACGCCTCCTTTTTGATTTGCTACACCGATTATTCTTGCCATTTTGCCGAAAACTCCTTGATTGTGATTGAATGATTGTAGTAAAATTGCCGCCTGAAACTAAGAGCACAAAATTAAGTTTTGCCCATTTTACTGGCGATGACAGCAAAAATAAGTGTTCGATAAAACAATGCCGGTTCTAATTTACTCTCTTAACTTTGTCTTTGATTTATGCGTAACTCTCCCTTTTGGTGGGTCCTGATCGGCTTCATGCTGTTGATTGACATCTATTTTTTCCAGGCGTTGAAAGTATTGGTGGGTTCCAACTCAGACCGCAGTAGAACGATCATCTATATCTTTTACTGGACCTTGTCCATCGCGGCTATCGTCAGCCTGATAGTATTACCATATATCCATTTTGAAAAGCAGGACAAACTGGCCCGGTCAACCATTTTTGCCATGATAGCCGGTTTGTTTTTTGCCAAGCTCGTGGCTTGTTTCTTCTTCCTCATTGATGACTTCCGCAGGGTGGTGCAATGGTTAGGGACTAAGTTTTTTACAGCAAAGAAAGAAGCGGCCGATATTGTCCATTCCGATGCAATCTCCCGTTCCGCCTTTCTAAGTTGGGCAGGAATGATAGTGGGTGGCGGTTTGTTTGGCACCCTGGTCTATGGGTTTGGGAATAAATACCGTTACCAGCTAAAAAAGGTAAAACTCAGCTACGGCAACCTGCCTGCCGCTTTTAAAGGATTGAGGGTGATACATATTTCTGATATTCATTCCGGTAGCTTTAATGATAAAGAAGCCGTGATGAAAGGAGTGTATAAAATTATGAAGGAGAAGCCGGACCTGATCCTTTTTACCGGCGATCTTGTCAACAATACAGCCGATGAAATGGATATGTACATCGATGTATTTAATAAACTGGAAGCTCCCCTCGGCGTTTATTCAACACTCGGTAACCACGACTATGGGGACTATGCGCCATGGAACAGTCCGGCCGATAAAGAGGCTAACCTGGAAAAGTTAAAACAGGTCCATGCAAAATTGGGTTGGCGGTTGCTGATGAATGAGCATGTGGTACTTGAAAAAGGTGCCGATAAGATTGCGGTGATCGGGGTAGAGAACTGGAGCTCCAAAGCCCGGTTTCCCAAGTATGGCGATATGAAGAAAGCTACTGCAGGGACGGAAGAATTTCCTTTTAAGATACTGCTAAGTCATGACCCTTCGCACTGGAAAGCCCAGGTACTGGATCATTATCCGGATATTGATCTGATGCTGTCGGGCCATACCCATGGAATGCAATTCGGGGTAGAAATACCCGGCTTTAAATGGAGCCCGGTCCAATATGTCTATAAAGAATGGTCGGGATTGTATGAAAAAGCTGCTCAAAAGCTATATGTGAACCGGGGTTTTGGCTTTTTGGGCTACCCGGGCCGGGTCGGAATTTTGCCCGAGATCACCTTGCTGGAGCTTGGTTAATCAGTTTTTATCCCTGTTTCCTCCAATATTTCAGCCACTTGTTCGTTTTCGGCCTGTAAAGGATTTGAATTAAACTTTTTTTTAACCTTTAAGTCCTAGAGCCGCTAATACAAACCGCCCTATAGTTGTTGGCGGGACCACTGCCCAATGCTAAAAAAATGGTCCATACTACTGGCCTTTATCATGCTGGCTGCCATTGCTTACCCGCAAGGCAACCCCGGGGATTCTACTATTACACCCGGCGCTGATCTTTCTCTCATTGATACAACCATTGACTACGATGACCTCTTCCAGGACTTTGATGCATTTATGGATTCTATTTTATCGCCGCATAGTTATTTTCTGACCAGTCTTTCCATGAGTAAAGGCTACTATAGTTTTGACTCAAAGACCAACTCCGCTGTTGAATCAGCCAGGAAACTCACCTGGTCACCAACACTGGGTTATTATCATAAAGGAGGACTGGGTATTACGGGTACCGGGTATTTCGTGGATGATGGAGAGAATATGAATCTTTACCAGGGAGGCATTTCGCCTTCTTTTGACTATCTAAAAAACAAAGCTTTTGCAACCGGGCTATCCTATACCAAATATTTTACAAAAGATTCATTGCCCTTTTATACAACACCCCTGCAAAACGAACTCTACGCTTATTTTATTTACCGGAAGTGGTGGGTTCGTCCTATGATCGCTATGAGCTATGGATGGGGAAGCCGGAAAGATTATATCGAAAGAGAATCGCTGATACAGGACCTGCGTTTACGCAGAAGAGGATTTACTTATGTTAATACCGAAGAAACTGTTAGCGATTTTTCCATCATGGCTTCTGTACGTCATGATTTTTACTGGCTGGATATATTTACGTATAAAGATCATATCCGTTTTACACCACAGGTCGTTTTTACAAGCGGTACACAAAAATTTGGCTTTAATCAATCCTCCAATACCTATGCTACGCTTATCCGGAATAATTCTAATGTTCTCTACAGTACCGAGAATGTGTACCTGGATGATGAGATAAAATTTCAACCCCTTTCCCTTACCATGTATCTCCGGGGTGAATATTCCATTGGTAAATTTTTTATACAGCCCCAGCTTACGATGGATTATTATTTTCCTGCCACGAGCAATAACTTCAATACTGTCTTCTCGTTGAATATTGGTTGCATGTTCTGATCCGTTGCTTCTTCAGGCTCAGCAGAGCAGATTTAGAAAACTTTCACATTTCCACCGCAATAGAAAGGTTACACAATGAGTTTTGGAATTTACTCCTTGTCGTTAATGGAATTTAACAGCCCAAAAGGGTTACTGGCATTATACTTGGAATTTTTTATAGTCAATTTTTTTGCAAGTCAAAAACAAATAAACTACTAAACATGAAAACAAAATTTCTTACCCTGGCCGCAGCTGTATTATTTTCAGGAGCCGTGATGGCCCAGTTTCATATCGGTGCCAAAGTCGGTGCCAATGTGACCAAAATAGATGGTAAATCATTTAAAGATGAATTCAGGTATGGTTACCATGCCGGCGGCTTTGTGGAAGTTCGCATGGGCAATAAATTCGTATTGCAACCGGAAGTATTATTTAACCAGTATAATACGACGATCGACAGCAGTTTCAAAAATATCTATGATAATGCCGTTAGTTCATCCAACCAGCGGAAAGTAAAACTGAACTATCTCTCCATCCCCATTTTACTGAATTATAAACTGATCGGCAGCTTCCTGTCCTTACAGGCAGGACCGCAGTTCAGCGTATTGATGAATAACAGCAAAACACTGTTACAAAATGGTGGCGAAGCATTTAAAAGCGGTGATTTCTCCATGCTGGCTGGTGTACAAATAAAAGTAGCTGCAATCCGCATCAATGGCCGCTATGCAGTGGGCTTGAATAACCTGAACGATATTGACAACCAGGATAAGTGGAAAAGCCAGGGATTCCAGCTATCCGTTGGATTAGCCTTATAAATCATATCCCTTATGAATAGCGTCCCTCCCTTAACCGGGAGGGTTTTTTTTTGCTGTCGGCCAAAGCGTTGCTGCCGGGCGCCAATACTTCGGTTTCCTTGCATAATTTGTCAGTCAATAATTGGCAGGCATGAATCTTGGGAATACTGATTTCCGGTTATACTTTTACCGACTTATCCCCCACAATAAACGGGGTGACAGATTGACCCAAGAAGAAAGAAGACTATGGACATAAATATGGAAAAATTTTTGTTGCGGACAGAGGACGAGATGGACTTTTTACCGATCATTCCCCTGAATGAAAGCGACCAGGAAGACCCGAATGAGGTAGAAGTGCCCGCTGAAATAGCGTTGCTGCCCCTGCGAAACACTGTATTGTTTCCCGGTGTGGTATTGCCCATTACCGTAGGACGGGATAAAAGCATCAAGGCAGTGAATGACGCCTATAAAGGTGATAAACTGATCGGTGTGGTGGCGCAAAAAGACAGTAATGTCGAAGATCCCGAGATCAAGGATATTGAAAGCGTCGGTACGGTAGCCAAGATCGTGAAGCTGATCAAAATGCCGGATGGGGGAACTACGATCATCATCCAGGGCAAAAGCCGTTTCCTGATCGAATCCATCTTTGAAGAAGATCCTTATTTCAAAGCCAAAATTAAAAAGATCGACGAGGAAGAGTCGCCCAAGGACGAGGACTTTAATGCGTATGTCGCCAATATCAAAGACCTGGCAGCAGATATTGTACAACTATCACCCAATATCCCAACAGAGGCATCTATCATTCTCCGCAATATTGAGAACCCTTCGTTCTTAATTCATTTCGTTTCAAGTAATCTGAATACAGATATAAAAGACAAACAACGATTATTGGAGCTGAACCAGATCCGGCAACGGGCTGATCTGCTGATGCAATTGCTGCAAAAAGAACTGCAGTTTGTGGAGTTAAAGAATAAAGTAACCAGCAAAACAAGAACCGAATTAGATAAACAGCAGCGGGAATACTTTCTGCAGCAGCAGATGAAAAGTATCAAGGAAGAATTGGGCGGCGACAGCAATTCACAGGAGTTAAAAGAGATGCAGAAAAGAGCCGAGACCAAAAAATGGCCGCTGTCTGCCAAAGAAGCCTTCAAAAAAGGAATTGAAAAATTAGAGCGGATGCATCCGAGCACACCTGATTTTTCAGTGGTGTATAATCACCTCGACCTGATGCTGGACCTCCCCTGGGAGACTTATACCGAAGATCATTATGATTTGAAGAAAGCCAAGAAAACATTGGATACCGATCATTATGGTATGCAAAAGATCAAGGAAAGAATACTGGAATACCTCGCCGTGCTGAAGTTGAAGGGTGATATGAAAAGCCCGATACTTTGTTTTGTAGGTCCCCCAGGTATCGGTAAAACATCCTTAGGAAGAAGTATTGCCAATGCGATTGGCCGGAAATATGTGCGGCTTAGTTTGGGCGGACTGCATGATGAAAGTGAGATCAGGGGACATCGTAAAACCTATATCGGTGCCATGCCCGGTCGTATCCTGCAATCGATCCGTAAAGTAAAATCATCTAACCCGGTGATGATACTGGATGAGATAGATAAAGTAGGCAGTGATTTACGTGGCGATCCATCCTCTGCGTTGCTGGAAGTACTTGACCCGGAACAGAACCATACTTTTTATGATAATTACCTGGAAGCAGAGTATGACCTGAGCAAAGTATTATTTATTGCCACAGCAAATAATGTACAGAATATTCAACCAGCCCTGCGTGACCGGTTGGAAATTATTGACCTGGGCGGTTATGCCGTAGAAGAAAAAATGGAGATCGCAAAACGTCACCTCTTCCCCAAACAAAAAGAATTACATGGATTGAAGAGCAGCAATTTTAAAATGACGGATAAAGTGCTGGAAAAAGTGATACAGGATTATACAAGAGAAAGTGGTGTGCGGGAACTCGACCGGCAGCTGGCTTCCATTATGCGGTACCAGGCCCGTCAATTGGTAATGAAAGGAAAACTAAAAGCTACTTTAACAGCGGACGATATCGAAAAAATAATCGGTAAGCCAAAGTATAGCAATGATATTTATAAAACCGCTAATATGGCGGGTGTGGCGGTAGGCCTGGCCTGGACCTATGTAGGTGGGGAGATACTTTTTATTGAAGCGAGTCTGAGTGATGGAAAGGGAGAATTGAAGCTGACCGGTAACCTGGGCAATGTAATGAAGGAGAGTGCCAGTACGGCCTACACCTATCTCCAGTCAACCGCTAATAAATATAAGCTCGACATGAAATTATTTGAAAAGAAAAATATTCATATCCACGTACCGGAAGGGGCCGTTCCAAAAGACGGACCCAGCGCCGGTATTACGATGATGTCGGCCATTGCTTCTGCTCTAACAGGCAAAAAAGTAAAACCATTTTTAGCCATGACCGGTGAAATAACCCTGCGGGGACAAGTGCTGCCGGTAGGAGGCATCAAAGAAAAAGTGCTGGCGGCCAAACGGGCCGGACTGAAGGAAATCATTCTTTGCTGGCAGAATGAAAAAGATGTGGACGAGATCGAACCGGACTTTATCAGGGGTATCAAATTCCATTATGTTAAAAACATGAGCCAGGTACTGGACCTCGCCCTGGTGAATTAAAATATTTTAGCAGTTCAGTCAACCAACTTTCTTTCCTGTTGTTATAATGATTCATGTTGGTTGATTAAGGCTCGCTCCCGCTTTGGCGGGAGGATTAAGAAATCCTCTCTTGAAAAAGGGAGGATTTTTGTTTTTGGCAATGGCTTACTTTCGTAAGGATTTGAACGGTAAGATCACGATATGGCTGTTATTGCTGACAACAAGTGCTGCTGCACAAACCCTTGGTGGCAGTTCCGTCTTCAATTTTATCAAACTGTCCAATACCCCGCAATTAACAGCTTTGGGAGGGGTCAATATTTCTCAACCCTCCAATGATGTGGGACTTGCTTTTAATAACCCGGCCTTACTTAGCCCGGACATGCATACACAGATGAATGCCGTCTTCAATAATTTTTACGGCGGTATCAAAGTCTATCATTTGTCAATGGCTTACCGGAATGAAAAACTTAATACCAATTTTTCGGGGGGGCTGAATTATTTTGACTATGGCAAAACGGGAGCAACTGATGCTTCAGGTAATACCCTGGGAACATTCCGTCCAACGGATTGGGTGATGCAGGTATCCGCTTCGCGGAGCTATGAAGAGAAATGGAACTATGGGGCCACGTTGAAATTCATCAGTTCTAATTATGGTCAATTCCGGTCCAATGGACTCGCATTGGATATCGGGATTTTATTTCATGATACAGCCAAACTGTTCTCCGCTTCATTGCTGTTCAAAAATATGGGAACGCAATTGAAGAAGTATGAAGGCAGCGACCCGGATGATCTGCCTTTTGACCTGCAGATTGGGTTCACGAAGCGACTGGCCAATGCACCTTTCAGTTTTTCATTGACGGCGCAGCGCTTACACCAGTTCAATATCGGTTATAACGATACAGTGTTCAATAACGAAAATGGATTTAATAACCGCAGTGCAAAAAAATTCTCTTTTGATAAATTACTGGATCATGTTGTGCTGGCCACTACGGTGTATATGGGCGATCGGGTGGAACTGGTAGCCGGTTATAATTTCCTGCGGAGGAAAGAATTGAATATTGGTAATGCCGCCAACGGGCTCAACGGATTCTCTCTTGGAGTTGGTGTGTTACTCGGTAAATTACAAATCCGTTATGCAAGGGCTTATTATCAAAGCAATACAGCTTTTGATCAGTTGGGGCTCAACCTGAAACTGAATGATTATTTCGGCCTGGGTAAATGGGGTGAAAAGATTGGTTGGTAACCTTCTTATACCGATCAGATATTATAATATATTTTGAACACAGCCTGCCCCGCAAAGAGCAGGGCAGGCTGTGTTCAAAATCTTCTCTGCATAAGATCCCCCCCCAATCCCTTATTACAAGTATTGCAGATTAGTCTTCGGTGATAAAGTCAGCAATGTTTCATACATCAGTTTGATCGTACTTTCAATATCATCACGGTGCAACATTTCCACGGTCGTATGCATGTAGCGGAGCGGGATAGAAATAAGTACCGACGGACAACCATCATTGGAATAGGCAAAAGAATCGGTATCGGTACCTGTACTTCGACTCAACGCCCGCCATTGTACCGCAATTTTTTTATCAGCAGCCACTTTTTCTACGATAGCCAGTAATTTATTATGTACTGCCGGCGCATAAGAAAGCGAAGGACCTTTACCGGTACTTACATCGCCTTCAATATTTTTATTGATCATCGGTGTGGTGGTATCATGTGTTACATCGGTAACGATGGCGATATTGGGTTTTATCCTGCGGGCGATCATTTCTGCACCGCGGAGCCCGATCTCTTCCTGCACCGCATTCACCACATACAAGCCGAAGGGGAGTTTCTTTTTATTTTCTTTGAGCATCCTGGCTACTTCTGCGATCATAAATCCACCGATACGATTATCAAAAGCCCGGCCGATATAATTGCCATTGGCCAGTTCATCAAAACCATCCTGGTAAGTTACCACCGCACCAATATGAATACCTAATGCTTCCACTTCTTTGCGGTTGCGGGCGCCACAGTCGAGCCAAAGATTATCTGTTCTTGGTGCAGGTTCTTTTTGATCGGGGCTCCCGATCCTTGTATGAATGGCCGGCCAGCCAAATACGGCTTTCACGGCGCCTTTTTTACCATGGATCAATACTCTTGATGCGGGAGCTGTCTGGTGATCCACTCCACCATTTCTTTTCAGGTAGATCAGGCCTTCGGCGGTTACATAATTTACAAACCAGCTTATTTCATCTGCATGTGCTTCGATCACCACTTTAAAAGGATGTTCCGGGTTGATAACACCCACGGCAGTACCATAGGAATCTACAAAATGTGTATCCACATAGGGTTTCAAATATTCTATCCAGAGCTTTTGTCCCCATGTTTCGAAGCCGACGGGAGATGCATTATTAATATAGGACTGCAGAAATTTAAATGCTTCTGCTGAAATAATTGATTTTTTAGCTTTTACTGCTTTTGCCATAAGTATTAAAATTAAGGTGTGTAAAAATAGTTAAATGCCCGGTATAAACAGCAGCAGGGAGGAAAGGGCCATTAACCCATCGAGGATAAAATAATAGAACATATCTGAAAAATTCTTTCGGGCATAGTTGTACAATGCGGCGGTGATAATTCCGGGGATAAAAAGAAGGGCAATAGCGAAAACAGGATAGTCGTAGTAACAGAGGCCAGCGGTACTCAGGGCAAAAACCAACAACGAAAAACAGAACACATAAGTAATTCCTTTTTCACTTAAGTACGTGATGAGGCTGCGGATACCGGCGGCCTTATCATCTGCCCGGTCACGGTAATCAAACAAAATACAGATGGCATAGATCAAAAAGAACCGGCTCAGTATAAAAAGAGTAAAGTCAGGTTGCCAGGTGTGACCGGCAATTAAAATAGGTAACAGCGTAGTTACATTCATCCACACGGCAGCCAGAAAGATCGTTTTGCCGAGGGCTATTTTCCGGAGGGCCCTGAACCAGGGATGTGGGATCTTGGGTGCCGAATAAAGAAATGTAATAATGGCGGAAAGCAGTAACAAATGCCAGTAGGGTAATAAATAAAACAATAAAATACCAGCACCTACAATTCCGATTATGAAAAATATAAGATGGATATTCCGGTTTTTTTGCACCCATTGTATCCGGGGAGAAGGGATCACCGAATTCACCGTCAGGTACCAGTGAAAACTATAACTGCAAAGGGTAGAAAAGAAAACAAAGCCAGTAAAATACCAGTTGATGGTTGTATGCAACAGGAAGGTGTAGGTTTGGCTGACCATTGCAATGGCACAACCCGCAATAAAAAGATTGCTGTAAATAAAAAATTGAAAAATTGATCTGCCCATTTTACAAGCCCGGCTTCCGGCACTGTTACTGCCGGAAAACGTAGATAGTAGGAGAAGTGATCGTATCGCTGGTATTACCCGCATTATCCCGAACTGCCATCCTAAAGACCAGGGTATCCACTTCACGCCGGGGTGGATTAGAACCGGGAATAAAGGGAGGGTTCAGGGCCGATAACATACTTTGATAATCTAAAATAGCCTGGATTTCGGTTCGGGTATTTTTAGGAAATACCGGGAACTTGTACCGGATGGTATCCCTGTTGGTGGCAACCACTCTTTTGTTCAATCGTTTTTTGATGAGGATCAGCGAATCCTGTACATCTCCTTCCTTATCGGTACATTCAAGGGTAATGACAAAAGTACCGTTAAGTGGAACAAAGTTTCCATTAATGGATTTAACAGTGATGGTCGGTTTTGTCAGGAACTTATCTTTGTTACAGGCGATCAGGATGGCTACAGCGGACACTAACACAAACAGGCTGAGTTTCATTGGTGCGATTTGAGTGAAAACAAATTTACAATTTTTAATACACATAAAGGTCATGCTGGAGCAATGGAATCATAAAGTTTTTGGGGTTAATCAGGATGGTTTTGAAGCACTGGCACTGGAGATTTTCAGGTTCCAGGCCAGCCAGAACCCCGTTTACAAAGAATATATACAGGCATTGAAGCTTGATCCTGCTTCGGTTAGTTCCCTGGAACAGATCCCCTTTCTGCCGGTCCGCTTTTTTAAATCACATACCGTTCAAACGACCAGCTTTGAGCCGGTCACTATTTTTGAGAGCAGTGGTACCACGGGGAGCATCAACAGCCAGCACCGGGTAAAGGATATGGGTATATACGTGGACAGTTTTACAAAAGGATTTGAGTTATTCTATGGACCCATCCGGGACTGGTGTATTATCGGATTGCTGCCTTCTTACCTGGAGAGGAGCAATTCTTCCCTTGTTTATATGATGGACCAGCTGATCAAATTGAGCGGGCATCCGCAAAGCAGGTTTTATTTGAAGGAGTATGCGCAATTGTCCACTACCATCAGCGAACTGGAAAAAGCAAAACAAAAAACATGGCTGCTCGGGGTAACATTTGCCTTGCTTGATTTTGCAGATTATTATACTTCTGTTAGCAGGGGGCCAGCCTTTGCGCATACTGTGATCATAGAAACGGGTGGTATGAAGGGCAGGCGGGAAGAAATGATCAGGCCTGAAGTGCATGCGCAGCTGCAGGCTGCTTTTCAATGTGACGCTATCCATTCCGAATACGGGATGACGGAGCTTTTATCACAGGCTTATTCCGTTGGGGAAGGGGTTTTTAATTGTCCGCCCTGGATGAAGATCTTGCTGCGGGATGAAGAAGATCCCTTTGTGGTTCAGCGGGCCGGATCAGGTACAATCAATATTATTGACCTGGCCAATATTTATTCCTGTTCCTTTATAGCCACTGATGATGTAGGAAAGCTCAGGCCCGGCGGAGATTTTGAAGTAGTGGGCCGGATCGATGGCAGTGATCTGCGGGGTTGCAGTTTGATGGTAGTGTAAAAAAGTTTTACTGATTAGCTGTAAAGCAATAAATTTGCACCCCGTCTATAAGTACTGTTGCCCAGATGGCGAAATTGGTAGACGCACTGCCTTCAGGTGGCAGCGTTCGAAAGGATGTGCTGGTTCGAATCCAGTTCTGGGCACAAGGCCCTGGCGATAGCCGGGGCTTTTTTTATTCAAAAGCGTTGAAAGCTTGCTTTCATAAGCAGGTGGATAAAAAAAGTCCCAGCCCGGCATAAGCGGGGCGAAGGGCCTTGGGTAAGACTAACCCGAAAGGATCACCGCAGGTAATCCAGGTCTGGCACAACTAAACTTTAAACGCTTTTCAGCATTGAGTTTGACAAGGGTTTTGCTTTTCTGGGGGACGTTACAGGGGATGAGTTAATAATCTTATTTGGGTTGGCCTCAAATTCTTGCTGTTGTATTGTCGCAACTATTGATGCCTTCAAAAAATCTTGCATAAGGCTATCTAATTTATTGAGAATCAGTTAAACAATTTTAATATGCCTTAAAAGATCAATGTTCGTATATTCGACAATA
>JAWXCO010000009.1:0-5487 GCA_034408705.1 Bacteroidota bacterium
CCCGATAACTATCGGGATGACTTAACTGTCTATGAAGCTATTGGTATCGGCCCGGGGATCGGCACCGCGTCAGAAACAAAAATGCTATTACGGGAAATTTTCGATGCCTACCGGAGCCCGGTGGTGCTCGATGCAGATGCGCTGAATTTATTGTCTATGCAAAAAGACCTGTATAAACTCATTCCCGCAGGTTCCATCCTTACGCCACATCCCAAAGAATTTGAACGGCTATTTGGTGAAACGGCCAACGAATTCGACCGTGTATGGCTGGCCTTGCAAAAGGCAAAAGAACTCAACTGTATCATTATACTAAAAGGGCATCATAGTTTTATTGCAACAACCGATGGCAAGGGTTTCTTTAATTCTTCTGGCAATCCCGGTATGGCTACGGCCGGCAGCGGTGATGTACTGACCGGGATACTCACAGGGTTATTAGCCCAGGGATACAGTTCAGTGGAAGCAGCAATACTCGGTGTATATCTGCACGGTATTGCCGGAGATATTGCGGCCCGGGAGCTTTCAATGGAAGCCATGATGGCAGGAGATATTGTGAATAAATTGGGTGAGGCTTTTCTTACGGTCAACCGGTCATGACGCTTTTAAAATAAAGCTGTTGAAAAGAACCCAACTTCAATCCAATCAATCTTTTAGCTACAAAAATCAAAAACCAGAAACCAGAGACCTGAAATCCATTTTCCCTTATCTTTGCCGCCCGGTCAAAAAACCGTTTTACTATTAAATTTTGATTAAGAATCATCTCTTATGGACAAATTGATTTATCTCGTTCCCATTATGGGCCTGATTGGTCTTCTTTACACGGTCGTAAAATTCAGATGGGTTGCAAAACAAGATGCCGGTACGGACCGTATGAAAGAGATCAGCCAGTATATCGCTGAAGGCGCTATGGCCTTTTTGAAAGCAGAATGGAAGATCCTTGGTTATTTCGTTGTTATTGTTGGTGTATTGCTGGCTGTTATGGCCACCGCTAACTCCCACTCCCATTGGTCTATTGCCATAGCTTTTGTTTTAGGAGCTGTGTTAAGTGCTTTCGCAGGTTTTATCGGGATGAAGGCTGCTACCAAAGCCAATGTACGTACTGCACAGGCAGCCCGTACCAGTTTAAGTAAAGCATTAAATGTATCCTTCACCGGTGGCGCTGTCATGGGCGTTGGTGTTGCCGGTCTCGCTGTAATGGGGCTGGGTGGTTTATATATTATATTAAAACAAGTTTTTGCACCTGATGCTGCAATCAATTCTGAAGAAATGTTCAGGACGATCGAAGTGCTGACAGGTTTCTCCCTGGGTGCTGAATCAATAGCCCTTTTTGCACGTGTAGGCGGCGGTATTTACACCAAAGCGGCTGACGTAGGTGCTGATCTGGTAGGTAAAGTAGAAGCGGGTATTCCGGAAGATGATCCCCGGAACCCGGCAACGATTGCTGATAACGTGGGTGACAATGTAGGTGATGTGGCTGGTATGGGTGCCGACCTGTTCGGATCGTATGTTGCTACAGTATTGGCTACTATCGTACTCGGGCAACAAACAAGTGTACTGAGTGCTGATGATACCCTGGCTGGTTTTGCCCCGGTCGTTCTCCCGATGCTGATCGCTGGTATCGGTATTTTATTTTCTATTGTTGGTACCTTGTTTGTCCGCATTAGTGAGTCAGCAGGTATCAATACTAATAATGTACAGAAGGCCCTGAACATGGGCAACTGGGGTTCCATGATCCTGACCGCTATCGCTGCTGCAGGATTGGTGTACTGGCTAATGCCGGAGGCTATGGAACTGAGAGGTGTGATATTTACCAAATGGGGAGTCCTTGGCGCTATTGCCGTTGGTCTTGCAGTGGGTGCATTAATGAGCATCATTACAGAATACTATACTGCGATGGGCAAACGTCCTGTTAACTCTATCATCCGTCAATCATCAACTGGTCATGCTACAAATGTTATTGGTGGTTTGGCAGTAGGTATGGAATCTACTTTCTTACCAATATTGGTATTGGCTGGTGGTATCTGGGGTTCGTATGAATGTGCCGGTTTATACGGTGTGGCGATTGCTGCTGCCGGTATGATGGCCACAACAGCTATGCAATTAGCTATTGATGCTTTCGGCCCCATTGCTGATAATGCTGGTGGTATTGCTGAGATGAGTGAGCTGCCAAAAGAAGTCAGAGAAAAAACAGACGTATTAGATGCTGTAGGTAATACTACTGCTGCTTCAGGAAAAGGTTTTGCGATCGCTTCTGCTGCATTGACAGCCTTAGCCTTATTTGCCGCCTTTGTCGGTGTAGCCGGTATCTCTGGTATTGATATTTATAAAGCAAATGTATTGGCCTGTCTTTTTGTAGGTGGTATGATACCTTTCATTTTCTCTTCCTTGTGTATCCGTGCGGTGGGTGAAGCTGCCATGGCAATGGTGGAAGAAGTTCGACGCCAGTTCCGCACTATTCCCGGTATTATGGAAGGAACCGGTAAACCAGAGTATGATAAATGTGTGGCCATCTCAACTAAAGCATCACTTAAGAAAATGATGTTGCCGGGTGCTATTGCTATCGTTTCTCCCCTGATCATTGGTTTTACTCCCGGTCTTGGTGCAGAAGCATTAGGAGGATTTCTCGCCGGCGCTACGGTCTGTGGTGTGTTGATGGGAATGTTCCAGAACAATGCCGGTGGTGCCTGGGATAACGCCAAAAAATCATTTGAAAAAGGTGTCGAGATCAATGGTGAAATGTTCTATAAAAAATCGGAACCGCATAAAGCATCTGTTACCGGTGATACCGTGGGTGATCCTTTTAAAGACACTTCCGGTCCGTCTATGAACATCCTGATAAAACTGATGTCCATTGTATCGCTTGTCATTGCCCCTACCCTGGCGCAAATAGCAGCGAAGAAAGTTGAAGCACCAGTAGTACCTGTTCCACCGCCTACCGGAAAAATTATAAAAGCAAATGAACCAGTTGCCGCTATTAATAAAAGCAATACAGTTCAGTATCAATAAACGCTTTACCATCCTTTGCCCCAGGGCTATGGCTGGTATTTAAGAGCTTAATCAGAACCATTACATTAAGTCCCGCTGTTTCTACAGGGGGGCTTATTTTTTTATACCCTGATCAATCCGACAGAATCTTGCTCCCAACTTTTCCTGTAACCTTTTTACACCCCAGTCGTCCCAATAGTAAACATGTTAAAAAAAATAAAATAAAAACGACATTTTTTGTCATACGAAAATAGTCGTATATTTGGGTCTCAAATCTAGATACCATGTCAGTACCTAAAATGATCAAGCCAACAGAAAGTGAACTGGAAATACTGCAAATCCTCTGGACAAAGGGCTTGGCCACCGTACGCGAAGTACATGAGGAACTGGGCCAGACCAAAAATGTAGGCTATACCACCACCCTGAAACTCATGCAGATTATGAATGAAAAAGGGATCGTAAAAAGGGATGACTCCATGCGTACCCACATTTATCAGGCTGCGGTGAACAAAGAAAAAACACAAAAACATTTATTAAGTAAGATTATTGATAACTTATTTGGCGGCTCTCCAACCCAATTGGTCATCCAGGCATTGGGAGATGAAAGTCACAAAGCAAGCCGTGAGGAATTGGACAAGATCCAGGCATTACTGGATAGCCTTAAAAAGTAAACATGACCGGCCAGGCCAACTTTCTGCAATCATTGGGATGGGCTGTACTTAACAGCTTATGGCAACTGGGATTCTTATGGGTCATCTACCAGGTCATCACCGGTATTTTCAGAAACACAAGATCATCTGTCAAAAGTTCATTTGCCTCGTCCTTATTAATCGGCGGCTTTTGTTGGTTTATATATACTTTCCTGGCTGCTTACCTGGGCCGGGCTGATAAAGTTCTATCCTCCTCTCTTATCAATACAGACAGCAATATGGAACTAAGCCTTTGGCTGCAGCAGACCCTGCCCGCGGCTTCGGTCCTCTACCTGGTTCTTTTATTGTTACCGCTTCTTTATTTTGTACGTAACTATCGCTATGTTAAGGTGATCCGAAAATTCGGTCTCACAAAAATGAATGTAGAATGGAGAATGTTTGTCGGGAAAGTAGCTGAGCAAATGGATATCTGTAGAAAAGTACAGATATGGGTATCTGAATTTGTTTCCTCTCCGGTTACAATTGGTTTTTTCAAACCCGTCATATTAGTACCGCTGGCAGCCATCAATCATTTAACCCCGCAGCAATTAGAAGCCGTGCTACTGCATGAGTTGTCACATATCAAACGCCTCGACTATCTGGTCAACCTGGTCATCAATTTTATTCAAACCCTTCTTTATTTCAATCCGTTTGCCAAAGCTTTTGTAAAGATCGTAGAAAGGGAAAGAGAGAAAAGTGCTGATGAAATGGTTTTACAGTTCCAGTACGATTCACATGAATATGCTTCTGCCCTGCTGATGCTCGAGAAAGTAAACCTGGAAAGCAAACACCTGGTGATCGCTGCTGGTGGAAAAAAGAATGACCTGATGCACCGGGTAGAAATTATAATGGGAGTACAACAAAAGCCTGCCCTCTCCTTTAATAAACTGGCCGGGCTAATGGGAGGCTTACTCTGTATCATTGCACTCAATGCAGTATTGCTGTTCAGTAAACCCAGCGATGGCCAGCTTAACACGGGAGGTTTTGGCCATGCAGTATCTTTTGCCCGGAGCGCATTCCCTTATACCATCGTTGAAACGGCCGGATACGCCGCAATAGAAAACACAGTGGCCCCTGAGACTCCTGCTACAGTGATCCATCATGCAGAAGAGGACAAATTGACTTCTACAGCTGTCCCTGCCTTTGTAGAATATATATCCGCTGCAATAAATCCTGAACTGATCAATGCAAGTATTGAACTGGCCAATAACCCTGTGTTAAAAAAATACCAGGAACAAGAGGTGGAAAGAGCGATGCAGGCCTCCAAAAAAGTATTGGAAAGTGTACAATGGAAAGCGGTGGAAAAAAGTATTGCCGATGTATTTAACCAGCAGGAAAAAGATGAACTAAAAGCCAGTTATGAAAAAGCAATAGAAAAAATGGACTGGAAGAAGTGGGAAAATAACCTGAAGCTGGCCTATGGCAAGATCGACTGGGAGAATATCAATTCACAGCTGGCATCTGCAGTAAACCAGGTGCGGCTCGATAGTATCCAGCTGGTATATAACAGGGCCATCAGCAAATTAGATGGTGCCCGTAAAGAACTTTCACTGAACGACCTGAATGGTATCCCGGACACCGACATTACATTAAAAGAGATCGAACGAAAAAAATCCGAAGTACAGCGGGCACTCGACGAACTAAAAACAGTTCGTAAGAAAAAAGTGGTGCATCTCTAGTTCCTCACTGGCAACTGCCTGCTATTCTCCATTCCTACCCCATCATACGGAAATTATATGTGTAACAACCTATCACATCTTTAAGGTACATCCCGGATTTTTACCCGTAAATAAAGAAACTACTTTGTAAGAACAAA
>JAWXCO010000010.1:0-3656 GCA_034408705.1 Bacteroidota bacterium
GCTTTTGTTGATTCCATTCAT
Organism: Bacteroidota bacterium; assembly: GCA_034408705.1. Classification (GTDB taxonomy): domain Bacteria; phylum Bacteroidota; class Bacteroidia; order Chitinophagales; family Chitinophagaceae; genus JJ008. Next base: position 22 of record JAWXCO010000010.1, read on the forward strand.
AAATGGCAGCCAGATTGTTTGATTAATAACAGGCTTAATGGAATTGGTGCAGACTATGGAACTCCTGAGCAGGAAATCCCCGACAAAACCCAAAAGACAGCTTTTGAAGTTTGTATGACAATAAATGATCATTGGGGGTTTAATAAGTATGATCAAAATTGGAAAAGCACAAAAAAAATTGTTTACAACCTTTGCGATATTGCCAGCAAGGGAGGAAATTATTTACTGAATGTTGGCCCAACAGCTGAAGGAGAAATACCAGATCAATCTTTGAAGGTATTGAATGAAGTTGGCAACTGGCTGGCGGTTAATGGAGAATCAATTTACAATACTACATCCAGTAGTTATACTGTCAAATGGAATGAAGATGTAAAAATGATTACAGCAAAACCGCAAACATTTTATCTGCATATTTTTAATTGGCCAAAGGACCATAAAATTTACCTGGACTATTTTTCTAAGCAAACAGATAAAGTTTATTTGTTAGCGGATAAACAAAAAGCTCCACTTAAAGTAGATGTTCATTCCAGGGGTATAGTAATTCATCTTCCTGAAAATCCAGCGGATTCTATTAACAACGTGATTGTGGTAAAGTATCGGAATTTAAAAGTCAGTAATAAAACCATGCAATAAATTTTTAAATCTCAACAATGATCAAAACACTTATTTTTTCCTTATTCTTTTCTATATCTGGTTTTTCGCAGCAAACAGAAATTAAAATCAAGAATCTGTCATGTGAGTACAAGGAAAATCCTTTGGGAATTGAAACTAATAGTCCACGTTTGTCCTGGCAGCTCATTTCAAAAAGCAGGAATCAGGTTCAGTCAGCTTATCGGATAATAGTAAGTGACAATCCTGATGGGTTTGAAAACGTCAAAAATAAAATCTGGGACTCGGGAAAAAAACTTTCGGATCAGTCTATTCAAATTGAATATAAAGGCTTACCGCTTAAATCCGCAAAGAAATATTATTGGAAAGTTATGATTTGGGACGGCAACGGACACCCTACATCGTGGAGCCCTGTAGCTTTTTGGCAAATGGGATTATTAACACCTAAAGATTGGGATAATGCAAAATGGATTGGATTAGAAAGGATGGCCGATTCAAATAAAATTATTCCAGCCAGGCATACAGGACAATTATATTGGAATGAAAGAACAGATACCGTAACACATAACCCAAATTCTTTACCACAATTCAGGAAAGATATTTCTATTCGTGGCAAGATCAAATCAGCAACAGCATTTGTCTGTGGCTTAGGTCATTTTGATTTTTTTCTTAACGGAGCAAAGGTTGAAGATCATTTTCTCGATCCGGGTTGGACAAAATATGAAAAGTATGCGCAATATGTACCTTTTGATCTTACCAACTTATTAAAAAATGGCCGAAATACAATTGGGATTATGCTTGGGAATGGTTTTTACAATATTCCACGGGAACGATACACCAAAATAGTTCAGCGATTTGGGTATCCTGCTGTCATTTCCAGAATACTGATTGAATATAATGATGGATCTACAGATAATATTGTAAGTGATTCCACCTGGAAGGTTACAAAAAGCCCGGTAACATTTTCAAGTATTTATGGTGGCGAAGATTATGATGCAACACTATTTCAGAAAGATTGGATGCACACCGGTTTTGATGACAGCCATTGGCAGGCACCTGTCGAAGTTCAGGGTAGTCCGGTTTTAATAGCGCAACAGCAGGACCCTTTAAAGATTTTCCAAACTAAAAGCCCGATAAAAATTTCAAATCCCAGGCAAGGTGTTTGGGTTTATGATATGGGGCAAAATATGTCGGCCATACCATATATTTCGGTTTTAGGAAATAGGGGAACACAAGTTAAAATATCTCCATCAGAATTGCTCGATAGCAATGGCCTTATCACACAGGCTAACATTGGCGAAAAAGTATTTTTCAGATACACGTTAGCAGGAAAGAAAATAGAAAACTGGCAGCCACAGTTTACCTACTACGGTTTCAGGTATCTTCAGATAGAAGGCGCAGTGCCTGATGGAAAACCAAACCCGGACAATCTTCCTGTTATAAAAGAATTAAAATCGTTGCACGTTCATGGGGATGTTAAAAAAGCCGGAGGATTTTCATGTTCAAATGAATTGTTTAATAAAATATTTCGATTAATCGATTGGGCAATCAGAAGCAACACTGTTAGTGTGTCAACTGATTGTCCGCAGCGGGAAAAACTGGGTTGGCTTGAACAGTCTTATTTGATTGGCAATTCTATCAAATACAACTATAACGTAGCTACGCTTTTTACTAAAATAATGGAAGATATTGCAGCTTCTCAGCAAACCAACGGGTTAATCCCGGCAATAGCTCCTGAGTATGTTAAATTCGATGGTGGTTATCGGGATTCTCCCGAGTTTGGAAGTGCGGGTGTTATCATTCCTTTTGATATGTATCGCTGGTATGGCGATAAACGCATATTGGAAAATCATTATGCTGTGATGAAGAAGTATGTGGATTATCTTACTAACAAAGCTGTTGATCATTTCCTTACAAATAGTTTGGGAGATTGGGCGGATATGTTTGAACCCGGCAACCCTGATTTTATTAATGCAACCTCAAGGGACCTGACAGCTACTTCAACTTACTATTATAGCCTAATCACTTTGAAGAAAGTTGCGGGTTTATTGGGAAGGAAAGAGGATGAAGAAAAATACAGTAAATTAAGTGAAGAGGTAAAGAGGGCATTCAATAACAGGTTCTTTGATAAAACAAAGATGACCTATGATAAAGGGAGCCAAACGGCAAATGCCATGGCAATTTATTTTGAATTAGTAGAACCTGATTTCAAAGAAGCAGTTTTAAAGAATTTAATTCTTGACATAAAGAATAGAAACTTTGCATTGACTTCGGGTGATATTGGCTGGCGTTATGTGGTGAATGTTTTACATAATGAAGGACTTTCCGAAATTCTTTTCAAAATGAATAACCGCACTGATGTTCCGGGTTATGGATACCAACTATCTAAAGGTGCAACGGCATTAATTGAGATATGGAATAGTTTTGCGCATTCCAATAACCACCTGATGTTAGGTCATATCATGGAATGGTTTTATGGTGGCCTGGCAGGTATTAGTCAAACTTCTGAATCCATTGCTTATAAGGAAATAGTTATCAGGCCAGAACTGGTAGGGGATCTTACGGAGGTTAACGGAAACTTTTTATCTCTTTATGGATTGATTCAAAGTCACTGGAAATTGAAAGCAAATACATTTGACATAGATATAACTATTCCGCCTAATACAAATGCATTAGTCTTTCTTCCGGCAAGCAGGGAGTCAGCCATTCTTGAAGGGAATAAGAATATCAATGATATTAAGAGTATCGATTTTTTGAAGTGGGAAAACGACAGGGCTGTTTACAAAATCGGATCAGGAACTTATCATTTTACAAGTAAAAAAACGGTTGATAAAAAATATCCTTAAATAAAATTCATATGTTAAAAACATTAATGCCATTTGTCTTTTTTTGTTTTGCCATCAACAATTTGACAGCCCAGGATTTAAGAAACCATATTGGGTTGAATTTTATAAGACCCGATGTCAACAGGTCAGGCTATTATGATTTTAATCACAACACCAAATGGCTTTTAAAGCAATACAGCA
>JAWXCO010000011.1:0-2920 GCA_034408705.1 Bacteroidota bacterium
TCACAATCTTCTTCTATCGTTCCATTGCCAGATAACGCGTCATCTATTGAGATCGTAAGCAGCAATGGCATTAAACGAATCATTAAATTTTAAGTAAAGACTAATTTAACTTAATGAAGCTGGCAGGAAATATTTTATTAATGATTCAATGTATCTGTCTTGTATTGATCCTTTGTTGCAGCGCATCGGCTGCTGTTCGTTTGCCAAAAATATTTTCAGACAATATGGTTCTTCAAAGGGAACGCAATATTATTTTCTGGGGTTGGGCATCTCCGAATGAAAGAATTACTGTTCAATTCAACAATCAAAAGAAAGTAGGCATTACCGGAAAGGACGGTAAATGGGAAGTTGTGATAGGCCCACAAATGGCCGGTGGCCCATACCGATTAACCGTCAAAGGAAGTAACACGATCAGCTTAAATAATATTTTTATTGGAGATGTATGGGTTTGTTCCGGCCAGTCAAATATGGAATGGTTGGTGCGCCACAGCGAGAAGGCAATGGCCGAAATGCAACAAAGCAATTATCCTTTCATCCGGCATTTTAAAGTGCCTACAAATGTTGCGAGTGAGCCACAGAATGATTTGTCAGGTGGTGAATGGAAAGTTAGCGAGCCTGATAACGTTGGCGATTTCACTGCTGTCGGATATTTTTTTGCGGTTGAATTGTATAAAAAATTAAAGGTGCCGATTGGGCTTATCAATACATCCTCAGGCGGAACCAATATCGAAACATGGATTAGTAAAAAAGCTTTTCAGGAAAGTGATGAATTTAAAACCATGATTAATGGTATGCCTCATATGAATTTAGATTCACTCGCTAATGTAAAAGAAACAAACTACATCAATAAGGTTAAAAATATTCAACGCCATATTGAAGAAGACCCTGACATCATTCAGTCTTGGAAAGAACTATTGTTTAATGACAGTAGCTGGCCTTCGATGAATGTTCCGGGTCTTTGGGAATACCAGGCCCTTGCTGATTTTGACGGAGTGGTTTGGTATAGAAAAACGATTGAGCTGGGTGAGGAGTTTGAAGGCAAAGAAGCTTTGCTGGAATTGGCTATGATAAATGACTCAGACGACAGCTATGTAAATGGTGTAAAGGTTGGTAAAATGAGCAGAAATTTTAAAGAGAAGCGCAAGTATATAATTCCCACAGGTGTATTAAAAAAAGGTAAGAATGTAATTGCAGTGAGAGTAGAAGACATTGGAGGCAGCGGTGGTATATATGGTGATAGTGCTGATTTAAAATTAGGTATTCCTTCTTCTTCCATTTCGTTAGCAGGAAAGTGGATGTTCCAGGTTGAATCAATAAGAAAGTCTTCCGGTATCAGCCCTAATGAATATCCCAGTTTATTGTTCAACGCAATGGTTAGCCCTTTAATTCCTTACAGTATCAAAGGAGCTATTTGGTACCAGGGCGAAAGTAATGCAGACCGTGCTTTTCAATATCGTAAAAGCTTTCCTTTATTAATCAATGATTGGCGTAAGCAATGGAGCCAGAGTGATTTTCCTTTTTATTTCGTACAGCTTTCAAGTTATGACCCTACTGGCAACAACAACAGCAAGGGCAGCCAATGGGCTGAGTTGAGAGAAGCTCAAACACTTACGCTTTCATTGCCCAACACCGGCATGGCAATAACTACTGATATTGGTAATTCAAATGACATTCATCCCCGCAATAAACAGGATGTTGGAAAAAGGCTTGCCGCCATAGCATTGAATAAATCATACAATGAGAATATTGTTTACAGCGGACCTATTTACAAGTCAATGAAAATTGAAGGAAATAAAATAATTATTTCTTTCAATAGTACCGGCAGCGGTCTGTCAGTAAAAGACAAGTACGGATATTTAAAAGGTTTTGAAATTGCAGGCGCTGATAAAGTTTTTCAATATGCTAAAGCCTATATGGAAGGTACAAACATAGTAGTGTATAGTGATGGCATAGTAAATCCAATTGCAGTCAGGTATGGATGGGCCGATGATGCAGGCGAATGTAATCTGTATAATACGGAAGGCTTTCCGGCAGCACCATTCAGGACTGATAGCTGGAATGGAATAACAGAAAATAGAATGTATGGAGCAGATCAATAGCCCAATAGAAATGATAGCAAAAATATCAATCAATCTTTTATTTGCAGCAATGGTAGCAGCGTCCTTCATGTCGTGTAATTCAAATCGTGCGATAAAACCAAAAGAAAGTATTGATTCCTTAGCCACCTCAGAGAAGGAAGCAAAACTTAAATGGTTTGAGGAGGCACGGTACGGCCTATTTATTCATTGGGGATTGTATTCTATACCGGCTGGCGAATGGAAAGGAAAAGAAGGAACAGACCACGGGGAATGGATTCAATGTTCTGCCAACATCCCTGGAAAGGATTATGAAACGCCTGCGAAAGAATTTAACCCTACAAAGTTTGATGCGAAGCAATGGGTTTCAGTGGCAAAGAATGCAGGTATGAAATACATTGCCATTACAACAAAGCATCATGACGGCTTTTGCCTTTTTGATTCAAAGCTCACTAAATATGATATTGTGGATGCATCGCCTTATGGGAAGGACCCCATGAAGGAACTTGCGGCAGAATGCCAGAAGCAGGGTCGGGGATAAGAGAATCAATAAGATAAAGAGTATTCATTTTTTGAAATGGGAAAACGACAAGGCTGTTTACAAAATCGGATCAGGAACTTATCATTTTAAAAGTAAAATAACGGTTGATAAAAAATATACTTAAATAAAATTACTATGTTAAAAACATTAATGCCATTTGTCTTTTTTTGTTTTGCCATCAACAATTTGACAGCCCAGGATTTAGGAAACCATATTGGGTTGAATTTTATAAGACCCGATGTCAACAGGTCAGGCTATTATGATTTTAATCACAACACCAAATGGCTTTTAAAGCAATACAGCA
>JAWXCO010000012.1:0-3815 GCA_034408705.1 Bacteroidota bacterium
GATTTCATTTGTGCAGGGCGTGGGCTATTCCAATCCCAGCTATTCGCATTTTCGCTCATCTGATGTTTGGCTTACCGGCTCAGATTCTGCTACTGTATTATATACCGGTTGGGCAGCGCGTTTTTTACAAACCCGCTATATGAATTATCCTGCCGGTTTTCCGAATGGCGAACACCCGGAGCCTCCGGCTATCAAAATTGGCGATACCGGCACCTATCTTTTTCAGGGCAGTGAAATGGATATGAGCATTGTGATTGACCCAACTGAAGGTTTTGAAACGCATCCTGTGGAATCATCATCCGGTGAATTAGCGGGAATGGCAGGAAAAGAAACAAAGAGTATCCGCGAGATGTTGCTGCAAGCAGAGCGCTATTCAAAGGTTGTCAAAAATGCGCTCTCCGTTTCCTTCAATCATTCTAAGTCGTATCCTGAACCCGGCAAAAACCCTTTAGCTGACCAACTGAAAAAGGTTGCTCAACTTATTAATGGTGGATTACAAACTTCCGTTTATCTTGTAGATTTAAAGGGCTTTGACACCCATAACTCGCAGGTGGATCCTTCTGACGCAACGAAGGGATTACATGCTGATTTACTTGGCAAACTATCACAAGCGATTACCTGTTTTTGGGATGACATTAAGGGCATGGGGCGGGAAAATGAAGTTGCGGGAATGACTTTCTCGGAATTTGGCAGACGCATTATGTCAAATGCCAGCTATGGAACCGATCATGGCTCATCGCAACCTCTCCTTTTCTTCGGCTCGCAAATAAAAGGCGGCATCTTAGGAACCAATCCGGTTATACCCGAAAAAATTACTGTAAATGATAACTTGGTATTACAATATGATTACCGGTCGGTATATGCCTCGGTGTTAAAGAACTGGTTTGAAGCGCCAGAAACGGCTGTGAATGAAATTCTTTATGGGAATTTTCCTCAATTGCAGATATTCAAGGATGAAAAGCAACTATCTATCAGTTGACAGTGAAAGGCAGTGAAACTGAAAATCCGATACCGTATTTACTCTCAACACAATAGATGCTACCCTTTTCCGGCTTTATTGTATTTCCTGCACCAACCTTGCTTGCCGTTGTTAGATTCACGCCTGATAATTTATACCAAGTGTACTCTTTAAAATCGCCTGTTGCTTCCAAATTATCTCCCTTTTGCACAATTACCGGACGCGGAGGACGAGGCCAGTCGCGCACTAAACGCGCTTTATAGTTATAAATCCAGCGCGGCAATTGATAAACAGATGCTGTTCCGTCATGTAATTTATACTCTAACACGTTTCGATAATTATCTCCCGCATTTGCAGAGGTATCCGGCTCGCTAAAAAAACCATAGCCGATAGCATAATCCCCGTTAGGATGATATTCAAGATTGCCCTGCCCGACAGCCAGATAGTTTGTTTGCGGAAAAATGTATTGCACGAGTTTGAATTTCTTTGTTTTTTTATTCTGTTCAAACAAAACGCCACACGCGGGCTGAACTCCTACCGCGCCTCCCGAATAAAGAGAATAGAGCACCGCAGTATCATTCTCAGACAAAAAATTAAAATCATGCGGACTATACCATTCTAAAGTATCCTTACCGGATACAATGGGAATATCCGAGTAATTTATCTGCCACATTATTTGCCCGGTTTCGCGCGACACTTTGCCGATACCAATTTGCTTCATTGCATACAGAATATTGCCGTCATAATCCCATAGGGCTGACGTAAGCCGCGTCCACTCTAGTATATCAGCGTGTCTTGTCGCAAATGCTTTGCTATTCATCGTTTCTTTGTATTGAAATAAATCAGGGTTGATATGATATAAAGGATTCCAGGTAAAAAGCACATTGTCATTTGAATCCAAGATGTGGATGATGTCAAGATAGCAATGCACAGAACTGTCTTTCGGATTATCAGTATAGTCTCTTAAATCAAGGTAAGTGTCTTTCTTTAAGTCCACCAACCGCTCTCCTTTCTCGTTGATATTCAGGTCGCGAAAAAATATGTTAGACCTTTTCATATTGCTTTTAATAGTATCAACCGGCTCCATTTTTTTATCCAGCAAAATATAGCCTGCAAACTCAGGAGCAGACAACTGCCCTGTGCCTATCGCTTGTTGTGAAAGTATTTTATAGAAAGAAAAATAGCCCGACTCGATTTTGGCATCTATCACAAAATCAAACCGATATTGGTTTTGTTTTGCAACCTTTTCATACATTTTATCTGTATAGACAGGGGTTGCGATGTACCATCTCGGAGGCCATGGCTCATTCGCATCAACAATTTGAACTGAATTGACATAAGGCTTCTCTTCCGATAGGTCATCAAATCGCGCAACGTCCGCTGTGGTTAAAATGATAGATGTTGCAGAGTCCTCATTTGGATTTGCCGCAATTACCGGAGGCAGGTAGAGCAATACATCAAGCGGTGCTGCAACAGACAACGTATCATTTGTCTTCACGCCCTTATTAAATCCATCTTGATTTTTTAAATTGCAGCTAAAGTTTAGCAAACTGAACGCGGCTAAAAAAAAGAATGCGACAACATCACCCGAAACCGGGTATATTCTTTTAAATTTAGGGCAGGGTATTGCGCATTTATGTGTGTTCCTCATTTTACTTAGAATGTTTACGTGTTTAGCATCTGTCAAATTTATAATTAAATAGGCAACAATCCGGACATGAAAACAACATTGCCGCTTTGGGAAGCAACGCTTGCCGCCACATAGAAAAGTTTGTTTGAATTACATGAAAAATACAGCAGTGAAATACGGGGCAATTTTTATTTTCATCCTGATATTTGTATATGGCTTAGGCGCCTTTTCCGTGTATGAGTCGTATGAAGCCTTATATCCCACCTTTTTCTCAGGTTCTGTAACTGAAGGAGTTCCTGTAAACATCTGGTATTTTGTTTCGCATTTTCTGCTGGCAGAAGTCTATATGCTGTTCTATAGCGTCACCTCCGGAATTCCCTGGTATGAAATATTTCTATTTGCTTATGTAGCAATTTCCCTGTTTACCATCCTGCTCCTCTTTCTGAAGAATAATCAGCATGCAGGTTTCATCCTGAAAATAATTCCTCTTGTTCTTACATTGGTACTCGCCACGGAGTTTATTCTTGTGTTTCAATATACACGCGTGGCATTTGCATTGGGCATCGCATCCACGCTTGCGCTGTTAGCTGGCGGAAAAAACAATAAACTATTAGGCTGGTGGTCCTGCGCGCTGTTTGTCCTGTGTCTTTTATCGAGGCATGAGGTAGGCACATTCGTCTTTTTAATGCAATGGTTAGGAGTCTTATTAGTTTCGAGCCGCTCTTATTCTAAAACAGCAATCATCTTCAATACCGCTGTATTTGCTTTGGTATTTGGGTTTATTGCGTATGACCGACTGACCACCGATGACTTTCTAAAGCAATTCGAGCCTGAATTAGGCTATCAATTATTAGACAGGGGGAATATTGTTCCACTCAGCAGCATGACCAATGCCGTTGACTCCGCCAAATACACCGCAGTTGTAAATCTGATAACCGACCAGGAATACACCACCATTGCTTTCCTGCGAAGTTTGGTTGCAGAAAATGCTTTTGTCGGTGTGAATAAGGAATTGATACTACGCGCTGTTGATATACTATCGGATAAACTCCGCCATTCGCTCGGATTACTTATTATCTACATCGGACTGCTGTTAATTGTCATGCGGCAATCATTCATTACGGATAAAAAAGAGGCGATAAAAATAGTACTATTCAATCTTTCATTTTGGTTGATCGTGGTCGCCACAACATATTTTATCATGCTTCAGTATTATACTTTGGATGC
>JAWXCO010000013.1:0-13311 GCA_034408705.1 Bacteroidota bacterium
CAGTGGTGTGGGCGAATACGATGGCGAATCTGCGTACGTACTTTCAGTCAATGGCAAACAGGCAATGAACTTCAAAGTTCGGCTAAGTAAATTCTCTTACGAAGAAGGAGTAGATTTCTCGTGCCTGATTGAAAACATTCAGTTAAAACCTGGCGATATGCTTAAAGTTACAGCAACTGTTGGTACCGATGGCGCCGAATTCAGCCGTGCCCGTTGGGGAGGAATCATTCTGGTTAAGGCCGGGAAAGGAAAACAATTGATGAATAAATTAAAAAATAATGGAACCACCGAAACCCTAAAAAAATAAGTTTATGTATGTCGCCAGATATTTTTTAGCAGTTTTCTTTTTACCATTTTTTGGAATTTCAATTTATGGTCAAGGGACTTGGGACGAATTGCCCAAAGTTGAAATCTACCAGTTATGGGAGCTGGAAGTTGAAAACAATAAAATCTACACCGATCCCCTGCGCAATGTAACGTTAAGTGTAAAGATGACTTCAGGTGATGGACGGGTTTTCAATCATTCAGGATTTTATGATGGGAACAATAAATGGAAAATACGCTTCAGCCCCGATGAATATGGCGAATGGGCTTATGAATATTGGTTTACCGACGATGGGAAGAAAACCTCGGGTGAATTTGGTTGCATTGCTTCTGATAAGCCGGGAAGGGTGCAAAAAAATGCCTTCAACCCATTTTGGCTTGGTCAGGGGAGACAGCCAAAAACCCTGTTCAAGAGTTTTCAAGCAGGCGATCGTTTTTTTGCCACCAACTGGGACGAACCCGAAAAACTGAACGATGGTAATGCACGGACACTCTTCCTCGATTGGGCCATAAAAAACGGGTACAACATGCTTAGTATTGCCAGTTGTTTTACCAACCGCAACGATTCTGGGCGTGGGAGGGGATGGGATACCCCAAAAATGTGGCCTGTCGATCCGGCAGAATACCGCAAAGCCGAAGTTATTATGGATGAATTGAAAAATCGGGGAATCGCTGTTTTTCCCTTTGCCGGCATTTTCGGGCAACATGGAGAATGGCCGGTAAACTGGGACGATCAACAGTTTTATATCCGTTATTTCCTGGCACGTTTTGGGCATTACCCCAACCTTATTTTAAACATTGCCGGGCCTGAACCTTTCTGGGCCGAAAAAGGGTACAAAAATGCTATGCTTACCAACGACATCAAACGTATCGGTAATCTTATCGACACTGTTGATGTTCACGGCCACATTCTCACAGTGCATAACGAAACCCGCGCAAGCCAGTTTGGCTGCCCTTTTATAGATGAATCCTGGTGCGACATGGCAACCATTCAGGGGCCTAAACCATTCAAGTCTGAAGAGCTTTTCTCAGGAATGGCTATGAACCATCGCCCCACAAAAATTAGTTATGCAAATGAAACCCTGTGGACCGGTAATATTTACCATCCTGCTCATTCAAACGACCGGATCAGGAAAAATACTTTTACCATCCTTTTTTCTGGAAGCATTCTGAATTTTGCCGACAACAAGGGTATTTCTTCAACCGGATTTTCAGGCACCATGAATTTGAAGGATGTAAATCAGGACAGACATGATATTGTAAGCGATGTTCACAAATGGTTTGCAACAATTCCTTTTCACCAGATGAAAACCAGGCAGGATTTGGTAAAACAAGGCTATTGCCTCGCAAACGAGGGCGTAGAATATTACATTTACCTGGACACATTGGGTAAGGTGGAAGTATATCTCGATTATCCTTATCTGTTTCAATCAGAATGGATCAATGCAAAAAACATGCTGATATACGGAAAGGCATAATTGTGAAGCCACCAACCAATTTGCAACACACCACATTTGCAACACCTTCCGATGGCGACGACTGGATACTGCATATTTATGCATTACGTCCAACTGTGGTGGCAACAGGTAACTTCCCCGATTTGGCTGTCGATCAGCAAGGCAATATTCATTTGGTTTACAATCGTTCGGGATTAAAGTATATGAAATACGATGGGGCCAAAAACGAATGGTCAAAAGAGACGGAAGTTGGTTGCCAATGTATCAATGCTGTACGCTCCGACCCGGATGTGGTGGTCGATTCAAAAGGAAACCCACATGTTTATTGCGGAAACGAATATGCCTGGTTCGATGGTAAAAAATGGATTAAGGTTAATCCCAAAGGTTCACGTGATTCGGAACTGGCCATTAACAACAACGATCATCTGTTTCTGGCAAGCAGGGGAGGAAACCACAACGGGCACATCGGCATGGAAACCCGATCGGGGAAAATCAATTGGACGGTTCTGCCCGATCCCGATGAAAATGGGAAAAGCATCAACAACCATGTGTATAACGATATTTTCGTTGATGGTAACAACACCTTGCACCTTGTTCAGCGCCACGGACCGGTGAAAGAGGTAACCTATCGCCGTTCGGCTGACGGAGGATTTACCTGGCCAATTGAAGAAGCTGTGAGCGACGACCGTTCAGAGTCTCCCCACATTGTGGTAAGTAAAACAGGCAAAGTGTTTGTCTCAACAGGTGAAGGATACGTTTTTGAACGCACAGGTAACGGAAAATGGAAAGAGCTTGGACGAAAAGTTGAGGCTCAGGCCCGTGAGCAACCGGAATTTGGAATTGACAGCGAAGATAACCTTTATCTCACATCGTTTGGCGGGCTATACAATACCTCTTACAAAGGAGCCTGGATGGGTGAAAAAAAGATCTTCCCCCTTTCAAATCACGCAACAATTGGATTTGTGGAAACTGCTGGATTCAGTGATTTTGCATTTGTCGTATGGGAAGAAGGCAGTGGGCATGCTGATGAAGGATTGAGCGAAGATGCTTCTATTGTGGTTGGAATACTTTTTCCCGATGGAAGAATTATAGGGTTAGGAAATATGATATTTCTTCAGGAAAAAAAGTGAAGGTAAATTATGGGAAATCGAAATATAATATATAATCATCTCAGGGAACAAAGATTTATTGGCAGAAACCAAACACTAAACTGTAAATCTTTCATTACATCAGGGCTGCGAAACTGGTAGATATTCGTTAGTGTGTGAGTACACAAGCCGTTGAAAAATTTTTAATTAAAGTAGGGGAAGGCCCTGGTAAAATATATGTAGTATAAGATTTACCCGGTTTAATAAAATAGAATATCAATCGTTATTTTACGCTTCAAAAATTATAAAAATGCTCAAAGCCTCTACCATATTTTTTCTGTTTAATTTTTTTTTCATTTCAAATCTTCTTGCACAAACAGGCATTGTAAAAGACAACCTTACCCTGCAAAGCAACATTCTGAATATGGAACGCAGGTATGCCATTTACCTGCCACCCGGTTATGAAACATCTGAGAGAAGTTATCCGGTATTGTATTTATTGCACGGCTCCGGAGATGACCAAAGCGGATGGGTTCAGTTTGGGGAAGTGGCAAGCATTGCAGATAAAACTATAAAAGAAGCAAAGGCCACTGATATGATTATTGTAATGCCCGATGCTAATACCGGGCAAAGGGGATATTTCAATAGTGTAGATGGAAAATTCAGGTACGAAGATTTTTCTTTGAGGAGTTGATTCCTTTTATCGAAAAAAACTACCGGGTGCGATCCGAAAAAAGATTCCGTGCCATTGCAGGTTTATCGATGGGCGGCGGTGGCACATTAATATATGCCTTACACAAGCCTGAAGTATTCGCCGCTGCCTGTCCGCTTAGTACGGGCAATGGTTTGCAGGATATTGACTCTACTAAAAAGATGTACAAAAAAATGAACCCAACAATTAGTGACGAAAATATTGAAGCCTGGTGCCAAAAATACAATGGCTTTGAATTGGTCAATAACGTGGCTGCAGAAAAAGCAAAGGCAGTGCGTTGGTATATAGATTGTGGGGATGATGATGTACGCAGCGAAAACAATTCAAAACTGCATATCGCCATGAATACAAAAGGAATACCGCACGAGTTTAGGGTAAGGGATGGTGGACATACCTGGGCTTACTGGCGCAGTGCATTACCGGAAGTACTGGCCTTTGTCACCCAAAGTTTTCATCAATTGTAATGCACTAATTATTTACCACCTTACAAAAAATAACAAGTGCAAAAAACATAAGCTAGCAGGAAAAAGCCACCGAACTGTAATCGTTGTTGGTCAACATGGAAAGAAAAATGAAATAATATGATTTACAATAAATTTTTGCCAAAAACAAATATGAAAAATAGAATACTGCTCTGCTCACTGATACTGGCTTTTATATCCAGCTTTACTGCACAGGCACAAACGGAACGCTTACTAAAAATTATTGTTTCTCCCAATCATGATGACTGGACTTACAAAATTGGAGAAACCGCAAAGTTTGATGTAATCGTTTTTAAAAACAATGTGCCATTAAAAAATGTACAAATTTATTTTGAAACCGGGCTGGAAAGAATGGCGCCTGTTAAAAGAGATTCCATGGTACTGGCTAACGGTAAGACTATCATTGACGGGGGCACTTTAAAGCAACCTGGTTTCTTACGCTGTACGGTAACCAGTATGCTGGAAGGTGTAATGTATCGTGGATTGGCCACTGCTGGTTTTGACCCCTATGCCATTCAGCCTTATGCAACAATGCCCGCCGATTTTCTGCAATTTTGGGAGAGCGGCAAAACAGAATTATCTAAAATACCCATGGATGCAAAGATGATTTTGTTGCCGGAGCGTTGTACAGAATATACCAACGTATATCATGTAAACTTGCGGGGCTATGGTCGTAATTCAAGGTTATACGGTATCCTTTGTGTTCCTAAAAAGGAAGGAAAGTATCCTGCGTTGTTAAGGGTGCCGGGTGCAGGTGTCCGTCCTTATAATGGCGATGCAGGCACTGCTGATAAGGGTATCATCACGTTGGAAATTGGCATTCATGGTATTCCTGTTACACTCGATCCACAGGTATATACCAGTTTAGCCGAAGGCGCTTTAAGCGGTTATCAAAATTTTAATTTGGATGATAAAGACCGGTTTTATTACAAACGGGTTTATTTGAATTGTATCAGGGCCAATGATTTTTTAACCAGTTTGCCGCAGTATGACGGTAGCAATTTGGGCGTGATTGGTGGCAGCCAGGGCGGTGCATTGTCTATTGTAACTGCAGCCTTGGATAACCGGGTAAAATATCTCTCTGCCATGTATCCGGCTTTAAGCGATCTGACGGCCACTTTAAAAGGCCGCACAGGTGGATGGCCCAATTACTTTGATAAATGGGGTTTTGATTTTAATAACAAGCCCGATAAGATTGCAACACTGGGTTATTATGATGTGGTAAACTTTGCAAAGCAGCTAAAAGTACCCGGTATTTACAGTTGGGGTTTTAATGATGAAACCTGTCCTCCCTCCTCAACATTTGCTGCTTACAACGTTATCAGTGCACCCAAACAATTAAACATAGTACAGGAGACCGGACATTGGGGCTATCCTGAACAAAATGAAAAAATGAGTAGCTGGATGGTGGAACAGTTGAAGAAGTAGTAATGTAAGCGGTGGTTATTGCTTGTCAATGACTAATACAAGAATGTGTTGCAGACCTTACTGATAGTATTTGAGTAACATATAAAAAGCCCGACTTTTTGCAGGTAATCAAAAATAAGCAAGTGTACTTTTTTGTAACCGGGAATCCAATGCTTTTATTTACAGGCTTTATCATAAAGTATTCAACAGCCTATCATTTGGCAGCATTTTATCTGACTGCTGGTAAAACTTTGAATGCCAGTTGAACTGGTGCGGCATAAAATTTAGCCTGCTCAATTAAATAATTCCTGAAACCCGTTTCAGTTGTAAAAAAAGTTTCACTCTTTTCCCAGCCGGCATAGAACCTATATGTAAATGGAAGTTTTTTGTTTACATCAGCCGACACATAATATGTATTCTGCACATCAGTTCCTTTATTCGGTGTTTGTCCTGTTGTATAAACAGCAGTTGGCGGAAGCATAATACTCATTCCCAACTGATCCTTATTTTCTGATTGCAGATCGTACGTGTAAATCAATGCTGTTGTTTTATTGTGCAGTTCTTTTACCTCCTTACTGTGAAGATTTACAATACCTGTTACTATTTTTGTTTTAGCAGGAGCATTTTTTACTGTAACCTTGCTTTGATAAAAATATTGCCCACCCCATATGCTGATTTCTTCTGTTACAGTTACTGCTGAAATTCCATCAAGTGCTTTCCACTCAGGATAAGTTAAAAGAATAATAGCACGAACAGGGCCATCAGAAATTTTGGAATAAATAACCCTGCCCATATTTACAGCCCCAAGCCGCACCAGTGAATCCTTTCCGTTAACAGGAACAATCATTGCCAGTGAACCAGCTCCGAGGGATTTCCCAACTTTTAAAATATCCATTCCCCAGGCAGACAGTTCATGATAATTATCGGCAGGATTAACACCTACTTCATCTATCATCATTTTTGAAGTTGTTTTACCCCATATATCTTTTCCGTTGCGTATATCAAAATAAATCCTGAATCCTACTTTATCATTTTCCCATGCCGGGCCTTCGGTAAGAAAGGGCGGCAACTTTACAACATTAAAATCTGCACCCAACTGACCAGCAGGAATTGAATCTTTTAATAAATCAGATCCAAACGTATCATCTGCATTTTTACGCATATGTCGGGCATGCGCCCTGACAACTGATTTTACAGTTGCAGGTGAATTACTGATCGAAATCTGCAAAGAAACTTTCTCCAATGGTTTAAAGTTTTGTAAAAAAACAATCTCATCCCATTTGCCATCACCGTTCAAATCATCATGCTGCAAAACGTATGGTCTGTTATTATTATCCTTTACAATCACATACTTTGATGCTGGTATTAAACCGGTATTCTTTTCTAACAGCTTTCTTGAAATAACAACCAGTTCATCATTACGATGTGCATTTAAATGATTAACCATAACAAATTGCATGATCTTTTGCGCATGAACAACCGATGCAATTATAACTGCAAAAAAGACAAACACTATTTTCTTACTGCTCATAATCATTAATTTATTTGATATTAGTTATTCTTAACGGGCCATCGTTATAAATTTAGTTGCCCCCCCCCCAATTTAATGAACTCAACTATGTTTTTAAAGAAGCAGGATGCAATGCAGTGCACAAATAAATACGCTCAAACTACTTATTACTAATGGTAATATAAAAACAATATTAT
This sequence comes from Bacteroidota bacterium, assembly GCA_034408705.1. Classification (GTDB taxonomy): domain Bacteria; phylum Bacteroidota; class Bacteroidia; order Chitinophagales; family Chitinophagaceae; genus JJ008. Next base: position 7,178 of record JAWXCO010000013.1, read on the forward strand.
AGGCGCTGTATCTCCAGTTATATTTATACAACCGATAGAAATGATAAGTTAAGAAACTGCACAAAACAATTGATAAATTTTGAATAGCAGCATTTAAAAAGCATAATTCCATTTGAAATTAATTGTAATGGAATTATGCTTTTTCGTTACTAAATCAAACTATAACATTGCTTATATCTACCAAAAAATAGTATATAAAGCTGCCAGCACACCACATACAATCAAGGCTCCTGCTGCAAAAGAAGGATTCATTTTAAACATGCTCCTATCAACTTCAAGCCCATTTAGCTTAACGCCTTTTCTATTTTCGTACACACTAATAAGTGCCATTCCAATGATACAAATAACAAATACAAACCCCATCCTATCTAAGAAAGGAATTTCATAAATACCCTCTGCATTGGCTTTTGCAAAGCCGAATTGTTCTAAGAAAGAAAGGTTCATGAATGCTGGTAAAAACTTAAAGAATAAAGAAAAAGCAAAGCCCCCTACTGTTGCAAACAGGGCTGCATTAGAAGTTGTTTTTTTCCAAAAGAAACCCAGGATGAACATTGCGAAAATACCTGGGCTTACAAAGCCGGTGTATTCCTGTATGTATTGAAAGCCACCTTTTTTATCGATGCCCATCAACGGGGCGATGATTACTGCCAGCAACATGGCAACTACTACGGTGATCTTTCCCACCTGCACCATCTTCTTCTCATCTGCACCGGGTTTTAATCTTTTCTTGTAAACATCCAAAGTAAATATGGTAGCAATGCTGTTGGCTTTTCCGGCAAGCGATGCTACGATGGCGGCAGTTAATGCGGCAAAAGCAAGGCCCTTTAGTCCCGCAGGTAAAAGGTTCAATAGCACCGGGTATGCCTTGTCTGGATTCAGTTCTCCGTTTTGAAGCATTTCTGTTTGAAAATCGCCTTGCTGGTGTAATACATATGCAGCAATACCTGGCAACACTACAATCACCGGCATGAGCAACTTTAGAAAAGCTGCAAATAAAATTCCACTCCTGGCTGTTTTTAAATCTGCGCCAAGTGCCCGCTGCGTTATGTATTGATTACATCCCCAATAGTTGAGGTTCACAATCCACATGCCTCCAAAGAGCACAGTAAGGCCTGGCAAATCCATGTAACTGGGATTTTCCTGTTTTAATATCATGTGAAAATGATCATTGGCCTGCTGCGTCATTATTTTAAATCCGTCGGCAACGCCTGCGCCGCCAAACTTATCTGATACCATACTCAATGCCAGGTAGGTTGTTACCAAACCGCCCAGTATTAAAAAGAAAACCTGTATTACATCGGTGTACCCGATTACTTTCATACCACCCAACGTAATGAAAATAGCAAACACAGCCAGCACATACATACACAAGGTTGTATTGATACCAGAGATGCTGTTGATGGCCAATGCGCCCAGGTAAAGTATAGAGGTAAGATTTACAACCACGTAAAGCAACAGCCAGAAAACCGCCATAATCATGGCTACCGTACCGTTGTACCGCTGGTGCAAAAACTGTGGCATGGTGTAAATCTTATTTTTGAGATACACGGGTATAAAAAATATAGCTACTATTATAAGTGTAGCTGCTGCCATCCACTCATAAGTGGCTATGGCAAGCCCCATTTTAAAACCACTCCCACTCATGCCTATAAACTGCTCTGCAGAAATATTGGATGCAATGAGGGATGCACCGATAGCCCACCAGGTTAAAGAGCCTTCTGCCAAAAAATAATCATGCGATGCCGAAACAGTTGCCTTTTTTTTGCGGCGATACACCCAATAGCCATAACCGGCAACAACAATAAAATAAAAAAGAAAAACCAGGTAATCATAAGTTTGTAAACTATTCATAAGCAAGTATTATAAGTAGCTAATCGTTAAATAAATCTGTTAATGATGTTCTCCATGTATTCCTGTTTGCCGCTGATTACAGCAGGCTCGCCGTTTTGAATAGCATAAGCCTTTAAATCTTCCAGCGATAGTTTTCCTTCTTCAAATGCTTTTCCTTTACCACTGTCGTAGGAAGCATAACGTTCTGTTCTTATCTTTTTATAATCTGATTTTTGTAAAATACTTTCAGCAGTTATCAATGCTCTTGCAAATGCATCCATCCCGCCAATGTGTGCATAAAACAAATCTGAAGGGTCGGTAGAGTTTCTCCTGATTTTTGCATCGAAGTTGATGCCACCGCCTTTGAACCCACCTGCCTCTATAATAATCAGCATGGCTTCTGTAAGTTCATTTAAGTCAGTAGGAAACTGATCGGTATCCCAGCCATTTTGATAATCGCCACGATTGGCATCCATACTGCCCAGCAAACCTGCATCGGCAGCCACTTGTAGCTCATGTGTAAATGTATGACCGGCAAGCGTTGCATGGTTTACTTCTATGTTTAAACTAAAATCATTGAGCAAATCATACTGGTGTAAAAAACCAATCACTGTTTCGCAATCATAATCATACTGATGCTTGCTTGGCTCGCATGGTTTTGGTTCTATAAAGAATTTTCCCTTAAAGCCATTTTTTCTTCCATAGTCTTTTGCTGTGTGTAAAAACTTTGCCAAATGTTCTTTCTCCCGCTTCATGTTTGTGTTGAGCAGGCTCATATAACCTTCACGCCCCCCCCAGAAAACATAATTCTCACCACCCAATGCAATCGTTGCATCCAATGCCGCTTTCACCTGAGCAGCACCATGTGCCAGCACATGAAAGTCTGGATTGGTACTGGCACCATTCATATATCGTCTGTTAGAAAATAAATTAGCAGTACCCCATAATAATTTTACGCCGCTGTCTTTTTGTTTGTCAGATAAATATGCTGTTAAAGCCTGTAACCTTTTATCATTATCTTTTATATCATTGGTATAGCCCACCACATCCACATCATGAAAACAATAATAAGGCAAACCAAGTTTGGTAATAAATTCAAATGCTGCATCGGCTTTGTCTTTGGCTCTTTCAATAGCACCGGCTTTTTCGTTCCAGGCAAACAAATGAGTAGGCTCCCCAAAAGGATCGGCACCGCTACCGCAGAAGCTATGCCAGTAAGCGCCCGCAAATCGCAGGTATTCTTTCATGGGCTTGCCTGCCACCACTTTATTTTCGTCGTACCAGCGAAAAGCCAATGGGTTATCACTTTGCAAACCTTCGTATTTAATTTGAGGAATACCCGTAAAGTATTCTTTGTTTCCTGTAACTACTGACATGGTTTAGAATTTTGTCCTTGCCCATACACGCTGGTTTTTGTTGAATGGAAAAGGTTGTTAAGATGTATGATTTGTATATTGTTGATTATTGTTTAAATGGTTGTTTTTAAAAACTAATTAATCATCCTTCAGATTTTGAAGCAGACATTTTTTCCATCGATGATATAGTTCATCGTAGGCTTTACTCTGTGTTGGTTGAATCAATGCAAGCGGTTTAGTATTTATAAATGCCTCCTTAGCAGAATTATAATAACCTACACCAATACCAGCGCCTTTGGCAGCACCTACACTTCCATCACAATCATGTAATTCAACCGGCACGCTGGTTGCATTTACAAAGCTTTCTGTAAACACATTGCTTAAAAACATATTGGCTTTACCTGCCCGGATCACAGATGGATTCATGCCATTTTCACGCATAATATCTAACCCATACCTGAATGCAAAAGCAATTCCTTCCTGCGCTGCCCTGAACAAATGTGCCGGTTGATGTTTATTAAAATCGATAAAATGAATATGGCCCTGCACCTGCTTATTTTCAAGCATACGTTCTGCTCCATTACCAAATGGCAACATCACTAAACCATTACTTCCCCGATCAACTGAATGAGCTGCTGTATTCATTTCAGTATAGTTATAGCGGCTACCAGTAACCTCTTTTATCCAACGGTTTAAAATACCCGTACCATTGATGCAAAGTAACACACCAATGCGTTTTTGCTGATCTGAAAAATTTACATGAGCAAAGCTATTTATACGTGACCTGGCATCAAAAGTAAGTTCGTTGCTCACGCCATAAATTACGCCGGAAGTACCAGCAGTAGCAGCTACTTCACCCGGCTCAAGCACATTTAATGACAGCGCATTATTGGGTTGATCGCCGGCTTTGTAAGTAACGGGTGTGCCTGCTTTTAAATGCAAAGTTGATGCAACGGCTGCTGATACTTCTCCATGGTTTGCAAATACTTTTTTTATTACCGGAATTACCGAAGTATCAAAACCAAAATAATTAAATATATCTTTAGAAAGTTGCTCCTCCTTAAAGTCCCAAAATATGCCTTCGCTTAAAGACGAAACACTGGTAGTAATCTGCCCGGTTAGTTGCATGGCAATGAAATCGCCGGGAAGCATGATCTTATCTATTTTTTCGAAAATGGCTGGTTCATTTTGTTTTACCCAGGCAAGTTTTGCAGCAGTAAAATTCCCCGGTGAATTTAGCAGGTGCTGCAACGACTTTGCATGGCCAATTGAGTTGAAGGCAGCAGTACCTAACTCAACCGCACGGCTATCGCACCAGATGATACTATCACGCAATACCTCCTGATTTTTATCTACGCAAACAAGGCCATGCATCTGGTATGCTATACCAATGGCAATAATACTTTCAGGATTATATAAATTTAAAGCGTGCGATTTTAATATGGCCTGTTGGGTATGTTGCCACCACATTGCCGGGTCCTGTTCTGCCCATCCTGTTTGTAATGAAGTAATACCCGATTCGTTATCCGGATATTGCACTGAAGCTAAACATTGTTGAGAATCTGCATCTACAACCGACACCTTTATTGATGAGGTTCCTATATCAATACCCAGTAAAAACATATCGCAATTTTAAAATGGTTAGTGCAATCTTTTTACAGGATAAAGGTTCATTTTTTTAAAAGTGTACACAACTGCTATTTAAAAAATAAAATATGCTATCTTATCAGTTTTAGCTATTTTTATCAACAATAATTGATAAGATAACAGTTAAAATATCTTTTTAAGATGAAAACGCTTATCCAAAAAATTCACCTTGAAGAACACCATTCTTTTGCGTACCACAATTACATTACACCACAATTTGAAACCAACTGGCACAAGCATGAAGAATGTGAACTGATTATGATAACAGAGGGGCATGGCACTGTAATGATGGGCGACTTTATAGGAGGTTATAAAAGCGGAGACATTTATTTTATGGCGGGCAATCTGCCGCATTGGTTTAAAAAACAACAGCACAAAATGACAGGTGCCGCGGTAGTTATTCATTTTAAACCAACCATTTTTGGTGAAGATTTTTTACAACTACCCGAACTGAAAAACATTAAACATTTACTTAAAAGAAATGATGGTATTCAGTTGCAAAAAAAATTAAAGAAAGAGGTGGCTGGCTTGATAACGGGAATTGACAAACTTACCGGTTACCAAAGAATTATACATTTATTGCTTTGCCTGCAAAAAATGAGCAGCAGCACATCATTTAATATTCTTACGCAAAATTTCATGGCTTCAAACAGCAATATAAATCCGTCTATTGAAAAGATTATTGAATTTTCTTTCAAGCGATATTTAACACCCATCACCTTACAACAGGTGGCAGATGTGGCCGCCATGAGTATTCCTACTTTTTGCCGTTTTTTTAAAAAGAATATCAAAAAAACATATTTCGACTTTATACAGGATCTCCGTATCAGCCATGCCTGCAAACTACTATCCAGTACAAATAAGCCTGTTTTGGAAATTTGCTATGAAAGTGGCTATAATAGCTGGGCGCACTTCAGCAAGCAGTTTAAACACAATAAAGAAATGACACCAACGCATTATCGCAGAATGATGCTCGAAATTGGGTGATTTATTTTAATTCATAGTTCATTGTTCATAGAAATGTAGTCTCTGTTAGTGTATTTTCTAAACTGGCATTTTGACGGGCTGTTTTTTTGACACTTTCAAAAGTTCTGTCTTTAATTTCTGGTATAATATTTTGATTAAAATAATCATGTAGTTTTTGAAAAATATTTATTGCGTGGATAGTATCTATCAGTCATTAGTGTCCGGTAAAAATAGTATGTAGCTCTTTGAAAGTCTTGGTAGATAAAGGTTACAGCCAAAAATAAGACGGTGACGATTTGAAATGGTCTAAATCATAACTTTCTGTAAACCAGCAAG
>JAWXCO010000014.1:0-39874 GCA_034408705.1 Bacteroidota bacterium
CCATTGTAGGACTTGCTTAACCGGTTCCCCGATGCGTCATATGTATACGTTATAGTACCCGTATTCTTAACTACGGTTAGTATCTTACCATAGACGCTCCAAGTGATATTGGTAATCCCTTCTTTTGTATCTTTTATCAGATTTCCGATTGCATCATAATCGTAGTTATCATCTGGCTGGTTATCTACATCCTCTGTATAATTACCATCACCGATTGCATCTTTCACATGACGCAGTTTGTTGTTCACCAGTTTACCTCCCGACAGGTTGTAGCCGTACGTAAGATTATCCATGGCCTGCGGCGTTCCGCCTGTTGTAGTGCCATTTCTTAAATAAGTCTTTATGTTACCGTTGGCATCATAGGTAACCCTTTCCTTGTAATTGGCGCTGGCTGTTGGCGTACCGTTGGTCCATGTATTATTTGTATTATTAAATCCTCCAAAGGCATCCATACTCATGATACGGTTAAGCTGATCGTAAGCATAGCCGTACAACTGCGCGTCGCCCAGTTTTGGAATATTCACCATCATACTGGCTATATTGCCATTGAATAAAGGCTTGGCTACTGTATTCACATCGGTGTTGACAAGATCAAAAACGTTAACTGCAAATGGTGACACACTGTTATTGATAGATTTATAATCATTCACTGTTACACTGTTCACAGTGGCGCTATAATAGTTCAGGCTGAATCCATATGCATCCCTTGCAACCAGTGCATTACTGCTACCGATCTTTCCATCCTCACCTATATCGAAGATACCCTGTCCCGAAGCCGTAGGTGAGTTTGTGACCACCGTGCTGTTGACTCCTTTAAGCCATCCCTGCAAGTTGTAAGCATAGTCAGTACCCTGTACCAACTGTTGTCCCAAGACCGCTCTAGCCAAAGGTCCGTGCCTATAGTAACTGTACGTCGCATCCCGTTCCCATAACAAACTGTCATGACTGGTGTATACATCTGTAAGCTTATTCTCAGCGTCATAACTGTACCGGTGATAAAAGCGGTCCGTGTTTTTTACCCATTCCCCGTTCAAGGGATTGAGGTACCCTGGCTGGTAGCTCACCATATTTACTTTGCCGCTTATAAGGTCATAGTTGTAAGCTATTTTTTTATAGCGGCTACCATTGGTGTTCATTACATTACTGTAGAAACTGCTGTTGCCATAGTCCTGTAATAAAGTGTCAACATTGCCATGTATATCGTAAGTATAGTACGTTGCGGCCCGGTGGGAACCCACAAATGTTGACGGTTGTCCGTCAAATACCTGGGTGTAGCTTACCCGGTTTCGCAAATTACGCTGCACTAATTTTTCTGGTGTGAGCAAATCATCCCCGCTGAAATAACTTAAATCATACACTGTCCTCGTTATTTGCTCCTTAGGATATGATGCATGATTTATCCAATTGCCCAGATCTGTGGGGTTACGACTTGTTACCGGTTGCATAGCTGCATCCTGCGGCTTTTGTCCCACTTCCTGTATCCGGCCCAATTCATCATAAACAGTATAACTATAGTAAGGTGTTCCGGCTATCGCTTGCTGCGCGTTCTGGCTCACCACCAACCGTCCGAGTTTATCATACCAGAATTTGCTCAAGCCACCGTCGGGGCTTTTTTGTTGAACGACCTGCCCCAGCGTATTGTATCGGTATTCCGTACCAAGTGTGTGCGCAGGTATAACTGGTGTAACCGCATTAGTTGTACGCGCAGTTTTGACACTAGCCAGGAATGCGCCATCGCTTCGTTTGTCTTCTACTCCTTCCGGCGGGACTGTTCTTACAAGCTGCCCGGCCTGGTCGTAATAATAAAGCGTATAATGATATTCTGCCCTTTCATATGTAACCGTAAAGCTCTCCAGGTTTTTCGCATTGATACATTTATTATACCATGCTAAATCAAAATTTCGGCGTAGGCTGTCAATGTATAGCTCCCACTTGATGGTTGCATCAGTAATGGCAAATAGCAGCGGATCCTTACAGTTGCTGGTATCTACCGGTGGAGTATCGAATATCACCACATTTAGCCCGCAAAGCATGGGTGGATAAATTACCGGGGGGGGGCTCACCCCGCCTCCCGCAGGTACTCCTTTGTCTCCATCTCCACCACTGTTGCACTGTCCTGCCGCCTCTTTACCACAAATATCCCCACTTCCCAATCCAAGGATACTGTCGTACAGTGCCATTAACTCGCACCAGGTCTTGCTTAGCCCCATTGACCAGTTTACCCACGCAGTAAAATCATTCTGGCAATCCACTGGCGTTCCATTAGGGTGACGCAGGTAGTAAGCCGTCTTAAAATCTCTTAAAGTATTGGCGTCGTTTAAGGTTAGATTCAGGTTTTCGTTTTCCAGGTTAGCAGGCATAGTTAAGCATCCTGTTATCAGCGTTTTAATCTGAGAATATATCAACGGCTGGTTGAGCCCGACACTGCTATTGTACCCGAAGGCTGTATTGAACAGGCTCTCAAACAACTGCCTGCGCGCCAACAGCGGGATCTTCATTCCTCCATAACGAGTATTAAAATTATTTACAAAGGCAATGTAATCGGGACATTGGCTATTACATACCTGCAGCGACTGTCCGCACTGTACGAGGTAAAGATTATTGATTTCTGCATAAGTATATAGTGTGCCATGCCGATTGTTAAAGTAGGAAGCAAAGAACTGCTGGCAGTTATTGCACCCTCCACCCGCCGGGTATTGTTTTACAAATGCAGACAGCGTGGTTTCCAGGAGTTGGCAGGTAAATACCGGGGGCTCAGCTCCGCATATCATTATCTCAAACCCGCAATGATCCAGATAGAGTTGCCTGATCTGCTCGTAATCATAGTTCTTATTATAGTTACTGTTGAACTGCGCGACAAAGCACTGACAAAAAGTAAAGTTTTGGGGGCAGGCAAGGCCACTGTTAGACGCTTCAATTGCCTGCTGGTAAAACAGTATGAGGTTGCAACAATCCCAATAAGCTCCTCCGGTGCATACTGGCAGAGTGGTCAGGCATACGGTATTATAGATGCTTTGGATCTCAGCAAATGTGTAATTAGTGCCCATCTGCTGGTTAAAAAATTGAGTAAACAGGGGCTGGCAATTACCTAAGCTGTCGGCATTGGGATACAGCACATAAAATTGCTGCTTTATATAGTTAAGCTGCGCACAGGAATAAGGCGGACTGCAAAGTTGGGTAATGTCCGGGACACAACTGCTGCTGAATGATTGGTACAGCGATACAATACCTGACCATGTATAGGGATTAGCTGTAAAGCCTAATTGTATATTAAACCAACTGGTAAAATTATCCTGGCATTGAGTTAATGTCCATGCAGTTTGATATACCTGTATTTTAAAATGATTATACAGTTTCGTGAGCAAATGTGAATTAGGGAAGCTACAAATATTAAGTGGGCAACTTGTACCGCATAGATAGTTGTAATTGTCTACAATTTCCTGGTAAGTGTAGGAGGTGTATAAAGAATCATTAACAAATTGGGTGAACAGAGTCTGGCAATTACTGTTACGCCATATCTGATACCCGTAATAGTTGTAGTACGAATTTATCAGCGATCCCAGGCGACCGCAAGTAAGCACTGGCTGGCATACTGTAGGTTGCGTACCGCAAGCTTTTATGAACTCACCCATCCATTGACTAAAAGTCATGTTCCTGCCCGTATGGTAGTTCATGTATTGCGTAAAGCTGTTGCGGCAAGAATCCGCGTTTTGTGGCGGGCTGGTTGCTTGCCAGGCTCCCAGCAGGCTGTTCAGATTAGTACAGCTTAAGGTAGTGTCTCCCGCACAGGTGATGCCAAATTGAATATACTCCGGCCAAAGCTTATTGAAGCCTGTTTTGTAATTGGCATAATCGGAAAAGGCACGGTTCCAGGCGAACTCAGTTTCTGTCTGCGGACTTAGGTATGGTGCAGCCACGCCCCGCTCTGTCAAGAAATCTTGCTTGATAGCAGTATAGTCAGCACAGGTAATACAGGTTTTGGAAGAATCGATATTCGCTGTACCACGGCACTGGAAAATGGCTGGTAATTTAATTGGCCCTGACAGAAAATTACAGTTGGGATTAGTGCTAGTATATCCCGTAGTACACATTTGCAGCAACATATTCAGGGTATCCTGACTGATGGATGTTCCCTGCGTGTTCAGTAAATAATTGCTGAAAGTACCGGGGCTTCCGGCATTTTGCCAATTGGTTTTAAAATAGTTGATCCTTTCACATGCACAAGGTTCAGGAACTGTGATAACTGGAATAATAACCGCTACAGGAGCTACATTATAGGCTTTGGGATAATCAACGAGTTCAGGGTAACAGAACTGGTTGATGCTGCCAGTGCCAAAACGGTGAAGCAAATAAAAGCGGACAATATCAGGGAAATTGCGGACATATACGCCGCTGATAGAAGTACCGTCAGGATTAGTCAGCAATTGGATGGAGGGCTTGCCATCGGGCAAGCTGGCTGCCCCAAAAGGATGTCCCATATAATCCACTCCCTGTTTACATACATCCACCAGATATTTACTAAGCCACGCAGAATCAGCTACCCATTGCGGCGATTGCGTAAGTGCCAGGGCTTCCACCTGTGGGCAGCGGCGGAGTCTTGACATCCAGTTGCCACTATTAGCCCGGCAAATGCTGTCAGCTTCAGAAGCTGCAACATTGGTATAAGTAGCAGGATCACCATTGCTTCCAAACAGGCCGTTGATGTCGCCCATGTTGGCGATAGTGTAAGGCGGGTTATCGCTATATCTTGTAAATCTTTCCTGGTAGTTGTTGCCGCTGTTTGCTTCAAATATTGAATAATCAGTACTGCTGCAATTTTCATTGAGGTATTTGCCTATCAGGATATTTCGGTAAGAACTATATAAGGCTTTGAAATTCTTCCAGACCATATTCATATCTGCCTCACAATGATTTAGCGAAGAAGGTGGCAGGTTGTTTTGCTGCGACAAACAATTACTCAGCGGAACACTGATAGCCATGAAACAACCATTGGTTGTTTGTTGGCCGGAGTTGTCTTTTATTTCTTTGTGGCAGAACACCGAGAACTTGGCCAGTTGCCATATACCCATAGCCGGTGAGCCACATTGTGTATTTGCAGCAATATAATTGCTGGTAATGGCATCACGCATTTGATAATACAACGGGTGAGTGAATCCTGTCCTTATAAAAAAGGAATCTTTCTGCATAAAGAAATCTGCAGCCGTATTCGCATTAGAAGTACTTAAATTGATGAATCCACGGCTTACTGCCTGGCTCCAGGTATCCGTGTTTTGAAGCTTTCCACCAAAGCGGTAAGTGCCTTTCAGGTTGGCTTCTGCAAATTGCAGTTTGCAAAATTCAGGATGGTATGGCAACAAGTTGTATGCATAACTTCCTTCAAAGTTGTCGGTAAGACTGTCTTTAGTAAATCCTTCCTGCAATAGTCGGGAAGAAGGCAATGTAACATTTCCATATTCACTTTTATACCCAGTATTATTGCAGACTACTATACCTGTACTTGCATTATAATCAAGCGGGTACCTGTAAGAATGTGTAAGTAAGGCTTGCACGGGAGGGCAATAGCTAACCAGTGGCACAGGATTAAAAATATTATAAGGTCTTGATATCAAACCAGGGTTTTCCCCGTCATACCTTGCATATTGCCCCATCGGCGGGGTCATATCCTGTAGCATAATATCCCGGATACTATTTAATTCATCCAGGGTCTCGCCGGTATTGTTATCACATATCCTGTCACAATTAGCCTTTGCTTCATTATAAGCTGCTGTTATTTGAGGAAGCAAAGCTGTTACTTCTCCAACACTTAGTCCGCTTGCAACCCGGAAACTATCTGTAAATGTCTGAAAAGAGCCAAGTCTTGTATTGCACTCTGTGCAGGTTACATTACAGTTTTGCTGGCTTATTGCAAGCTGGTATTGCTGCGTGATGAAATCAATTTTTTTCTTGCAGGTATCAGCGGTCATAAATACATTATCCCGGTAAAAATCCCTGGCCGCTGTATTCATTTTAAGCTCCTTTACTATAGTATAGGATCCTTCAGGAAGTATTACATTAAAAATAGTATCCAGCAATGGAGAATTACCGGCTCCGCAGGTAGTCAGGTATTGACCGAGATTAAAATTCTTCTTAATGATGGGATTGGTGAATCCCGGAATTACTTTGTCGGCACAATCCGGAATAATACTGATGTTGAGTTCATATTGGCAATCAAAACAAACGGAATCACCAGTGCAAAGCATCATACGCAATTTTTCCGGAGACAAGTAATAATTAAACTGGTAGCTGTCTTCCTTAGGTACTATGAGAGACTTGGAAGACACAATAGAATTGCCCTGAACATTATTCGTTTCCCCATCAATTAACTGACGGGTAACAGATTTTGTAGCCACTGCGTAAGATGGCAATGCCTGGAAATTATCCGGCTTATTACCGGCAAGTGCAGTAGCTACGGTTCTGCCTCTCATATCTACATAGCTCACACTGTACTGTCCATTGGCATCCCGTACCCAATTTTTAGAATAGTGTGAAGCATACCCTGCATCTGTACCAAACAGTGCGTCTAAATCATCCTGATCAGCACTTTCATAATAGTAACGGGTATCTTTCCCAACATTCACCTGGTATACCTGACCAACACCGCCCTGTGCATCAATTCTGCCTGTACCATCACTGGTGTACCTTGTTTCCGCATAGGGAAAACCTCCTGCATCGGGAATATATTTATTAAAGCCATCATTCACTTGTGGATTATTGGCAGAATAATATTGCGCTGCACTGCCTGTTGCAGTACTAAGCATTTTTGCCGTCTGTTTATTACAGGAGCTTTGATTCACATCCAATTTATCATACACTGTTTTGGCATTCCTGCTATCATCAAACTGATTAAAGTTTTTGGTGAACTGTATGATAGTATTTAGTGTAGGGGATGGTAACACCTGTAGTACCGGTCTACCCTGGTAATCATAAAATGATTCTGCAACAACTGTAGTACCGTTTACATTATCCTTAGTTACGGTTTGCCTTCCCCGGAGTGTGCCATCAAAATATTGAATAACCGTTTTTCTTTTCCCTTCTTCAGCAAATGTGGTGGTTGCCTGCCAGTTCATATTATCCTGGTGTCCCAGTCCGCTGTTTCTTAGCAAATAGGCCAGTCCACCATCAGATAGATAATACCAGTTTCCTTCTGTCCGCTGACCGTTCACTCTTTCCTGCGCCATCCTTACCCGCACATATATCCTGCCGTTATCTTCATATAGAAGAGGGATACGGTAAAAATTATTGGTAGTGGTTACCCTTGTTGCATTACTCTCGAACACACTATCCAGGTTTACAACGTTATTGAAAGTATAATCAGCCACTGCACTCTCGTCTATCCATGCCCATTCGAGGTCATACTCTGTCTGAAAATTGTTAGGCACATTCCATTTCACTTTCCATTCATCTGCAAAAAGACTATCTGTAGTGATACCCGTCAAAACGGTACTACAACTAAATGACCAGTCCCGCATCGCAACGATCTCATTGACCAATTTGAGGTTCTTGGTCACATCCCAACTTACATTTTTGGTAATAGCTTCGGCAATAGTAACAGTTACTTTGACTGCATCCCTGAATTCATAAGAACTGATTGCCCCTGATATTTGTCCTTCAGCGGTTTTATAATTAATGGCGAGTGTTTTTTGCGGGTGATTGGTTATTACACCTGCTGCATTTTCTGTGACGATATTTAATTTGATACTGGCGATAAAATCAGACGAAATAAACCAGGTGCTTTCCTCGTCAATCATTAATCGCACGGCATTCTTTACATACCATGTTTTTTCAACAGACCCGGGATAGGACAAGAAATTCCCATCAAACGTATAGAGCTGTGCATTGGCGAGCAATTGTCCGTTTTTACCAAACAAAGTCTGCCGGTACTCCGGGTTATTACCCGCATACACAACAACCGACAGCAGCAAAAAGGCTATTGCTGTTAAAAGCTTGCGTCCTGGTCTTGAAAACATATACAATGTATTTCGTTATTAGTTTGTTCTATCATCACTTGTCACCTCTCGTTTATCTATTTTATTATTTCTTTTCAAGTATCGTATTAATCACCGGCATGAATGTCATAACAGGATTAGAGGAAAACTTTTTAGTTACAGGATATTTTTTACCGCTGGCTCTATCAAAAAAATAAAAGTCATACACATCTATAGTATTACTGTTATTAGGTCCGCTGCCTGCCGCTCCTCCCTGGTAGGTATAACTTCCATTGCTTATCATCAGCCCAAAAGGATATTTCTGGTAATCACTATATTTTTTCCCTTTGTACTCAATATCCTCGACACTTACAAACTCATACTTATAAGGATATTTTTCCTGCATGTACTCCCGCATTTCATTATTCCATTTTTTGTACTTGGCTCTCCACCCGGAATTCACCACATCCTCGTTGATCAACTGTACAAGAAATACAGTTTTTTGCGGCTTGAAATCTGCGGGCAACCAATTATCAGAATTTGTAAAAACTTTTTCCGATGCTTTTTTCTTTGAGGGGAAACAACCCTGTACAGCAAAAAGAACACTGACTGTAAATAAAATTTTCCAAAACTTTCTCATACTAATTTTTTATTACTGTTTTAATTTTTGGCGTTATACACTTTGTAATTTTTATACTTTTCCACTGGCTTGTATTCTCCGTCTTCTTCCCAGATAATATTATTTTCACTATAGATATTGTCTGAGAAATTATCAAACCGGTAATTCAAAAATTCAATGCACAGGGTTTTTCTGCGGTCGGTATTTTTTAATAACCGCTGACCTTCGTTAGGCTCTTGTTCAACTGAAAGATTCGATCCCGGTTGGGTATATTCAAACTCCACTTTAGTAATAACATTTCGGGCAATATCAAACTCAATAATATAACGGTTGTATGCAGCTTCTGTATTATTTAGTTTACGGATAAGCCTTATGTACCCGATACTGTCCGTTTCTGTATCTGTGGAAGTACTTTTTACCCATATATTATAGTCGGTAGAATAAGCCTGTAATAAACTATCCAGCATATCCCGCATGGGCAGATAGGAACCGGCGTTTTGTACCGGTGGGTCGCTTACAACTATCTGTTCGTCCTTATGATAAACAGCCACCAGGAAAGAATCATTTTGCAGGTAGTCCACATCCCCCATTGAATACTTGGCTTTCCTGCCACTCATCGTGTATGAGCCTTTCATAACCTCATAAGAAAAATCACTATAGGCTGTATCTGAAAAATGAGTGTACCGTACATCAAATGTCAGGTAGGGAATACTGTCGTATGTTTTGAAAAAATTCAGTGCTGTATTCATGGCAGAATCCAAAGTCGTCTGTGCTTTTACACCGCTATTAAGAAAAACCATCAGCGATAAAAACAGTATAAATAGCTTATTTGAGCTCTTCATCATTTATTAATTATTAATTGTTATCTACTATTATATTAACCATTTATTACTGCACCGATTTTTGTAAATGGCTTCTTGTTTCTGTAATTGTTTTAACTCCTTTAGCAGTTTCTTTCTTCACCCTTGATAAAGTGCCTTCGTCGTCATATTCATAAAAGCTGGCATAGTTATTCTCATCCAGTTCACTCATCAACCGCAGTGTTTGCGGGTTGTACACAAAGCTTTTCATATTAGCACTGAAGGGGTGTATCCGTAAATCATCAAACCAAACCGTTGCAGCAGATCCGCTGTTCATCAGTGATACATTTATCTTGGTAGCAGTGCCGGGAATTTCAAAAATCTCCTCATACCGCTGCCATCCCTCAATAATACTTCCTGAAGGAGTGAACTCTGAAACAGTTGAACCACCAGTATAGCTTATTTGAATTTTGTTATTGACATAGGTGCTGCATTTACAATCATTACCACCCACTTTCACCCAGGCACTCACTAGCATTTTTTTATTCTGCACCAGTGTGAACGTATCAGTTAACGCATTACCCCGAACATTAACAGAATCCAGTTTTGTACACCAGCCGTTTGTTGTTACAACAGTACCTGTGGCATCTCCCTGGTTCAGGTATAGCACTTCTTTGGGTATAATATCATATCCAGACATCAACGGATTTTTCCATAATAGTGATGCCTGACCGCCAGCATGGGTATCAAAATATTCTACCCTGATAGTATAGGTCTGGCCCTTGGTCAGTGAAATATTTCCATCCCCTTGTAACAATGTACCTGTTGTCCATTGATTGATGACTTGTACATTGTTCACCCAAACTCTTATGCCATCATTACTGAATGTTCTGAAATAATGAGTGCCTGTTTCCAATGCCTGGATAAATCCATCCCATCGGGCTACAAATTTGCCCCAGCTAAAAGGCGGTTGCATTGAACCATATTGCTGAAGGTTTACCTGGTTATCCGTTCTTGTTATCGTAGAACCATTAGAAAGGATACCGGCAATAGCAGTATTGGCAGCCGCAACCATTGAATTATTGTTGTTATTGGCACTGTACTTAAGATACTTGCCCCTGATGCCATTACCATTCGGAGTAACAACCGTAGTAGAGTAGGAAGTAGAATCCATCCTGACCCGCATAGAATATGATTTATCAAGACTTGTCAAAGCAACAACAGGCGCAGAAAAAGTGAAGCTTTGATTGGGGGTCAGTTTCAGGCTTTGTTTACCACTATGTTTTTGACTGCCATCCAGGAAAGGAAGGATATTGCCCATCTCCACATGCCTTCGTGGTTTGCAGGTTTCTGTGCAAGAGTTGCTTTGATAATCATAATCCTCAAACCCGTCAAACATAGATTCCATATACCGGGAATTATTGGCAACTACTATTGGTAATTGCTGATTATAGCCGTATAAGCCAGCATTAAATCTTCCCAAGGGATCTTTATTCTCAATTTCATAGCCTTTACGGTTATACTGCGTAATTGTACTGTTCCATGTCCATACATCGGATGCTGAAAAATTTCGGCTTAATATCCCGGTACTAAGTGCAGCAAAATTCCAGAATGATTTATAATTAATGATAGTTCCACCTTTACGGGTATCAACCGGAGTTCCGTCCACAATAGTGTTTTCTTTCCTATCGCCATAATAAACAAAGGAAGTATCAACCCTCCAGTTGCCCCAGATACCTTCTACATAAGGATTAACCGATTTACGTTGTATAAACTTAGAACGGCATTCTGTGATTCGCTGAGTTACCATTCCGCACTGTATAAGCTTATTTAAAATGGTATCAGTTACGCCAGGGTTGTACGGATTGGGTTGACTGATGCTTATGTCACCACATTGATAATAGTAAATTTGTAAAACAGGAGGAATACTGACAGGATTGCCCAGGTTAAAGCATTGTTGGGCACTTGTCCAGGTACCTTTGCCATTTTCGTCTACAATACTTCCTCCGAAACCACCCCGGGAAACAAATGCCCGGATAGCTGTAGTCTTGTTTGCAGCCGCATCTGCCAGCATACTTTGTACAGAACTAAGCGTAATATTTATCCTGCTGTCGCCCGCAGTATTAAGTAAATAGTTTTTATTGCTCCATCCGCTGCCGGCTGGCACTTCCTGAATTTCGGTTACAGGGTTAGTCCAATCATGTAAATTTCTTCCTTGATCTTTGAAAAGAATTTTCCACTGGGCATCTTTTTGTGCTGTAGTACCTGTTGGCCAGTCAGTACTCATTCGGTACACAGATATCCTGTTGGGTATTAGATACCTGTTTCTCACGGTTCCCCATCTGTTCCAATGTGGTGTATTTACAGAGTGATTACTTTCCATGTAATATGTCGGGTAGTTATTGTAATGGTTTTCCCGATGGCTGCCCAAACTCAATTTCGCCTTATATGGAATAGCCCCGGAAGGTATAGGGTCAGTATTTAGATTGAACTTTAACCAGTGATCCACCATTTGTGATTCTGTATGCTTTCCGAGTGCATTATTCGGCTCGACAATTAATTCCCGGTAAGACAGCATTGAAGTAGGATTGAGGTTTACAAGCGGCTCCACAATCCAGCGATCCCCCTTCGATCTATATTTGGCAAAAATGGATACGCCTTCAGCCGCAGTATAATATTTTAATTTAATCCTCGCATACTGTTGCAAAGTCACCACCGAATCGAATAAGAAGGATGAGTTATCTACCCTCCAGTGATCCTTATAAGTTGCTGCTGCCGTTTGAATAATATTGTTTGCATCTGTGAAACTTATCTGACCCGTTACTGAATTAACCGGACTATTCAAGCTTATTATACTGCCAAGTCCGGCACTAAACATATTTCGTTTGCCCGAACGGATTATTCGAACGGAAACATTAGCTGCCGAATAAGGATTTCCATTCGCATCCATAAACACCCATTGCGGAGTTGCACTGCCACTCTTGCCTGTATAAACAGCCCAGATTTTTTTAGCAGGATTTTTTTGTAAGAAAAAAGTTTCGCAGGGGCTAATACCCAAAGGACCGAGTGATTGCTGTGATTCTACCATTAGTTCATCTCCACTCTCAAACAAACTAAAGTCAACTCCGCCGGTAGCATCTAATTTACCATTACGAAAAGTAAGTCCTTTATACAGCACATCAATATTCTTGTAGGCAAGCCCCATACCGCTATATGCCCAATGTGCCGGGTAAGAAAAACTATATACAGGCTGGTTATGTTCATTATTGGTTCTCGTCAGCAATGGATCGCCTGTCTCCGCATCATATACTAGATTCTTTGTACTCACCATACTTCCTTTGTCGACAGCTACTACACTATCAAGCATACTGTAATGATTCACAACTTTTAATATGGAAGCCGAACGATAAATGTTTGATTCCCGCACAATAGGTTTCCAGGTGGTGGGCACGGGAATGGGAAAAAATGCTCCATTGATAACATCCACATTAAAGTTGATATTGGTAGTAATAGTTTGCTGCCGGTGTTCTCTGAAGTCTGTCATTACCTCCACTTCCCGGCCAATAATACTTTGCTGCACTTTTCCATCTGATCCGGCAATCACTGGGAAATTATGATTTAGCCTAAACTGGTTGTCTCCGCTACGGACAATGCTGTAAAAATTTTCCGTATAACTGATAGGGTCGTTAAGGTTATTAGGAGAATAAGTGGATTGTTTTCTCATCTTGCCATTCATATCATTCAAATCCACTTTAAAACCCTGACTGAGTGAAACAGCGGATTTTAAATCTGCTTTCAGCAGGCGGTCTAAAGCACCGGATTCATACCTGTCTTCTGCATTATATTCTGATAAGGGAGTAAAAGAAGAGATAGTAGGAAACTCACGGGTGGTATAAAATTCACTGACAGATATTCCGGCCGCATTTTTTACAGTATCACGGTGAATACTGCGTGTTTCTACACGACTATAGCCTACAGAAGCAGAAGGATAAAGCATTTCCGCAATTGGTATTTCCATTATCCGATAATCATAATCTCCTTTAGGTGTTCTATTATAAAATTCTATTGCCTGCCTATGTGGATTTTCATCTGCACCCATTGCAGGTTCCCAACTGGCTACCCCGCTGCTTACAGTCATCAGTTCTCCATTGACTAATTCTTTTTTAGTATAAAAATATTCCTGGCCATAGGTACCATTAAGCATACCGTCAGTGGCATTCGGGTTACTCTTAGTCATCTTGTCCCAGTTATCATGTATCACAACTTTTTTTACCCGGATACCACCGCCAGGTTTTTTGAGATAAGGATCGGTGAACCGTATAAATGATTTACTCAGGTCTGTGTTACGGCATTTTTTTTCATTTATCATCAGCTTCATGCCGCCATTAAATATTTCTTTAAAGGAATGAAACAAACCGCCCAGAGATTTTACCACCGCCTTCAGGCCACCCTGATCACTTACATCATAACCGGGATAGGCTTTAGAAGGAAGATTTGATTTTAGAAATTGTAGGGCATAATGCATCATTGGTGAATAATCAGAAGCAAGCCTCCTCACTTTTATAAAAATCTTTGTCTTAGTTGCATCACCTGCAATCAATCCAAAATCTTCTATCTCTGCATAAATCGGGATAAGCTCATAGCCGCTGCCGTTCTGGTCTGATGGCATTTGCACGGCCAGTTTCATATACACCTGTTTGTTCTTTATAAAATTCCCCAGGTACCATTCCTGTATCTGTGATTTAATGGCAGTTGTGGTAGTAGCTGTTATTGCTCTCGGAACGGTTACATAGATATAATCATTGATAGATGAACCACTCTCATACAAGTTAGGAGAGTATTGAGATGGATTATTGGTATTACCAAATCCTGTTATTGTTATCATGTTAGCAGCTCTTCTGTCTTGAACAAAGGCATAATCATCTGCTTCATACTCTACATTGATTGCTGCACCAGAGGGAAGTATCATCTGATTCAGTGTCCATGCTTTGATAAAGTCATTGGATTTTTGCTCACTCTTGCTGGAATATGGATAATCAGCGTTCGTCAAACCGGCAGGATTCCCGTTTGCCGGATCAATATTAATATCTGCTTTATAATTGCCCCAGCGGTCGTTACCACGGAAACTATAAGAAGGGTTTTTATCTTCCGGGTAATTAAACCGGTAATAGTTTTTCTTAGCCCGGTTATTGCCGTTATAGGTAAAATAAATTGACCGCAAGGTAAGTTTTCCATATCCGCTTATTGACCCAGGTGCTCCCTGGCAAAGGGAGTAATCATATTCAAAATGAACGGTCTTAACCGGCTTTGGTTTTGTTGGATTTTTAAGCAATTCTCCTTTAGTAAATAGTGAAATTTTAGCCAGTCGGAAAGCCCCAAAACTGGGATCCATTTCACCTTCTTCATTCTTAACTGAACGGCTATCCTTTCTGTCATTTTTTACATAGAACCGTGCCACCATGTTTTTGGATTCAACCGAATACAAGTACCACATTTCTCTTTCACCATACACATAATGTGCTTTATCATCATTTTTATCTGTCTTTAATCCCTCACTTAAATTGGCCTGGTTCATTCCACCGGGTGTTCGCCATTTGATATTGCTATCTGCTTTTGAATAATTGAATTTTATGGCATCACCCATATCATCATCAGTGATACCATCTCCTTTTACATCCACATAGTTAGGAGAAAGAAGACTTGTAAGTAAATAGGAATGTGCATAGGGGGGCATTTCCTGCTTTTCTACATAGCCTTCTTTACCCTGGTTATTCTGTCCGGGCTCATCATCTGTACCGGGTATATACCCGGTTACCGGTTCATTCGGAGAGGTACCTGCGCCACTTCCTTTTTTATTAAATGTTACTTCAACTTGGCGGGTGTTATATACCGGTATATCATAGACATACTTTCTTCCATCCTGCATCAACACATCAATTTCAGAAACATGGTGTCTCTTCCTTATATCTAAATCAGTTAGCTTTTTCTTAAATCGATCCAGTGTTCTTCGGTTAACATTAGAACAACCAAAAACCACCTGGTTAGAATCTTCACCGGTTGGATCAAGTCTTACATAACTTATTTTCCCATTCAGGCCAACCCGGTCTGCTTCGGAAGCTGTTAAAAAAGAAATAACCTGTGTTCTCTTATCTCTTGCTTTTATTGAAGCCGTTGTACTTATTGGCAAGTCAGCTTTTCTCTGAAGCATATCTGTATATCGAACAAGCGATGGCACAAGCGTTGGTGATCCAACTCCGACATTCGTCATTTTTAGTCTTACCAAATCTTCCCCGCCAACTGATTCCTGCCAGGCAAGATTAGGAATAGTTTTTTCACCGGGATTTTTAAAATAAACAGCCTGTGTGTCTTTATAAGATTCACGGAATTGCATAGGTTGTTTTGCAAGGTTGCCTTTATCCCACACGCCAGATGAGGAAGGAGTTAAGACAATATTTGCATTGATAGCTCCGTGTCCATAGCCTCCTGCACCAAGCTCAAAACCCAAATGCCCGGATGTGCCATTATTTTCCAGGTATGAATCCTGCATATACCCCAGATCTCCTCTATAAGCCCTGAATGAACCACCTGTTCCTTCCCCGGTGATACTATACACATCATAGGTATATATTGGGACGGAGATAGCAGGTGTGCCCGGAGTATATACTCCATCATTTAAACGGTTAAAGTCCATCAGTGCATTCTTATCGTCCTGGCCTTGCTTGAGGTACAGCATACCATAAGCAGGTTGTTTAACTATCACGTCTTCCTCTTTTATCCATCTTCTTGTGTAATAGCCTCCAAGTCTTAAATGGGTAAATGCTCCCCATGTTGCGGCACCAAAACCAAGATCAAGATCATAGTTCTCACTGGTTGTTCTGCCACGCATGGATGGCATAAATGAAGGATAGGCAAAATTGATGTTGGTGCCGAGAGTAGGATGATATTGAACATTACCAGACGCAATGGAGTATTGGTTCTTATTATCGCTGTTCATATTCTTTACCTCGCCATCAATATGTAAAGCCTGTAAACCTTGCCTGGAATGAAAACCAATACTGGCATTCAACGACCCATCTAATCCTTTTTTATTATTATCTGCCAGCGAAATATTAAACGTAGAGCTACCACCTGATTGTGAATTAGCATTTAAGCTCCAGCCCATAGTTAGGGGTGCCGTTTTTGGGTCGCCTGATTTTCCGCCAATACTAATTGCTGGGTTTATCCCTGCTTCCAATCCAAGACCCCGCATATTATTATAGAAAATACCACCATCAATACCAATACCAAGTGCACCACCAAATATTTCTGTTCTTCCACCCACATTCACGCCCCAGGTTTGATCTGGCCTTGTATACTGTGTCTTAGTGATAATATCTGTTTCCTTAAAATCATCCGGCAAACCCCGCATATTCCGGTTAATGGTTCCAGGATTAATATTCCAACCAAGACCGCACCAACTGGCTTCCTGATCCATTGTAATACCACTGTTATAAAAAATATTTACCGGGTAGCCGCCTACATCCAGCAAAGGAATATTATAAGAAAAATCACCACTAAAGGGATCAACCATATTATCTGAACCAACAGGCTTGAAAGCTGACATTTCCGGCTGTGATGGGCCACCAATATCCGTCCGGTTTTTTGCCGTTTGTTTATTCGTTCTCTTTTTTACTGATCCCGGCTCTTCAATAACAGGTCTTTCATTTCCGGGAACTTCTGTAGATAAATGCAAAGCCTTTTTATTTTTTGCACGATAATATTCAGAATAAGGAGTGCGGTCTGCAACCGAAGAACGATACTGTCCTCCGTATACAAAAGAACATAAGGGTGACAATAAAAAAAGATAACACAGAAAAAAAGCAATCTTCTTAGCGTGGCGTGTTGATAAAGACAAAAGCATACTAAATATTGTTTAGATGGATGAACTCCTTACTTCTCTTCAAAAAATTTGATTCGAAATAAAATGCTGTTTCTTTCCCCTGATGAAGAAATGATTTCTGCTTTGTAAGTACTTTCTTCAGAAAGGGAAATAACTTTTTTAAGATTTATTTGTAGCTGGTTTTCACCAGGGATTATCTTTTGAGTTACAAAAACTTGCCTGCTATGTTCTTCTCCGTTCGACAAATCACTGAGTGTTATTTTGGCGGTAGAATCTGTTCCCCTGTTAAAATAGGACAACTTCAAAATGCCATTGGGGGCAATACCCAGTTCCGGTGCATCAGTTTTCATTTTAATATAGGGTGTGCCTTTAATTATTTTTTCCAGTTCACTTTCCCTTTTTATCTTAAACACCCACACTTCTGATTTGCCTGCATAATTTTTATCATCCTTTGCTACAATTTGCCACCCGTACCATTTTTCCTTTTCAAATGCAGGCAGCGAAGCCGGATAGGTCATAAAATTATTTGTAACATCAGCTCTGTTGTAAAAATTCATATTACTCTGCATAGCTTCATCTGCTTTCTGACCTGGCATAATTTCCGTTATCAATATTTCATACCGCAGCCGGTTTATCATGCCAGCCGGTGTGGGTGGTGTCCAGGTAAACTGTCCAGGAATTGCCTCCAATTCTGAACTATCTACAGGAAAAATCAACATCGGCGGACTCAATGGTTCTATATCAAATGGCACACACTCTTCAGCTAATTGTTCCTGCTTTTCGCCTGCAAGTTTTGTAAATGAATAACAGGCGATATAAGCTCCAACCGGTAACAACCCGTTGAATGAACTACCGGCATCCATTGCCATGTAGTTATACTGAATAGGATTCAAATTGCTTACGTTGACAGATAAAGAACCTTTGGCGAGCGTAAACCGGCTTGTAGTGGCTGTCAACAGTTCCATGCCCGATTGTCTGTCACGCAGGATCAGATCAAGTTTTCCTTCCATAGCTGTAGTTGTACCATTTACTAGTACTAAATTCCACAACTGGTTTTTCTGCACAAGGCCAACGGTAGGCAGCGTTGTTTGTATATAGACCTGCGCCTTACTGACAACAGTTATAAGAACAAAAACAACAACCGTTAAAGTTTTTCGCATATCAACTTTTTTAGTAGTTAAATGTACCGGTGACCGATAATTTATTTCTATTCATTACTTATTATTCCCGGTTCATACTCCTTAAAACACTCTGCAATAGGTCACCCTTCCCATATCCACCGGCAATAAATTTCTCGCCGTACCAGGCAGATAACTTTTCTCATAACTGGCCTGCACAGTTCCGATTTTTTTAATCATTACACCCAAACCGGCAATTGCTCCCCATAATGTCTCTTGGCTATTTACCCTGTTATATTTTAAGCCCCCATTTACGGTTAGCCATTCTCTTAGTTGATAGTTTGCTGACTGTTCAAGCGTTGTTACTTTTAAATCCCGCTGGCTTGTAAATGTTAACCCAGATTGAAGCTGTAAGCCTTTCAAAAAAATAAATTGGTTAACAGTTACACTGGTTGCGTTGTAATAAATAAAGCCGGTATCGGCGCCGCTGTTATAGAATTTCAGTAGTACCACACTGCTGCTCATGCTAATATTTTTTATCCGGTAGGCATGACTAATTACAGTACTAAGTGTATTGTATTGATTCTCTACAATTACATTATTATCCAGCAGGGTAAGTTGAGATGATGGATAGTAACCAACAGAAACAAAGGGGTATTTAGGAATCCGAAGTGTTGCCTGCAAAGTTTTAAAAACTGTTTTACTGGCAAAGCCTGGACTGATAAATGGACTATTGAAGTCATTTTTTCTTATCCCTGCTTCAATTTGCAAACGGCGTTTCCATAACTGCTGCTGCACTTTAAATTGGTAGGCTTCCTGGATTACATTGATGGGTTGCAGATTGAATGACTGGAAATGTTCCCCCATTTTTCTATAGTATCCTGTTACCCTTGTACTGGTCTGCGGCCAGTTGCTGTATAGTTTTACGCTATAGGCTTCATTGCTTCTGTCTTTAAAATTCCAAACCTTTTTGGCAAGCCCCTCTGTTGGTTGATTAATTGTGCCGGTATTGTGGAAAGATGATTTGGCAGATTCAAGTATGATGTAGTTATTAGCATCTAACTGTAACCGGGTTTGTACCGACATCCCAATTACCCTTTCCAGGTTGCTGCTTACACTGCTGTTCCTAAAAGAGTTGAGCATATTTTTTTTGCCGTCATACCAGGTAACAATGAGATTGTTCCCTTCCTTCCGTCCAATACCAGCCCTCAACAGGTAAAGAGTTTGCTTTGGCCTGTCACTATTCTTTACTACAAAATCCCGGAAACGGTAATTGACCCGGCCTGCTGCAAAAGCAAAATAAAATTTTGAAGGGCTTAGTTCTGCATTGATACCTGTAAGTGAAATATTTTTTACCGTCAAATCCGAATAATCCACCCAGGTCCTTCCAATGCCGATAGTATTAATGGCGGCAAGTGTCTGCCATCCTTTTGGTAAATCTTTTGCATTTAACTTATGCTGCTGGATAAAAATTTTTAATTGTGCCGGGTCTTTAATTTGTGATAGTTGTTGTTTGAGCAGGTTGATAGAATCCTGCATTGTTTTTTTTACCGATTTTATTTTCCCTTCATAATTTTTAAGGTCTTTGATGGCTTTATCCAGTTCCTGCTTTTTCTGCTGGCATCTGGCCATTAAATCGTTATCCAACAGTGAATCTTTTTCATTTTTCTTTTTCGCAATTAATGAATCTGCCTTTGCTTCCAAACTGTCTTTAAGGTTTTTCATCCTTTGTTCAGCCGCAGCAAATACTTTCTTTTGCAGGAACTGACGGCCGGGTACTAGCGGAACAGAAGGTATCGCCGAAGGGATCCTGATTCCCTGGCTGTCGATCATTGCCTGACCGCTGGCGATAATTCTTGCAGCAGCTTCTTTTTCTTTTGATTCAATGATCTCCTGTAACCGGGCAGGATGGCTTATCCATCCCTGCAAGGCTTCCACTTCCCATTTTTTTTGCTGATATAATCTTTCTATCTCCGGGAGTTTATTTTTATTGATTATATCAGGTATTTTTTTGTTCAAATCTGTTTTCAACTGGTTTATAAACATGCCCTGGTTAAACTGTACATTGACATCTGTAATATCATCAAAATATGGTGAGTTGCTATTACGGTGAAGCAGGGTCATACGGACGGGATATTGATCTCGTATAGTAAAATCAAGCGTTGTTTGAATGGTATGCTGTGCAAAACCAGTTTGCGAAAATGGCGTATCTACAAATGAACGGTAAGTAAAATCATACTGAATATTACCATGCACCTTTAAAAATGGAACTGAGGGGAGGTTTAATTTATTCAAATACGGAGTGGCAGTCTTGCCAATAAGTATAGTTGTCTTCAATCTTTTGCAGATGCCGGTATATATCCAAACCGTATCATGGCTTTTGAAAATGCGGGGATTACTGTCAAGTATGCGATTGTATGCCGAATCTGTTTCGGAGGAGACCTGCGCCGCTACAGCGCAAGGGATAGCCGTAAGAATAATAAAATATATCTTAAATCGGGCACGTCCCATACACAGTTAGTTCGGGTTTATAAAAAATTGGCTTATGCAAACCTAAATTTATTTTCTTTTCCCCCAATACCACTTTCGGGGTATTTTTATTAATTTTATTCATACTGAATGAACAGTGCTTCCGTATTTTTACTTACGTGTAAACACGGATACAGCCCGGCCTGGTAATACTAATTGATCAACGAGTTAATTCGTAACTTGTATTTCTGTAACCTGCCAATGAATTTTTCCAAGTTCAAGTACTGCGAACACCTAAAACCTGATATTTTTCAATAACTCCCTGACCAATTTCATAGCTCCTTATTTGCTCCCCAATAGCTCCCTGATTAATCCATAAACAATCCGGAGTAAATGCAAGACGGTATCGGATTATTTTGTTTTATATTATTTTTTTATACTTTTCATAATTAAACGCTGATATTAACTAAGTTAATCTGCTTAACCAAGCTTAATGCTTATGCTGATAAGCTCATCACAATATGGAATTATCTCCCTGGCGTTTATGGAGAATGATGGGGCCATAAAAACATGGCCTCCCGGTAGCTCATCTTATTGCTGTGAAAAGGACTTTGGCACTATTGTTATCCGTAACTATGATGCAGAAACTTATAGTATCCGGCATATCCTGTTAAATTTTATTAAGGCGATACCACTTGTTTTTAAAGAGCAGGATTCATTGTTACGGAACCGGCTCGTTCTGAAAGGGAATTTTCAGATGAAAACAGGCGTGAAAAAAAAGATGCTTGTTAAACAGGGACAAATAGTATTGTTTAACGCTAGTGAAGATGAAGAAACTATTTACTTTGAAAAAGCAAGTCAATACAGTTTTTTCGATACAACCTATTCAGGAATTTTTCTGGAACCACTGTTGTCTTCATTTCCTTCACTGTCAGAGTTTATCAATCATCGCAGCACTTTTTCAGAGCAACAAAAAATAAAACAACCCAGGTTTGCTTTACCAGAAATCACCCGCATTGCACAAAAACTCTTAGCATGTCCCTATGATGAGAGCCTCCGAAAAATTTATTTTGAGATCAAGATTAAGGATTATCTTTTCCAATCGTTTATTACTGCTTTGCAGAAAGGTGCTTTGCCAGAACAGGTACAGGATAAAGTAGTCGTTCCTATACTGAAAGCATTGCCCCTTATTAAATCTATCACTGCAAACGGCCATATTGTAACCAATAACGGCATATCTTTTTTCCGATCGGGAGATCATTTCAGGATCATTGTTTCTGCTTCACGTTCAAAGGGTGGTAATATCTACTTAGACCAAGAAATTCCTGAACTGGTAGAGAAAAACAATTTTGAAAAGACTTCAGACAAGATGGTTGCGCTGCTGCCGGAAAAGAACATAGATAAACTGGTGGAAATAC
Source organism: Bacteroidota bacterium (assembly GCA_034408705.1). Taxonomy (GTDB): domain Bacteria; phylum Bacteroidota; class Bacteroidia; order Chitinophagales; family Chitinophagaceae; genus JJ008. The sequence goes on from JAWXCO010000014.1 coordinate 22,268, forward strand.
TACAGACCAATCACAGTTGTTCCGTCATCATACATTCTTCACAGCTAAAAGATCTAAAAAGTGACGGTGTAAGGTATAGTAACCGAATGAAAATCGAGTTGCCAGATGCAGAGCCGGAAACTGCTGACAATTTCAGAATTCTTGAATTGGAGGCAGAAGCCCTCTCACTTGAATTGGAATTATTAGCCGCATAAATTATTTTTCCTATGATAGCTACAAATAATTATTTTAAAGAGATAGATAAAATAGATTTTTCCGAATTGCCAGAAGCATTCAGAAAAGGGCATGAGTTTTTAGAAAAAGCTACTGACAGGGGCAATAACTGGACTTCATACCAGTCAAGTGATTCGATTAAAAAGACAATTGACATTTACCTTGCAAAACTTAATGAGTTTGTAAATAATAACAAAAAGGCTGGCGTCAAACAAAGGAAAAATGAGCAGCAGCGGCAGACGAACAAGAAAATCATGCAGGAAGCCCTGATAAAACAGGGCATTATCAATCCGGATAGCACACTCAAAAAGAAAAACAGGAAAGCTGCCATTACCGAAGATTTACACCAGCCAACAATGGTGGAACGCTTACCGGAAGAACTACGTTTTATCAAACGTTTTGTAAACATGGACGGCAAATCGAAAACAAAAGACGAGATTCTCCGGTTTGTAAATTCTTTACAAAAAGCAATCCTTGAAAAGCGTATCCGAAAAACATCGCCTTATGCAGAACAGATTAAGTTTGTGCAGGATAGATTAATTGCAGTGTATAACGATATGAAAGCGAAGATCAGGATAGAATTAAAACCTGAAACCCTTGAATCTTTCAGGAAGCTAACCAAGGAGGAAAAAGTAAGAGCTTCAGTCAACTTCATCAAAAATTATATCAGCCTGAATGGAAAAGCAGGCATGAAGAAAAAAGCAGATAGTCTTTTAAAAAGAATCACCAGGATGGTGGATAAGAAAATCATTCCTGCTGATGACCCTTACATGGACGAGCTAATACAGGTAACAAAGAACCTGGAGGCATTTTTGGACACCCCTTCACAGAAAATATTGGCCATCGAAAAAAATGAATTAAATGGATTGGAAGGAATCCTGGGTTGTGCATGTCAGCAATTAAATGGTTTCAGTGAGCTACCGGCTGTTATGAACAGCATGGATTTTGCGAAGCTGCAATTTGATACTATTAGCCTAAAAGGAAAATGGTTTGACCTGATCGGTGATCCGTCCTCAAATTTTACAGCGATGGTTTTTGGTAAACCAAAAATGGGCAAGTCCTACCTGTGTATTGACTTTGCGGGTTACCTGGCCCGGCATCACGGAAAGGTGTTGTATGTAGCCAAAGAGGAAGGATTGGATCTTACGTTGCAACAAAAGCTCAATGACAAAAAGGTAAAGCATCCGAATCTATTTGTTGCCTCCGTTCTACCTAATAATTTATCAATGTATGACTTCATGTTTCTGGATAGCGTTAATAAACTTGGATTAAATCCTGATGATCTTACCAGATTAAAAGCAATGAACCCAGCTAAATCATTTGTTTTCATTTTTCAAACAACTAAGGATGGAAAATTCAGAGGAGCCAATACTTTCCAGCACGATGTGGATGTGGTGATTGAAATTCCTGATATCGGTAAGGCGGTACAGTTTGGAAGATTCAATCAGGGCGGGGAAATGGAAATATTTGACGATAAAATGGCAGCTTAACGTCTTGTTTTTCAACGATAATCCGGGAGTATTAGCAATGCCGGATTTTTTGTGTATGCCCATATTGTATTGACTATTAATTAATTTTATATTTTAATTCTATGAAAGCTAATTCAAAAGTTTCTATTGAGCAATGCAGGGAAATAATGAACCGTGATGGATTAAAGTACACCGATGAGGAATTGCATGTGATAAGGGACTTTATGTATTTAATAGCGGATATAACAAGGTCACATTATGAGCGGATACAAGAAAAAAATAAAATAATTGACATTAATGAAAACAATTGCGACCATGAAACGAAAAGCTTATTTATACGTCCGGGTCAGTACCGACGAGCAAGCTGAAAAAGGCTATAGTCAGAAACACCAGGATGATCGCTTAAAACAATATTGCGAACATAATGATATTGAAGTAGCTGGAATATATTGGGAAGATTTTTCTGCAAAAACATTTAACCGGCCAGAGTTTAATAAGTTAGTACAACATTTAAAAAAGAGCAAAGGGTCTGCTGATCTATTGCTCTTTTTAAAATGGGACAGGTTCTCCAGGAACATTGCAGAAGCCTATGCAATGATTAATCAGTTAGCAAAATTAGGAATAGAGCCCCAAGCTATTGAGCAGCCTTTGGATTTAAGCATACCGGAGAATAAAATAATGTTGCCGTTTTATCTTGCTGCACCGGAGGTAGAAAATGATAGGAGATCGTTAAACACCATAGCAGGTCTGCGACGTGCTATGAAAGAAGGCAGGCATCTAAATATGGCTCCAAAAGGCTATAAAAATGTTCGGGATGAAAACAATAACCCTATTATAGTTCCAAGTAAGGATGCTCCTAACATTATTTGGGTTTTTGAAGAAGTAGCCAGAGCAAGACATAATGTGATGGACATATGGCGAATGGCAAAACAAAAGGGTTTAATTGTTGGCAAAAGCCAAATGTGGAATATTATAAAAAACCCTATCTACTGTGGAAAAATATTTATTCCTGCATATAAAGACGAGGAGGCAACAACTAAAAAGGCAACCCACGAACCGATAATCAGTTTCGATTTATTTGAGGAAGTACAAGATGTTTTGAGTGGTAGGAAAAGGAAATTCCCTTTTAAGAAAACACTACGTGAAGAATTTCCATTGAGGGGTTATTTGGAATGCCATAAGTGTGGAAATAAATTAACAGCAAGCGGATCGAAAGGGAATGGCGGGAAGTATTTCTATTACCATTGTACAAAAGGATGTAATGAAAGGTTTAAAGCTGAAGATGCGAACAAAGCATTTATTAAGAAATTGGTACTGATTAGGCCAAATGAAAAATCAATAAAGCTTTTGGATTTGGTAATAAAAAATGACCGTAAGCCATCAGATGTTAAAGAGAAATACAATAAAGAATTGCTGGCCGATATTGAAAAGTATAAGCTTCGATTCAAGAATATCCAGAAAAAATTTGCTGATGAGGAAATTAGCTCAAAAGATTTCAATGAAATGAAAAGTGATTACGAAGCTGATGTCAGGAAAATAGAAAGGGAACTCCAAAAGTTCGACTCCCGTGATACTAATTTCGATACCGAGTTGAAATTTTGTATTGAGTTTCTTACCCATCTGCCAAAGTATTATGATTCAGCAGATTTAATAGCCAAACAGCAGATCATTGGTTCGATTTTTTCTGAAAAACTCATTTTTGAGAATAATTCATTTCGAACCACTAAGTTGAATACTGCAGTTGAGCTGATAAGTAGGACAGGCAAGCATTTCAGGGAAGCCAAAAACGAAGAAAGCCCCGAAAATTCGGAGCTTTCCAATCTGGTGCCCAGAACAGGAATCGAACCTGCACATCCTTGCGAACGGCAGATTTTGAGTCTGCTGCGTCTACCAATTCCGCCATCTGGGCAGAACTATCCCGATAATTATCGGGAGGGCTGCAATATTAAGTCATTCCCGTTAATTGCCGGTGAATGCGGTCTAAATATTTTTTCTTGTAATAATATTCCTTTACCTGCAACAGTTCTTTTTCGGTAACAGCACTTTCCGTATAATCTTCCACAATTTTTTTAACAGATTCATAAATATCAGCTGATAGTTGAGAGATGACAGAAAATAATTGATCACGGTTGCTTGTTTCGTCCATTTCCATTAGTTGCTCATTGATCTCCAAAACTTCCATCAGGAAATCCGGGGGCAATTCATATTTTTCTTCCTCTTGCAGCAAGCCCTTTTCCTGCAACACATATTTGATGGTTGCATCGGTGTTTTGAAAGGTTTTCCAGGCCTTATTCAGCAGCGCTGATTTTTGCAATGCTTCTTCCTGTGCGGCTTCATTATCGCCAGCAAAATGATCTGGATGAAACCGGCGGCTCAGCTCAAAAAATTTTTTTGAAAGGGAGGCTGTATTCACCTTCAATTGCACGGGAAGCTCAAATAATTCAAAATAGGTCATGGCCGTTGATAGGTTTGCAAAATTAATCCTTTGTTTAGTTTTCAAAATGGATCATTAACGTACAAATCTACGCATAAAGCAGGGAGCGGATCAAAAGACAGGTTACGATTTAAATCAGTTTGTTTGGAAAGCTTATAAGCGGCAACTTTGTCCTCTCACTAATGACAAACGGCTTTATGACAAGGATTGGACTTATCAGGGAAGGAAAGATACCGGCAGATAACCGGGTAGCACTTACCCCCGCACAATGCAAGTGGATACATAAAAATGCAGCACAGGTCCAGGTGGTTGTTCAAACTTCCCCGCACCGTTGTTTTACAGACAGAGAATATATATCAGCCGGAGCCGAAGTAAAAGAGGACCTCGGTGATTGCGATATTCTACTGGGAATTAAAGAAGTGCCTGTGGGCGCCTTAATACCCGGCAAGACCTATCTTTTTTTCTCGCATACAAAGAAGCAACAACCGCATAACCAACAACTCCTCCGGGCGGTTTTGGATCAGAAGATCCGGCTCGTGGATTATGAATGTCTGGAGCATGAAGATGGCCAGCGAATCATCGGGTTTGGTTTTTTTGCCGGCGTCGTAGGGGCACATAATGGGATGATGGCCTATGGCCAACGTACCGGATTGTTTAAATTAGACAGAGTTTATAAACAACGCAGTTTCAGGGAATTGATCCATGAATATTTCGGGATGCGATTGCCCAGTGTAAAGATCGCGGTGGCCGGTTCGGGAAGAGTGGCGCATGGCATTTTAGAGATCATGAACCTGATGGGTATCCACGAAGTGGACCCCGAAGATTACCTGACACGCCGGTTTTCATACCCGGTCTATACCCAGTTAAAAGGGGCAGATCTATATCTTCACAGGGCCACCGGCAAGTACAACCGGATGGATTTTCACGAACATCCCGAAGAATATGCCTGCCAGTTTTTACCATTTGCTTCGCAAACAGATATTTTAATGAACGGAGTTTACTGGGAAAAAAATGTACCCCGTTTATTTGAGAAAGAAGATGTGCGATCCGAGAATTTTATCATCCAGACCATTGCTGATATCACCGATGATGCCAACGGTTCTGTCCCGATCAATGCAGGTGACCAATCTATCGAAGACCCTGTATATGGAATTGATAAACGTAGCCTGGAAAAAACAGCTCCTTACCTGCAAAATTCTATCGATATCATGGCGGTAGGGAACCTGCCGAATGAATTACCAAGGGATGCCAGCCGGTATTTTGGAGAACAGCTGATCAAACATGTGCTGGAGGACCTGGTGGGTAATGGCTCCGATATTATTGAAAGAGCAACGATGGCGAAGGACGGGAAGCTGACACCTCATTTTGCATATTTGAAAGAGTATGCGGAGGGGAGTGGCTAGTAGGGTTTGGCTAGTGGGGAGTAGGAAAGTTGGAGGTCGGAAGTTGGAAGTCGGAGGTCTGAAGTCTGAAGTCGGAGGCGGTCGTTTAGAGATATAAATAGTAGTCTTTTAGCAGGTGAGTAAAAGCAGGGCTGTATGCTCCACTATCATCCTTGATGATAAGCTCATCTTTTTTATAGATCGTTTCGCTGTTATTAATATGCTGTCCGGCGACAAAAAAACGAAACGGGTCGTGTTGCGGTGATTGCCTGACCAGCGTTGTATGCTTAATTGCCAGTTGATATTTTTGGAACAGTAAACCAGCCTCCACTAGTCTTTTATACGGCAGTAATAAATAGAAACAGCCTTCAGGGTGCAGTCTGTCTTTTATTACTTGTAACAAATCTGACAGTAATAACCCGCTATCATGATGGGCCGTATTTTTTTGCGCAACAGGCGAGGTTAATTCATTTTCATAGAACGGTGGGTTGCTAATGATCACGTCATATTCTTTTTCAAAAGTGTACGGCATGTCCTTGGCATCTCCGGGCATAATAAAGATCCTGTCTTTCCAGGGCGATGCTTCCGCATTCGACTGTGCCTGCTTCGCTGCATCCGCATCGATCTCTATCGCATATATTTTAGCCGTTAATTTTTTTTGTGCAAGCATCAGGGATAATATGCCGGTTCCCGTTCCAATATCAAGACAATTATTAAATACTATTTCCTCCTCTTTAATTTTCTCAGCTGCCCATGCTCCAAACAGGCAACTATCCGTTGTTACCTTCATGGCGCATTGATCCTGTTGAATGGTGAATTGTTTGAATTGAAAATAAGAATTAGCCATAGCAGTGTATTACCATTCGGCCCTGGCGGTTGAACTGACCGTTAGGTCCGCCCATTGCCCCGCGAGATATTTATAATAACCGGTGATGGCGATCATGCCGGCATTGTCGGTGCAGTATTGAAAGGCAGGAATAAAAGTATTCCAATGATATTTTTTGCCGGCTTCTTCAAAGGCTTTTCGTAAACCACTGTTGGCAGACACACCACCGGCCAGGCAAAGGTCCGTTATACCGGTTTCGATAGCGGCTTTCTTTAGTTTGTTCAGCAGGATGGTTACAATCCGGTGCTGGATAGAAGCGCAGATATCGGGCAGGTTTTGTTCAATGAATTGTTGTTTTTCTTCTTCTGTAGCGGTAAACTCTTTTTTGAATAAATTACTCTTCCCGGCATTTTGTAAAAAATAGAGGATAGAGGTTTTCAATCCGCTGAAACTAAAATTCAACCCTTCAATTTTCGGTTCAGGAAATTTAAAATGGTTTGGATCACCCGTTTTCGCATATTTATCGACCAGCGGGCCACCGGGATAGGGAAGACCCAGTATCTTAGCTGATTTATCAAATGCTTCACCGGCGGCATCGTCAATCGTTTCTCCGATCACTTTCATTTGCGAAGGTGATTCGCACAATACAATTTGTGTATGACCACCACTTACAGTCAGGCAGAGAAAAGGAAACGAGGGTTTGGGATCATCAATCAGGTTGGCCAGCACATGGGCCTGCATATGGTGCACAGCGATCAATGGTTTATCCAATGCCAGTGCCAGTGATTTAGCAAACTGTCCGCCGACCAGTAAGGAACCAATGAGTCCGGGGGCTTGTGTAAAAGCAATGGCATCGATCTCTTTTAATTCACAGCCTGCATTTTTTAAGGCAGCATCCAATACAGGAACGATATGCTGCATATGCGCCCGGGAAGCGAGTTCCGGAACTACGCCACCATATTTTTCATGTACGGTTTGGTTGGCGATGAAATTGGATAATATCTTTCCGTCCCGGCAAATGGCCGCCGATGTTTCATCGCAGGAAGATTCGATGGCTAAAATAGTTGTTGACACGCTGTATCTTTATTGAAAGGGTAAAGTTAAGGGGTTTGTAAAATTTAGGGCTTATTGCGCCGTGATGACCGTATTACTTGTTCATTGAATATTTATTATTGTTTATTGAATATTCAATAGAAAATACGCAATAACAACATTCAAGTTGTTCTGTTTTTTTTGCCTTATTTACTTCGTATCGCCTCCACCGGATCCATCTTTGCTGCCTGCAGGGCCGGGATAAAACCAGCCAGTATTCCGACCACGATACAAATGATAATGGCCAGGGCCATGTAGCCTGTAGAAATAAAAACCGGGAAGCTGAGTGCTTTACTAAGTATTTGTGTAAGTCCGAAAACAAGCGTGAGCCCGATCAACCCGCCAATGATGCAGAGAAAGGCTGACTCGAGTAAAAACTCGGCGAGGATTACCCTTCGTTTGGCACCGACGGCTTTTTTTAAACCGATCTGGCTGGTTCGTTCCCGCACGGTAACAAACATGATATTGGCCACACCAAACATTCCCACGATCAGCGACAAAGCTGCAATGGCCCAGCCACCGAGATTGACTCCTGCAAACAGGGAACTGATGGTATCACTAAAGTCGTTGATATCGTTTAACGCAAAATCATCTTCTTTGGTCGGTGTCAGTTTATGGATGGCCCGAATAGTGCCAACTAGTTCATCTTTCAATGCCTTGCTGCTGATATTATCCTGTCCCTGAACCATGATCAACGGGTCAGCTTTTTGTTCATTCATCATACTACGGGCAAACTGGTAAGGCAATACCATGCTCTGGTCAAAATCCCAGCCACCGATCATTTGTTTACCTTGTTTTTTTATTACCCCGATGATGCGGATCTTTTTTCCTTTTGCTGACACTTCCTTACCCATAGCAATACCCGCAGTACCAAATAGTTTTTCCGCCACATCAAAACCGATCACGACGGCATTGCTGCCCCGGTCGAACTCTGCAGCTGACATATACCGGCCATTGGTCAGTTCAATGGGTTGTATTTTATTGAAGTCCTCGCTGATGCCATACATATTGACATTCGATAAGACATTTCCTTTATAATCCACCTGGCCGGTTACCTTGATACGGAAAGCCACATACTTGGCACTCCGGGTTCTTTCTTTGATAAATTTTACTTCACTTTGTTTGGGAACCGGGCGGTTCACAAATTTCCACCAGGGATAATCGGGGCCACCACCGGAACTATAATCCCATTTGTCAACGTAAATGGTATTGGTACCAAGTGACCGTACTTCATTTTGTATATTTCGTTCCAGGCTGTTAACCGTTGCCAGCACTCCGATGATGCAGAAGATGCCAATGGTGATACCAAACAGCGAGAGAAAAGTGCGGAGTTTATTCTTCCACAATTCCTGCAAGGCCATTTTGAAGCTGCTGGTAATGATCTCTATGGTGCGGCGAATCACGAACAAATTTACTGGAAATACCCGATCGGTGGGCCGGACACTTTTATTTATCTTGCCGCCGAATTCGTTTACCATGGAATCAAGTTCAACACCAGTTGCCTATACCCTCAACAAGGACGATAGTTTTTTTCGTAAACGGCATACCGCCACGGTTGCTTTTGCTGTCGGCCTGCTTCTTTTCCTGTTGCCCTTTGCAGAACTGAAATGCGGCGGCACAGCCCTGATGGGTAATACCGGTGCAGGAATCGCCATGGGCAATGAATGGAAAATAGCGATGGGTGGAAACGATATTCTTCATAAAATGCAATCTGCTACTAACGATAAAGAAACAAAAAATGCGTTAAAATCCGGTCCCAATGTTTTTTTACTGGTCGCGATCGTAGCCGGTATTTTTGGACTGCTGATGGGTTTTTTCAATCAGCCCTGGCGGCATGTAGCTGGTATGTGTGCAGGAATATTATGCTGCATCATGTTAATTGCGGTGATGATACAGTTTAAGATGGTATTACGTTCCTCCCTGACCAATAGTAAAGAGCTGGAAGGTATGGGCAGTATGGGTGGATTGATCAAAATAAGTTTTACCATCTGGTATTATGCAAGCCTGCTTGCTTTTGCTGCGGCGGGTTTTTTTAAATATAAGCATCAGCAGCTGGAGATGAAAGATGCGATCGACCGTAGCATTGATTTTGAATTTCTGCAAAAGAAGAATGATCCACCTTTTATTTGATCAGTTACGACTTTAGTCCAAGATTCGTAGGGAGGCCGTCCAAACTTTCGAGATTATTTTGCTGCACATAGTCATAGAGGCCATCCGCTCCTTTCTTTTCGGCCCATTCAAAATGAATATCTCTTTCTCCTTCGTAAGTATAGAGTGGTACACCAAACCCACAGGAAGTTTGTACCAGTTCGATATCCGCAATGATTAGTTGGCGGGTGCTGGGATACAATTTAAAATGAGGTGCATATCGTTCCCATTCAGCCGTGCCGGGGAGTACAGCAAAACCATTTCCGTATAAGCGTAAAATATTAGGGGCACCTTCAAAGGAACAGAACATGATGGTGATGCGGCCATTCTCCAGGGTATGAGCAGAAGTCTCATTGCCGCTGCTGATCAGGTCCATATAACCCACCTGCAGTTCAGACAGCACTTTAAAACAATCCAGTCCCTTGGGAGAGAGGTTGACCCGGCCATCGGCACTGAGTGGGGCTGTGCTGACGAAAAAAATATGCTGCTTCTCTATAAATTCTTTGTGTGCAGGTTTGATGGAATCGTGGAATTTTCCCATGGCTAAAATTTGAGGGATGAAGGTAAGAAGGAAAATAGTTGGCTGTATCATATTGCGGCTCCGGTTCTCTGCTCAGTGAGAGGAGGAGCAATTGCTTTTGCCCAGATATAATACCGATTAAATTAAAAATTCCCTCTATGAAGTTGTCAGGGTGAGCTTGTCGAACCCTGGTAAAGTCCCTTCGACAAGCTGCCGCCGCAAAACTATTGGCCGGGTAGGACAGGCGGAGTATATCGGTCGTTTCAAATTGCAGTTGCGGGTTGATGGCTTTGCCAGCCTTGACCATTACGGTGCGGACTTTATACTTCTGCTTTGTATATTTTTCGCATGGCTATTTTTTTGCAATGCGGACATTTTACCAACGTCGTAGGTTTCCCATACGCTTTATAACGGATCCCGCCAATATCCCAGATCGATGCTGTTTGCCCGCAGTCACAGTCAAAACGATATAGTTTCGATTCATGCATCATCTTCTCAAATTTGGAGGGGGAAGAAAAGAACCTGACGATCTTCTGTGTTGTGCTGAGTTGCATAGTCATGTTTTAATACTGTACAATAGTGGCAGCCTTCCGTTAATGATTAAAGATACAGTTATCGGGTAAATTTCCAAACGCTGGTCCCTGGAGCACTGGCATCAGGAAATACTCCGGCAATCATTCAGTTACCGGGGGTATTGGTTGTATCAACTTATTTCAGGACGAAGTACTGCTGTAAATACAAAAGCCCCTGCGTGGCAGGAGGCTTTTGTACTGATTGAAATCATGCATCAAATTTGAATAGAAATGCGGTATAAAACTAAGGTTGTGATCCGGGATCAGCAATAACCCTTTCGTGGTATTTTACCGGGTTGTTTTATGCTGGTTCTTTTATCCTTTGGTCTTTTTCCTGCTCTGCTGCTAACTGCCAGTCGGCATTTTCCGCTTCTTTTCTTTTTGTTTCTTATATATCTTGCCGGGTCTTTTGTAAAGGTTCTTCCATTTGCACTTTGAAGGCGATGACTTTAGCCAGGCGGCTGCTGCTCCCCATCGGAACCTTTTACAGGAGCCATGGATAAGAATTTGTAAATTTGTTATTTATTTCATGGCAGCAAAGATTTTTTTATGACGATTTTCCTTTCCCTATTTCTATCGGTGATGATGACGTCTGTTTCTCCTGCCGAACCCAAACAGGAAAGCCCTGAACTGAAAATAGTGCAGGAATTATTCCGGCTGCGCAATGAACAGAAAGCAGATTCTGCGGAACAGTATTTTGCTGATACGGTGAAAGTGTATATGAAATACTTACGGAATATACCCAAACAAACAATCACTAAACTGGATCGGAGTTTTTTCAAAGCACACCCCAGGAATAAGTTTGAAATAACGACCCCGGTGCAACTAACCAGGAAAAACGGTATTACCACAGCTATCATTATCGGTAAAGAATACCTGGATGGGACCAATTTTAATTATGAGCGGATTGAAATAAAATTTAACCATAACAGGAAGATTAACTACTTCAGGGCGTTTAACTGGAAGAAGTAGTTCTTAGTTCATGATTCATAGTTTTGCTTCGTAGCTAGAAGCTATGAGCTGCAAGACTGAAGCTTGGGGTGCTGTATTTTGAATGCCGCCATTTATTTTCCCAGAGGTACACAACGACTCCGTGTTCCTCCCTGGTTCAAAACAAAACAAACAAGGAAGACGCAGACATGGTGCGGCCAAAAGAAAATCAAACAGTTTTCTTCGGGGGCAGATCAAAAGCTACCGCTACATGTTCAAAATGTCCGTTATGCGAACCATCACAAAAAGGTTTATTCTGTGAACGGCCACAACGGCAAAACGAAACAATTTCCCTTCCCTGTAAATTATAAACGCCGCCATTCCGGTCCACTACTTCAAAATCGCCTTCTATTTTCAGCGAGCCGTTATTGTTAACGGTGATCTTTGTTGTTGCCATATTTTTTTTTTAAAAGTACTAACTAAAAGCCATCTACCGGCAATTATAATTGGTTGAAACGAAGCAGCATCCGGTGATTGGGATTGGAGTGATTTTCCGCGATCTTAAATTCATAGCTGCCGATAACAATAAATCCATTCTTTATATAGAATTGAATGGCCCGTTCATTCTCCTTCCAGACAAAGAGCCAAACTCCCGTCTGTTTGTTTTCTTTTATCAGGTTGATGTTGAAAGCTAAAAGAGCCTGGCCAAGGTGCAGGTTGTAAAATTTCTCTAATAAATAAATACGTTCAAGTTTTGCAATATTCTCTACGCTGCAGTATTCGTAAGGAAAGTTTAAAATGATCTTTGAGTATCCGGCGGCTGTGTTGTGATGATACAAGATGTGAAAAATATTGGCCGGGTCCTGCAATTCCTTTTTTAGTGCATCCGCACTATATTTCTCCGTTATATAATTAGTTATATCCTTTGCTGAAGCACTATGACCATGGGATTCCTGGAAAGTTAGTTGGGCGATCTCAGCAAGTAATTGTGCGTGATTTATGTTAGCCTTTTCTATCGAAATCATTTCTATTGAATTAATTTGCTTCCAGCTACTGGAGGTTCAAAAACTAATGTTGTTAACTGAAAAACTTTCACCGCCGTCACTCCGATAGTTAAACAAAACAGCAGGGCAGCTTTCACAATAGCTGCATTTTTTGTCGGTGGTTGACTTACGGGGAACAATTACGTGTACAATGTTAAGAATAAATGTTTAAAAATTTGCGCAGGGAAACCGACAGGATTGCAGGGCGCAGTGTCGTTGGTTTCGGCCAGATGTTTTAACTTAGCTTATGCAAGTGAAGTTCTATACCCCACATATCCTCTTGCAGGAATTTATCAACTGCATCATGATCGTACATACGGAGGCCGACCAGGAAGGTCCGTCCATCATTTGCCCCTATCCGCCCACACCACAGAACTCACTGTTTTTTTATATCAACGACCCAATCAAAGTGCAGAAGGATAAGGATTTTTTATTGCAGCCCCGCAGTGTTATGGTAGGGCCGCAATTGAGCAGGGTAAGCATAGATATCAATAAAAGTCATAAAGCGGTACGGGTGGGTTTTCATCCTGGCGGACTTTTCCGGCTGCTGGGTATTCCCTTATCAGAGATGGTCGACGAAAGTTATAATGCGGCAGATGTTTTCGGCGCTGAATTGACAGCAATGAATAACCGGCTCCAGGAGGACATTGACTTCGATGAAATAAAAAAGGTAATCGAGACTTTCCTGCTGCAAAAGGCGAAATCCTTAAAAAAGGCCCTGCCCTTTGACCTGGCGATGCTGGAATTATTACGCGTAAATGGAAATGTTTCCGTTGAACATATTGCCTCCCTGGCTTGCCTGAGTTTGCGGCAATTCGAACGGGTATCAAAGGAAAGGATCGGGCTGCCGCCTAAATTATTTGCCCGTCTGGTTCGTTTTTCCAACGCTTACCGGTTGCATGAAAACAACCCGGAGATCAGTTGGACAAGTATTGCTTATGAATGTGGTTATTTTGACCAAATGCACCTGATCCGCGATTTCAAAGAATTTGCGGGAGTAGCACCAGGAGTGATTGAAAAGGAACTCTCTCATATACCTATCCGTATGCAGGCAGGCCTCCGTTTATAATTGTCGTGTTTGTACTATTTGCGACCCGGTTTTGTTTTGAAATTTGTTTTTCAAAATAACTACTATGCAAAAATTCCTGTTACTGGTATTGGTCGCCACTCTTATCATTCACAATAAAGTTAAAGCCCAGCCATTTGATAAGTTGGTAAAGCTACAAGCTCATTCCGCTACTGTTTACCACAGCAGCGGGTATGAACAGCGGGCAGTCAGCATTGCGGAACGCATGGACAAAGCCATTGCATATTATATAGAATTGCTCAGTTTTAGTCCCGTCGTCACCTTATTGATCCTCGATACGGCGGATTGGAAAAAATATACAACATCAGGTGCGGTGTATGGAATGCCGCATTTTGATGAAAAGCGGAGGTTATTATTTGTAGCAGCTTCAGACAATCCCTTCTGGAAAAGTTTCCTGCCTCCGCTCGAAAAACTACCATCAGCTTTAAGGAACCAGGTGGAGTCGGTATATAAAAAAGAGGATAGCCTCATCAGCATGGAAGCTTTTTTCGATTTGCTGGCATTGCATGAACTGGGTCATGCCTTTCATATGCAGGCCGGGTTGACGATGCAGCGCAAATGGTTGGGGGAGTTGTTTGTAAATATTCTCTTACACAGCTATATCGCCGGAAAGGAACCAGCATCCTTACCTGCACTCACCCTGTTCCCGAAAATGGTAATTGGAAATGGTGTTGGCGGATTTAAATACACCCGTCTTGCGGACATTGAAGAACGCTATGACGAGATTGGTCGCGACTATCCGAATAATTATGGCTGGTATCAATGCCGCTGGCATTCGGCAGCAGCAATTATCTATGATACTGCTGGTAAACTGGTGGGGAAAAGAATATGGGAGGCATTGAGCAGTCAGAAAGAAAGATTGAGTGATGAGCAATTACTTGTTTTCCTGGCAACAGCTGAACAGGCCGTAGCTGCTATGGTGACTGACTGGGACCGGGACATAATCAGGTAATGTATGATTATTTGTCGCCAGGCGCTTTGATACAATAGCAGGCCCTCTTATTGCCGGGCACTGGGGCCTGCTTTCGCCCTGCATGAATAATACGAATTTACCAATATAGTACTGGTGGAAATATTTAGACTAGTTCCGCACCACAACCACGACCATATTAGAGACTGCTGGTTTGTTTATAGATATACCATTTATCGGTTGGCTTTACATATATGCGGAAGCTGGTATCATCAATTTTTTCCAGTGGCCATTCTGTTAGCCCGTCCAGGTCGATCTCCCCAGCAATTATTTTCCAGGTACCCGGGTTTTTGCCGGATTTTAATTCATAGCCGTCAGACTTTAACTTAAGCAATGACATCGGGGCATTATCATTCTCTGCTGTCCATACTTTACCCTGTAACCAGGCCTGTATGTCCATATCAGCCGCAGATTGAACAGCTTTTTCTTTTGGTATAAGCGTTGGGTTATCTTTTTCTTCACTGCTGTTACAACTATAGATAATAAACAGGCTGCAAAAGATAATATAAGCTTTTCTCATGATTTTATTTTTTAGTGATTAGTAGTGTGCTGGTAAGATAAGTGAAAATTTAAAGGCGAGGCTGATTTTTCTTGCGCTCTGGTTCCTGTCCTCATGAACAATGGTGCAGGTATTTATTTCATACGTTCAATCATATGTGTGATGGCACTAATTACGACGGCCGGGTACTCTTTTGCAATATGATGGACACTGTTTTCAAGCACCGTGTATTGAAGATTTGGCCGGTTGGCTGCCCATTTTTTTAATTCATCCACCCAGATAGAATTTATTGGATTTGCAGGATTTTTTTCATCGGTACCAGTGGCCTTGCCATAAGCAGCGATTAGCAGCATAGTAGGCGTACTGTGTGCAGTGTCTGATAATTTTGCCTGTTGAATACTGTTATCAAAAGCGATCATTTCTTCCCGGTCACCGGGCCGGTCGGTACTGGCGAGTACTTCTTTCATAAAAAGAGAATCTTCTGTCATTAGCTCCGGGTGTTCTTTTTGGATCCTTGGATAAAATTCTTCAGGTGCGGGGTCTATTAATACCAATCCTGCAACGGCTGCAGGATATAAGCCGCAGAACACTCTTGCAAAAGAGCCGCCTAATGACCATCCCACAACAATATAAGGCGGTGGATAGCCGGCAGTTGATAAGGCTTCTTTTAATTCTATTGCTACGGTGATCGCATCTCTTGTCTTATCACATTTTCCAGATTTCAGGTAACCGGGGCGGTCATAAGAAATGACACGGGTAATTTTTGCCAGGGACGTATCAATGGCGCGGTAACACCGGTGATTGGAAGATCCACCAGCTTCCAGCACCACAGTGTATTTACCGCTGCCTGCAACAAACAGGGACATGCTATGACCATCCACCGTTACCCTTACGGTATCCTGTTTAATTATCTCTTGTCCCTGTACAGGATTGAAATGGAAAGCCTGTATATAGAATAAAGCGATTGAAATAGCTATTCGTTGATACATAAACGATAGTTGAGGTAAGTTTTGGTTACGAAGGTAGAAAATCTGGCGGGGCAGAAAAGACGCTAACCTTTAATGCCGGTCCTTTCAACCTGGCTAACTGTACTATACTGGCCACCGTTATTTATGGTACTACTGGCCAAAGCAGGAAGCGGGCATTAAACACACAAATTGTTTTGGCAGGCGGAATAAAAATTTTGATTAAGGACAAGATATGTTATTAACTGGGTGACTAAGTCGTTTTGGCGGCCCATTTATTAATTTGCGTATTCGTTAGACCGACGTATGCGCTATCGTTATAATTACATTTCCCGTTTTCATTCCTGTTTCTACATATCTATACGCTTCCACAATTTGTTCCAAGGAGTAATGTCTGTCAATGACTGGTCTGTATTTACCAGCCTCCACCAGTTCTTTTAAAAAGATAACATCTTTTTTACTGATTGTAGGAATAGGGAATAATACTTTTTTGCCTCCTCTTAATGGGGTTATAAGCGCTAAGAAAGGGTTTTGAGAATTTTTGCCAAGTTCGGTTGAGATATAAAGTCCCCTTTTAGTAAGAAGGGGCTTGCATTTGCCAAAAGAACTTTTTCCCACAGTGTCAAACACCACATGAAATGTCTCGTTAGTTTTTGTAAAGTCCTGTTGGGTGTAATCAATTACTATGTCAGCTCCCAATGATTTAACGAGCTTTATATTTTTAGTATCGCATACAGCAGTGACGGACGCACCAAAATATTTTACCAGCTGTACCGCGGCCGAACCGATAGCACCGGTAGCTCCGTTAATGAGAATATTTTGTCCACTCTTAATTTTTGCAGCCCTGATATTGCACAACGCATAGTGACCGCCTTCGGAAATGGGAGCAGCTTCCTGGTAATTCATGTTGCCCGGTATTGTTGTTATTGAATCAGGCTCTCTCATAATCATATATTCCGCATGGGCTCCAAACTTTTTATCATTGTAGCCAAACACTTTATCACCCGGCTTAAATGATGTTACGTTTTTACCAACAGCTTCAATTTCTCCCGCAAACTCGTTACCAAGTATTTTATTTTTTGGTCTGAACAATCCGCTAAAAAAACGGACAATAAAATACTCAGCACTTCTAAATCCGCAGTCGGTGCGGTTAACGGTGCTGACATGAACTTTTATCAGCACATCATTGTCTTTGGGTGTTGGTTTGGGGACTTCCTGCAGTTTAACGACTTCAGGTGGTCCGTATTGTGTGTAGATAGCTGCTTTCATGTTACAATTTTATGTCAAATAAACAGGCGGGAACATTATGATAGTGTGCCGGAATGCCTTCAGTAATTTAACGCCCTGGTGCGTGTCTCACGCACCAGGGCGTTAAGGGCGGGAACATTATAATAGTATGCCGCAAGGCCTTCAGTAATTTAACGCCCTGGTGCGTGTCTCACGCACCAGGCGTTAAA
>JAWXCO010000015.1:0-59817 GCA_034408705.1 Bacteroidota bacterium
AATCCATCAGCTTTAAAAAGATAACAACCACCGTAAAAAAGCCTGTTAACAACCCCATAAAACCCCCGGTCACTAATGTTGTTGCCAAAAAGGATGGATTTACATTTACTACGTCCAATTTTGATGATGGCTGGAACAGTACGGTACAGGAAGACTGGGTAGAAGTAACAAAAGGGAATATAAAAGTATTGCTGCATTACCCAAAAGATGGAACCATATTTCCCGCTGACCCGGACCCATTGGCGACTGCGGCCTGGAACATCCTGGTAGCACCCCGGTACAGTAATCTGAAAAATTATAAAACCTCCTATATTAGTACATATGACAGGCCTTACCTGGGTATGGGTTATGCCACAGATAATGCTACCCAAAAGCAGGTTTTCATTTTTCTTTTCCGGCAGGGCAACACGGGTTGGATTGAGTTTATTGTACCTGATAAAAATACTTTTATACAGCAATATAATTTTGATCCGGAATCCATCCGCTGGGATAGTGAATCAGCCCTGCTGAAGCCCCTTGTACAAATGGCCAATTATAATAAGTTTGCAATCGGTGCCGCCGACTTCACAGGCAGCTGGACCAGCGATTTCACCGGTGTACAACAGATGTATCATGTATATACTGGTAATTATGCTGGCATGAACATCAACCAGTCTAACGAAACCTTTCTGTTTGGTGCCGGCAATACCTATAAATGGGATTTCCTGGCGGTTAATGGCATGGCGGGGAATACAAAATATGCACAGGTGAAATCTTCGGGGAAATTTGCTGTGCTGAATAACTGGCAGATGAGTTTTTCAGACATTGAAGGCAAAGCAAAAAAATACAATGCTTATTTCTCCTGTATAAAGGGAGCCCGCTTATTGCAACTATTGGATGCCCAATTCCCGGGTAGTGGCATCTACAAGGTCTTCGGAAAGAAATAATCACTTTTTCCCAGACTCATTACCAAATAGCGGGTATTGATTTTTACCTTCGCAGCACAATGAAGGATTATCATTCACTACGGATCGTCTTTATGGGTACCCCTGAATTTGCCGTCGCTTCCTTAGATGCGCTGGTAAAAGCAGGTTGTACCATTGTTGGAGTAATAACAGCACCCGATAAACCCGGTGGCAGGGGTATGCAATTACAACAAAGCGCCGTAAAAAAATATGCCGTTGAGCAGAACCTGAAATTTTTACAACCGGAAAAATTAAAAGATCCTGTATTCCTGGATGAACTAAGATCATTGCAAGCCGATTTACAACTTATTGTTGCATTCCGCATGTTGCCAGAAATAGTCTGGAGCATGCCCCCCATGGGTTCTGTTAACCTGCATGGATCCCTCTTACCCCAATACCGCGGGGCCGCCCCGATCAACTGGGCCATTATCAATGGGGAAAAAGAAACCGGTGTAACTACTTTCAAATTAAAACAAGAGATAGATACCGGTGATATTTTACTGCAGCAATCCTTTCCTATTGGTGAAAACGATACAGCGGGAGATGTGCATGACAAGATGAAAGAGATCGGCGCTGCCCTTTTATTAAAAACAATGCAGGGAATCGCTGATGGAAGTTTACAGGAACTTGCGCAGGAAACCGTTCAGTCATTACAACAAAGCACCGGGCCGGTAGATGCAGAAGAAACAAAGACCCCATCCAAACCCCTGCAGCCAGCACCCAAGATACATACGGACACCTGCCGGATCAACTGGGGCCAACCGGTAGAAACCGTTTTTAATTTTATTCGTGGATTAAGTCCCTACCCTGCCGCTTTTACGATCATGAATGAAAAAATGCTGAAAGTATATCAGGCTAAAAAAGAAGTTATTATTCCTGCACATACCGAGGGCGAATACGAAACAGATGGAAAATCCTTTTTGAAATTTGCTTGTATCAATGGCTACCTGCATGTATTGGAAATACAACTCGAAGGGAAGAAGAAAATGAGCATTGAAGAGTTTCTCCGGGGCTTCAGGAATGCCGGTAACAAATAGGCCGGATCAGTAATTCACTTTCAAAATAAATTTATCCTGCTCTGTTACCGCCAATACAGAAGCTGCTGCATTGCTGACCCGGATATTCAATCCTTCATTTTGCCGGATACCGCTCATTTCACCCAAAACCTTGGCGTAAACAGCTTTATTATTAGTGGGGTTGATCACTTTTACAATAGTGCCGGGAGTTACTTTATCGATCAGGAGATAATACTTCGCATCCATCCAGCCGCTGCTGGTCTTGAAAATACCTGAGGTGACTGTCTCGTTTTTTGAAATGGGATTGGTTCTTATTTGTTTTTCAAAATGGCTTTTAAAGTAACCCTCCCCGGTAACCACAGGGATTACGACTTCTTTTACTACAACAGGTTCAGGCTTATTTTTCTCTTCCTTTTCGGCTGCTTTTTTCTCAGCCTTTATTTCTGCTTCCGCTTCTTTTTCTTCTGCCTTCTTCTCACCTTTTGTAAGCGGCTGTTCTGTCACAGTTGGCAGCTTATCGACCTTTGCGATTGGCTCAACAGTGTTTGGTGGGGCAGTGAGGGTGACCGCAGCCATTCCCTTAGTTTGCAATAAGCCCACAATCAATTTCATTCCTTCCTTGAGATTATCGCCAGCCAATTTATTCCATGCCCGCAGGTTTGTCAGTAATACATTTTTGTGCTTATTGCTGACCGTCATCAATCCTTCATTGTCTCCCACTTTATAATAGACCGGTGTGCCCGTATTCGACTGCTGGCTGAAATTAGTATCTGTCAGCGGAATGCGGATCTTCTGGTCTATTAAAAGGCCTTTGTTCAGGTCAAGTTTATTGTAAGAGGCAATAAATTTCGGACTCACATTATACAAACGGCTCAGTGCAAAAAAACTTTCTTTGGGAGCTACTTTATGTTCGATGTACAAACCTTTATCGCTGCTTTTCACCATCAGCTCCGTTTTCTGGGCCAAAACAAAAGAGATCCCAGCTATCAACAACAAAAAAGAAAGGACAAACTTCTTCATACCGGCAAAATTATACTGCAAAGATGTGGAATTTTTACTTTTTACAGCCGTTTACTGGTCTTTTAATATCCTCATTTCCTTTGGGTAATAGTTATTGACCCTGTTGGACAGGGCATTGATCCAGCCCAGGGGGTGCTGCTGAAAAGTAACCAACTGCCAGCCTTTATTTTCCACCATGCCAAATTCTTTTCGTTGCAGGTATTGGATAGCCTGCTCCCTGTTCAATTCGGTGTGTTGAATAGTTTTGACAACCAGCTGACTCATTGCCAATGCATGATCCGGCACCAGTTTATCCCGCATCAATTCCCCGGTAAGAACACCTGAATAAATGACCCGTAATTGTTCTAATAAAAAACTAAAATCAGCTACCTGTTTTTCTGGCCATGCATAGACCGTATTGAGGTGTTTAATAAAATACTTTTCATCTTTTTTCACCCAGTTTTGCACCATCGCCATGTCCTTCTTCGTTACCGGTTCGGGTTTACTTTTTGTCCGGGTACTACAATCCGTATCGCCTTCCTGTTTTTGAAAACAGGCCAGAAAAAAACCTTCTCCTTTAACCTGGTCGGGCCAAAAACGATAGCCCTGGTTGCCATTTGCCGTACTGGTTGTTGTAATTCCCCAGTCACTGTCAATTTCAAGACGACAGTTGCTGGCCGATAGTTCCCCGGTAATCCAATCCATAATATGCTCGTCTTCATCTTTGGAATAGGAACAGGTGGAATAAATAAGTATACCGTCCCTTTTCAGACAGGGCCATATATCCGCAATAATCCTTTGCTGCCGCTGCGAGCAGAGTTGCACATTGTTTTCACTCCATTCATTAATAGCATCGGGGTCGCGGCGGAAGAGACCGCTTCCACTGCAGGGCGCATCGATAAGGATCACATCAAAATAATTTTCCAGGCGGGCAAAATCCTTCGGATCATTATTCGTGACCAGTACATTTTCACAACCCCATTTGATGATATTTTCTTTTAGCACATTCGCTCTTGCACGGATAACTTCATTACTAACAAGCAGGCTATTTTTTGAAATCAATGAATGAAGATGCGTAGACTTCCCTCCCGGCGCCGCACAGAGGTCTAATACTTTTAACGGCTTTGACAAATCAGCAGTTTGCTGGATGGCCTGTTCAATAAACATGCTGCTGGCTTCCTGTACATAATAAGTTCCGGCATGAAAAAGGGGATCAAAAGTAAAAGAAGGTCGTGCTGCGAGGTAAAATCCATTCCTGCACCAGGGAATCGGTGAAAACTTATTGTTCGAAGTTTGTAGTTCGTAGTTCTTTACAGGATTATAGCGTATCGAGGTGATCTGCTCACCAGAGTTATGAACCCTTTCAAAAGCATCTTTATGGAAACCCATTGTACCATAAAGCGATTCGATTAATTTAACAGGAACTTGCACGATGCAAAACTATAAACTATGAACTACAAACTACGAACTAAGAACTACAAACTACGAACTATGAACTATGAACTATAAATTCTTAATCTCCCCGATCAAATCCTGCAATACTTTCTTGGCATCACCAAACAGCATCGAAGTTTTGGGTTGGAAGAAGAGATTATTTTCTATACCGGCATAACCGGGTTTCATACTCCTTTTATTAACGATCACATTCCTGGCCAGTTCCACATCCAGTATCGGCATACCATAAATAGGAGAAGCAGGGTCGGTTTTGGCGGCGGGGTTCACCACATCGTTGGCCCCCAATATCAATACCACATCGGTGGTGGAAAATTCATCATTGGCCTGTTCCATTTCCAGCAATTTCTCATACGATACATCGGCTTCAGCAAGCAACACATTCATATGACCCGGCATACGTCCTGCTACCGGGTGAATGGCATATTTTACTTCCACACCTTTGCTCTCCAGTAATTTTTCCAATTCGTGACAGGCATGCTGGGCCTGGGCTACCGCCAATCCATAACCGGGAACGATATAGACCCGGTTGGCATAACTCATTACAACGGCCGAATCACTCAGGCTTATTTCTTTATAATGTCCCTGGTCTTTAGAACCGGCAGGACCGCTGGCTTTGTTACCACCACCAAATGAACCGATCAACACATTCGCCAGGGAACGGTTCATCGCTTTACACATCAATATCGTGAGCAAAGTACCTGCTGCACCTACAAGGATACCACCGGTGAGCATGACTTTATTATCATAGAGAAAACCACCGCAGGCTGCGGCTACACCGGTAAATGAGTTGAGCAAAGAAATAACTACCGGCATATCCGCTCCCCCTATCGGGAAAACGAAGAACACCCCATATAATAAAGAAAGGGCAAAAATGGCGTAGAAAATAATATTCGCATTAGCCGGTGTCCCTCCTATCAGGTAAGCTGCTAATCCCACGGTCACCAGCAATAAAACAATATTAAAAATATGCTGGCCTGTAAAAGAGAAATCTTTCACTTTGCCATTCAATTTTCCCCAGGCCACCATACTACCGGCAAAAGAAACAGATCCGATGATCAATCCCAATAAAATGATCAGCAACATTCCTTTGTTTACGTCAGAAAAGTCGGAGCCAACACTATGTGCCAGGTGATTAAATTCAACGATCGAGATCAGCGCCGCACAGGCCCCTCCCATTCCATTGAACATACTCACCATTTCCGGCATGGCCGTCATCTTCACTTTTTTGGCTGCTAAAAAACCGATCACGCTACCTACTGCAATACCTCCAAATATCCAGGGATAGTTGCCTAGTTTCTGTCCACCCTCTTCATAGAGAAAGATGGTGCCTAAAATAGCAATGATCATTCCTGCGGCAGCAATTAAGTTTCCTTTTCTTGCCGTAGCAGGATTGGATAACATTTTTAACCCAAGGATAAATGTTACTGACCCGATAAGATAACAAAGTGTAAGTATATTGAATTCCATAAATGCAGCCTCCCTAAATCCCCCCGCATGGAGGGACTTACCACTCACAGCCCTGAGAGCGGCAAGCGGATTTGTATTATAAAAATTTATTAAAGAGCAATAGTAAGTGATCCATTAACCGCAGACTCTAACAATCCCCTTGGGGGTTTAGGGGGCTTTCCTTTTCTTCTTAAACATTTCCAGCATCCTGTCCGTCACTACAAAACCACCCACCACATTCACCGTACCAACGATCACCGCAATAAATCCCAGTATCAATGCGAGGTAGTTATCATTCTCTGCCTTGCCCATTACAATGATCGCCCCGATGATCACCACCCCATGGATGGCATTTGCACCACTCATCAGGGGTGTATGCAACACACTCGGTACCCTTCCGATCACTTCAATACCGACAAAGATCATCAGGATAACGATATAGATCATCTGCTGATTGACGGTTATCCAGTTTAATATTGATTCCATACTTTTATTTTAAACGCTCATGAACAATTTCACCGGCATGTGTAACACAGCTTCCTTTTACCAGGTCATCTTCCCAGTTCAGGTTGATCTGCCCTTCTTTGCTGATGATCAGTTGTAAAAAATTCAATACATTTTTACCATAGAGTTTACTGGCATCACTGGGCATTGTCGATTGTAAACTCGAATTACCGGCGATCGTAACCCCGTAGTACTGTATCGTTTCATTATTTTTTGTGACCGGTGTATTACCACCCGTTGCGGAGGCGAGGTCAATGATGACAGAACCATTCCGCATAGCCTGTATCATTTCTTCGGTAATGAGTATAGGTGCTTTTTTACCGGGTATCTGTGCTGTGGTGATAACGATATCGGCCTTGGCAATACTCTCTGCAATTTTTGCTTTCTGCCGTTCTAAAAAATCTGCTGACTGTTCTACTGCATAACCGCCGGCCTTACTGGCATCCGCCGCTCCTTCCACTTCCACAAATTTTGCCCCGAGACTCATCACTTCTTCCTTTACGGCAGGTCTTGTATCAAATACTTCGATCACCGCACCTAAACGTTTGGCAGTAGCAATTGCCTGCAAACCGGCCACACCTGCGCCGAGTATTAATATCTTAGCCGGAGCAATACTTCCTGCTGCCGTCATAAACATGGGAAAATACCGGCTATATAAATTGGCAGCTGTCAACACCGCTTTATACCCGGCGATATTGGCCTGCGAACTCAATACATCCATGGCCTGTGCCCGGGTAGTACGCGGCAACATATCAAGTGAAAAACTAGTGATACCAGCAGTAGCCCATTGCTTCATCATATCTGTACTAAACAACGGTTGAAAAACACCGATCGCTATTTTGGATTTCAGGCTGGCTATTTCCGCCGGCTCCGGCTGATGGATACTTAAAATAATATCTGCTGCGGCCAGTACTTCACTTCGACTGTTAATTGCTGCGCCTGCTTTTTCATAATCTGCATTATTACAAAAAGCAGTTGCACCCGCTCCATTTTCTACCATTACAGTAATGCCTTTCTTCGTGAAGGTAGCGACCGCTTCTGCTAAAAGCGACACTCTTGTTTCGTGGGCGGGTTCCTTGAGCAATCCGATAGTCATACGGTATAATTCAGTTTTGTAACTGCCTTTTTATGCGGCAGGTTAGGGTTTGAAGATAGTTAATATTTAAAATCGGATGATGAAATGCTGTTTTTCATAGAGCTCTTCCTTAAAAAATACGATCCCGATAAAAAAAAGGTCTACCGTACAGCGAACCGCAGGGTCTGCTTTGATGGTCTCCCAGGCCTGCTCCATCTCCGGGCTCCAATGGATATCATCAAAAACCAGTATAGATTCATTCTTTATTTTCGGTAACAAATCCCGGAAATATCGTTCGGTAGGCTCCTGCCGGTGATTCCCGTCGATAAAAACAAAATCCACGGAAGAAAGTTGACCCAGCACGCCAGGTAATGTAGCATCAAAATTGCCCTTTACCAGAGTCGTATTTTGCAAATGGAGTGCTTCAAAGTTTTTTGCTGCTATGCCCGCCACTTCATCAGCTCCTTCCAGGGTCAGCAATTTTGTTTCGGGCCCGGCCAAAGATAAATAGGCACTGGTTATTCCCAGGGAAGTACCCAATTCCACTATGGTTTTTGGCTTGTACATTTTCACCATCCTGAACAAAAGCTGGCCGAATTTTTTGGGCTTGGCGGCATTATATGCCAGTGAAGCGATCGTTCTTTTATTGCTGGCGGCGGTAGCTGAACCTGCCCCAAGATCCTGTATGGTCAGCACCGTTTTATTGTTCAGCAATTTCTTCCTGAGTCCTTCCACCCTTGCATATTCATCGTATTGTTTTTTATCATTCAGTACCCGTGTAATAAACTGGAAAATAAAAGGAGAATGTGTTCCATGGCCTTTACCGTTGGACGCAGTGAGATAGTAGTGAATATATTTGCGGGCTATCTGGAAGGTTGAGTACATGAGGGATAAATGATGAAAGGGATTTCCCTGTTACATTCTTTCCCATACCTGGAAAGAATAATTATACGCATTTTTTTCATCCGCCTCATGGATCTGATGGCTTACCAGGTGCCATTCCTTTGGATGTATAGCAGGAAAGAAAGTATCTCCTTCCGGTTCTGCTTCCACCCTGGTTAAATAGATACGGCTGGCTTTGTCGAATAATGTTTTATAGATCTCTCCGCCACCAATCACCATTACTTCCTTTGCATCAGTCGCTTTGGCAACGAACAAAGCATCTTCAATATTTTGAACGGCTACCGTGCCGGGTACATTCCATCCGGTCTGGCGGGTGATGACGATATTTTTTCTGCCGGGTAATACTTTTCCCAGCGACTCAAATGTTTTCCGGCCCATGACCACCGGCATACCCCAGGTCACGTTTTTAAAATGCTTCATATCATTGGGCAAATGCCAGGGCATTTTACCATCTTTCCCGATGGTATTATTTGTGGCGGCCGCAACAACAAAGGAGATAGAAAACCCCATAGTGAGTATTATAGTTTAAGTTTTCCTACACCCTAAAGAGTGATTGTAATAGCTTGTTGATGTAAAAGTAATTTATAAATAGGCAGCGTAGGAATTAAAACACCTATTTCTATCAACAAGTCTGAATAGCCAGGTAAACAACTGACCTAAGTCTTCCGCCGCGGCGGAGACGGGGGGTTGGGTTTTACACGGCCACCGGTGCTTTTATCGCCGGGTGAGACTGATAGTTCTCCAGTGTGAAATCTGCGAAGCTAAAGTCAAAAATATTGTTGACAGCCGGATTCAGTTTCATAGTGGGCAATGGAAAAGGATCCCGGCTCAGCTGCAGTTTCACTTGTTCCATATGATTATTGTAAATATGCACATCACCAAACGTATGAATAAACTCACCGGGTTCCATATCACAAACCTGTGCGATCATCAGGGTAAGCAAAGCATAGGAAGCAATATTGAAGGGCACTCCCAAAAACACATCGGCGGAGCGCTGGTACAATTGACAACTTAGGGTTTTCCGTCCTCCCCCCTGTGGGGAGTTAGCCGTTGCCGTATAAAACTGGAACATTGTATGGCAGGGCATCAGGGCCATCTCCGGAAGTTCAGCCACATTCCAGGCGCTGATGATCAAACGCCGGCTGTCCGGGTTCTTTTTTAGTTGAGTAATGAGATCGGAAACCTGGTCGATTGTTTTCCCATCTTTCCCTTCTCCACCGGATCCTGCGGACCAGCTCCGCCATTGTTTTCCATACACCGGGCCCAGTTCGCCGTTTTCATCCGCCCATTCATCCCAGATCTTTACGCCGTTCTCTTTCAGGTAGGCGATATTGGTCTCCCCTTTTAAGAACCATAGCAACTCATGAATAATACTTTTCATGTGCACTTTTTTGGTGGTAACGAGGGGAAATCCCTTTTGCAGATCAAACCGCAATTGATGACCAAAAATACTTTGTGTACCTGTGCCGGTACGGTCAGTTTTATGAACGCCGGTATCCAAAATATGCTGAAGCAGGGAAAGGTATTGTTGCATGGCTGCAAGGTAGGAAGAAAGCCGCTAGCAGTGAGTTATGAGCTGCGAGTTGTGGGGAACCTGTGAATTGGAACAGTCAAAATTTTCTGTAAAAAGTATAGACTGCTGGATGAACTTTTCCAGAAGATTAAAATCAATAGGTTGGCCATTGACACCGTATGAAATACAAAAAGCCTAAAACTATGTCGTTCATTTTCAATAGGGTTTGATTTCAAAAATTTGGGTGAACGGCGTATATTTATGTGTTGTTGTAGGCAAGGCAAAACGAAATACCAAATATTATGAGGAAAATACGGGTAGCTCTAATAATAATTTGGACACTTTTCTTTTTTCAAAACTCATATGGACAAAAAAGCAATAACGTTAATAAAGGAAAAACGGTTAGGCAGACTAATAAATTAGTTGGAACCTGGAGACTTATTGAATACACAGATCTCGATACCTTAACTCATAAATGGACATACCCTTATGGCAAAAATCCAAGGGGTTACTTTACCTATACCTCAACAAACATTGTCAATTTGAACATATCGACTGACAATCCATTGCTACTTACGGAGGACTCTGTAAAAAAAATTTCTATAAGTTGCTATAATTTTATAGAGAATTATTCATTTGGATATTTTGGCACCTATTCAATCGACTGGAAAAAATCTATTGTAACTCACCATGTAAAAGGAGGTTCAGTACCTTGGTATATTGATACTGAACAACCCAGACAATTTATTCTAAAGGGAGATACTTTAATTATTGGCGACAATAAAAAAAAGAAGAGAGTGTTGATTAAAGCAGATTGAAGTATTTGCTCAGCCCTGCCTACAGTCGAGTAAGCAAGGGGATTTTCGCCCCCTGCTCCACACAGAACCGTATCCCAAATCAGGTTCGGGACAAGCTGTGAACCTCTCGATTCATACGGCTCTTCAAGATGCCTCGACCAATTAGTAAACTTTCGCTTGCCAATTGTTTGGATAAACATTTTAATCATCCCTTGCGGTTGTTTTGTGTTTACCAATTTTTGCATCTTGTGTACCCCTTCGCCACTGCTTACTTTCATAAGCTATCATCACTACTACGTGTACATCCGTCCCTGTGCCTGGTTTGTGAAGCTGTATTACATCTTACGGGTGCTCTGCTTGATGATTCTACCTCAATGCTTTTCGTACATTCTGGTAATCCTTCAAACGATTTTACCTATTCAGCATACTCAACCAGTACAGGTTCTTCAGATCCGCCTTTGCGCCTGTCTGTAATGTCCCCGCGGCTTTATTACGTATTGTATAGTCCTTAAATATGTTGACAGATTATTAATAAGTCCCATTTGCTTTTGGTTGATTCTCAATTCTATAAATTGTCCAATATTGTTGCATTCAATCGGGAATAGCAGCATTTACAGTTTCTTCTCCTCTTACTTCTAGCAATGTTTTATACAGTTTTATTATATCAAAGCCACTATTTATACTTTTTTGTATAAATAGATTTTTTTGGTTAGCTTTGCTTTATGAATTCAGAAACAGATAAACTCGAAAAAAATATAGTTGACGATGACCGTACTACGATTGAAAGAACTATTTTCAGTGAATATAAGTATGGCTTTGTAACCGATATTGAAGCAGATGAGGCACCTAAGGGATTGAATGAGGATACGATCCGATTTATTTCTGCCAAAAAAAAGGAACCGCTGTGGATGCTGGAATGGAGACTAAAAGCGTATCGTCATTGGTGCAGACTTGAGGGAGCAGCACCAAAATGGGCCAATATAAAATATCCTGCCATTAAGTATCAGGATATTATTTATTATTCTGCACCTAAACAAAAAGTAAATCCTAATAACCTGGATGAAATTGACCCTGAATTAAAAAGAACTTTTGATAAGCTGGGCATTTCACTAAACGAGCAAAAACGTCTTTCAGGTGTTGCAGTAGATATCGTGGTTGATAGTGTGTCTGTCGGCACTTCCTTTAAAGAACAATTGGCAGAGCTTGGCATTATCTTTTGCTCTATGAGTGAAGCAATACAAGAACATCCGGAACTGGTAAAAAAATATTTAAGCTCCGTCGTTCCCATCACCGATAATTATTTTGCTGCGCTCAACTCGGCTGTATTTAGCGATGGTTCATTCTGTTATATACCAAAAGGCGTTCGCTGCCCAATGGAATTATCCACTTATTTCCGTATCAATGCAGAAAACACCGGGCAGTTTGAAAGAACACTTATTATAGCAGAAGAAGGAAGTTATGTAAGTTACCTCGAAGGTTGTACAGCACCGATGAGGGATGAAAACCAATTGCATGCTGCCGTAGTGGAATTAATTGCACTGGACGATGCAGAGATAAAATATTCAACCGTACAGAACTGGTATCCCGGTGATAAAGAAGGAAAGGGTGGTATCTACAATTTTGTAACCAAGCGGGGAATTTGTAAGGGAAATAATTCTAAAATCTCATGGACACAGGTAGAAACAGGTTCAGCAATTACCTGGAAATATCCGAGTGTTATTTTGAAAGGAGATAATTCTGTAGGAGAATTTTATTCTGTAGCGGTTACCAACAATTACCAGCAAGCAGATACCGGCACAAAAATGTTGCACCTGGGGAAAAACACAAAGAGCCGCATTGTATCAAAAGGTATCTCCGCAGGTTTCAGTAATAATAGTTACAGAGGTTTGGTGCATGTGGGTAAAAACGCAGCCAATGCCCGCAATTATTCTCAATGCGATTCTCTTTTATTGGGCGATAAATGTGGAGCCCATACTTTTCCTTACATCGAAGTAAAGAATAATTCGGCGGTGGTAGAACATGAAGCCACTACTTCAAAAATTGGTGAAGAACAAATCTTCTATTGCAACCAAAGAGGAATTGATACCGAAACAGCGGTTGCATTAATTGTAAATGGATTTGCAAAAGAAGTGATGAACCAGTTGCCGATGGAATTTGCTGTGGAAGCTCAAAAATTATTAGCAATTAGTTTGGAAGGTAGTGTAGGGTAACAATAAGCAATGGAAAATGGGCAACAAGCAATAGGCAACAACTAAAAGCAAACGATTTTATAAAAGATAAACGAATCATTTTAAATAATAGATCATGTTGAAAATTCAGAATTTACACGCAGGCATTGAAGGAAAGAAGATTTTAAACGGCATTAGCCTTGAAATAAAACCAGGTGAAGTGCATGTCATCATGGGCCCGAATGGCTCCGGAAAAAGTACACTGGCCTCTGTATTGACCGGTAGGGAAAATTACAAAGTAACCGAAGGTTCAGTTGATTTTTTTGGAAAAGATTTGTTAGATATGTCACCTGAAAAAAGAGCAGGTGAAGGATTGTTTCTGGCTTTTCAATACCCGGTAGAAATTGCCGGATTGAGTACAATCAATTTTATTAAAACCTCGGTAAATGAAATCCGCAAATACCGTGGCCAAGAGCCATTGGATGGAGTTGCTTTTCTTAAGTTGATGAAAGAAAAAATGGCGCTGATGGACATTGAAAAATCTTTATTGAGTCGTTCTCTGAATGAAGGGTTTTCTGGCGGTGAAAAAAAACGCAATGAAATTTTTCAGATGGCGATGCTTCAGCCCAGGCTGGCTGTGCTGGATGAACCCGATTCGGGTTTGGATATTGATGCTATCCGCATCGTAGCTAATGGTGTAAATAAATTTCGCAATCAAGACAATGCCGTTTTGGTGGTTACGCATTATCAACGCCTTCTTGATTATGTTGTACCAGATTTTGTGCATGTATTGTACAATGGCCGTATTGTAAAATCAGGTACTAAAGAGCTTGCATTGGAACTGGAAGAAAAAGGATATGACTTTATTAAAAATGAAATTGCTGTTGAGCAATAAGCATAAGTCTGAATTAAAAAATTAGAGAGCATGAACATAATTGAATATTTTAAAAAAAGTTTTGAACAATTACCATCAGAGAATGGCAGTGATGGCATTATCTCATTACGGGAGTCTGCTTTCAATGCATTCAGCAAGATGGGTATTCCTACTGTGAAGCATGAAGAATGGAGATATACCCGTATCAGCGGATTGTTCAATAAGGAGTATGAATTCCCCTTATTGCCGGATAACATTTCAGAAAAGGATTTAAATGCCCTTCGATTGCCTGGTTCTGAGCAAGCCAATGAGTTGTTTTTTGTAAATGGTGTATTCTCTTTCTCACTTTCTGTCATTCGTTCTGCAGCATTAATTGTGTTGCCATTGGAAGAGGCGGCGACAAATGAGTATAAAGATATTGTAGCAAAGAACCTGGGGCATAGCAGCAATTATTTAAAAGATGGTATCAATGCACTCAATACGGCATTGGTACATGGTGCTGTTTTTATTCATATAAAAAAAGGGGAAATTACTGAACATCCTGTTTACATTTATAATATTACAGATGCCAGATCGACCAATATTTTCTCTCAGCCCCGCAGCCTGGTACACATCAGTGAGCATGCGCAAGTGCAAATAGTAGAAACTTACACCAGCATTGGATTGGGAGAAAGTTTTACTAACCAGGTAATGGAAATAATAGTGGAAAAAGATGCAATGGTTGAATATTTCAAAATTCAAAACGATGCCCCTCATACCAATCAGGTAAGCTCCACACATTTTCGTCAGGTAGGTAAAAGTTATATACATACAGTGCTGATATCATTGAATGGCGGCATTGTTCGCAATAACCTGAATGTAGTTTTAGAAGCAGCGCATTGCGAAGCGCATTTATATGGCTTGTATTTTCCAACCGGGCAATCGCATATTGATAATCATACGCTGGTGGACAATGTAAAACCCGATTGTCTAAGCAACCAATTGTATAAAGGTATTTTGAATGATAATGCAAGTGCTGTGTTTAATGGGAAAATATTTGTTCAGCCCAATGCGCAAAAAACAAATGCTTATCAATCCAACAAAAATGTTTTGCTTTCAAACTCGGCCATTGTGAATGCCAAACCTCAATTAGAAATTTTTGCAGACGATGTAAAATGTTCCCATGGTTGTACAGTGGGCAGGTTAAATGAAGAAGGTCTGTTTTATTTACAGTCAAGAGGTATCCCTGAAAAAAAAGCAAAGTCTTTATTGGTTCATGCATTTGCAATTGATATACTGGAACACATAAAGCTGGAACCTATCCGTATGTATGTTGAACAGTTGATTTCAGAACGTTTAGAATTTAATATAGCATGATAGAAACCGTTACCATGGAAAAAAAATTGGATGCTTATTCCATCAGAAAACAATTTCCTGTTTTGAACCGGGAAGTGAAGGGCAAGCCATTAATTTATCTTGACAATGCAGCCACTTCTCAAAAACCACAAATGGTGATTGATGCATTGGTAAATTATTATTCCAATTACAATGCAAATATTCATCGGGGTATTCATACCCTGGCAGAAGAGGCTACATTGGCATTTGAAAACACCCGTGATGCGGTGCAGCAATTCATAAATGCTGAATTAAGAGAACAAATCATTTTCACCAGGGGAACTACAGAAGGAATAAACCTGGTTGCTTACACCTGGGGCAGGCAAAATATAAAAGCAGGCGATGAGATTCTTATTTCTGTTATGGAGCATCATTCCAATATTGTTCCCTGGCAAATTTTATGTGAACAAAATGGAGCCACTTTAAAGATAATTCCTATCAGCGATGAAGGTGAATTATTGATGGATGAATATGAAAAGTTATTAAGTGATAAAACAAAATTAGTTTCCATCGTACATGTATCTAATTCGCTTGGAACTATTAATCCAGTTAAGCAAATTATTGATGCAGCTCATAAAACCGATGCCATAGTATTTGTAGATGGGGCACAATCAGCCGTTCATCTTGATATAGATGTGCAGGAAATGGATTGTGATTTTTTTGCTTTTTCCGCTCATAAATTATACGGACCAACAGGTATTGGCATATTGTATGGCAAAAAACATTTACTGGAAAGTATGCCTCCTTTTCAGGGTGGTGGAGAGATGATTAAAGAAGTAACGTTTGAAAAAACAACCTACAATGAGCTGCCCTATAAATTTGAAGCCGGCACTCCCAATATTGCAGATACGATTGCATTTAAAACTGCGTTGGATTTCATTCATCAAACCGGAAAAGAAAAGATGAGCCGGCATGAAAAAGAATTATTGGCTTATGCAACAATACAATTAGAACTTATACCGGGCTTGAAAATAATTGGGAAGGCAAGAGAAAAAATAAGTGTTGTTTCATTTGTAATTGATGAGCTTCATCCGCAGGATATAGGAACTTTATTAGACAACTGGGGTATAGCTGTAAGAACAGGTTATCATTGCACACAACCTTTGATGAACCGTTTTGGTATTGCAGGTACAGTGAGGGCTTCATTTGCTGTTTATAATACAAAAGAAGAAATAGATGAACTGGTATTGGGTTTACAAAAAGCAATTAAAATGTTATCATAAATATGCCTTGTTTTTTTAGACTTTTTTCTGGTAAGTAAAAGGTCACTGTAAATAGGGCCTACTTAAAAAAAGAATAACAAATGAATGATCATAAAACAATTGAAGGGATAGAAAAAGAAATAGTGGAAGATTTTTTATTATTCGATTCCTGGGATGATAAATATGAATACATCATTGACCTGGGTAAAAAATTACAGCCGCTGGAAGATGAATATAAGATTGATGAAAACAGGGTCAGGGGTTGCCAGTCAACGGTATATTTGGTGGCAGACTATAAAGATGGCAAGGTTTTTTATAAGGCAGAAAGCGATGCGATGATTGTAAAAGGATTAATCAGTATGCTAATAAGAGTATTGTCAGGTAACACTCCCGATGAAATAATAGAAGCTAAATTAGATTTTATCAGGGAGATCGGTATGACCACACATTTGGCACAGACCCGGTCTAATGGTTTACTGGCAATGCTGAAGCAAATGAAAAATTATGCACTGGCATATAAAATAAAAAACGAAACTTTAATAAAACAGTCATGAATACAGATGCATTAAAAGAAAAAGTATACGAGTGTTTGCAAACCATCTACGATCCTGAAATACCTGTTGATATTTTTGAGCTGGGATTGATTTATGAAGTAAATATTTTGCCCATCAATAATGTACAGATCGTAATGACGTTAACTGCACCGGGTTGTCCGGCTGCGCAATCCCTGCCAATAGAAGTAGATCAGAAAGTAAGACAAATTGAAGGAGTAAATGATGTTCATGTTGCTGTAACATGGAAACCTGCGTGGGATAGAAGCATGATGTCTGAGGTAGCTCAATTAGAATTAGGAATGTTATAACCAATATAAAAATATTATGCCACTAATAAGTATAAAAAGTTTGATGAGCAATAGCGCACCTTCCTATTCACCTGAGGTTGCTAAACCTTTCAGGGAAGAGTTAACAGCGGTAGGTTTTAAGGAATTGCTTACCGTAGCAGATGTAGATGCTGCATTAAACATCCAGAATGATAAAACTACACTCTTAATATTAAATTCTGTTTGTGGATGCGCTGCCGGCAAGGCCAGACCCGGTGTAATATTATCTATGGCAAATGAACTAATACCAGATGAATATGTAACTTTGTTTGCAGGCATGGAAAAGGAAGCAGTTACGCATTTTAGAGAGAAATATCTGCCGGGCTTAACAGCAACTTCTCCTAATATTGCTGTATTTAAAAACGGTCAGTTAATACATATCCTGCACCGTTATATGATTGAAGGAAACAGTGCCGTTGAAATTGCACAGGAATTATCCGCTGTTTACGATAAGGTTTGCAGTAAAAGAAATTTGCCCGAAGAAATTGATAAGCTAAAAATTATATAGCAGTAAAACTCCGGATTAATATTGAATCTTTGAACACATAATTGGTTATATGAAAATTACTGCACAAGAAGAATATGGTTTGAGAATACTGATACGTATTGCTGGTTGCCATTCTGAAGAAGGAATGAGCATTCCGCAATTAAGTGAAGCGGAAGGTCTGAGCACTCATTATGTGGCTAAGCTTACCCGGATTCTGAGGATGGCAGGATTTATTAACAGCACTCCCGGTTACAAAGGAGGATATTTATTAGCCAAGCCCGCAAATAAAATTATTATCAATAAAGTGCTGAAACCATTGGGAGGATCATTGTTTGATAAGGAATTTTGCGGGCTTCATACAGGTACGTTAAAACTTTGCACCCATTCCGTAGATTGTTCTACACGTTCCCTCTGGCAAATGATTCAATTTACTGTTGACCAGTTACTCGATAAAATTACCCTTGATGATTTAGTGAACTCAGAAAAAAAATCAACAAAAATTTTAAAAGGGATATTGGAACTGAATAGTAAGGCAATTGTATAAACCCATTGCTTCGTAAAAAAAATACTTAACCTGAATAGCCAATATCTGAAGCACTTGTAACCCAAAACTATTTCGCAACTCCAGGTCTTTTTCTGCCACACATTGCCACCTTACGCCGCTGACCAAAACTTCCTTTTGGCCTTTTCTATCATTCCGGAAATTCCGATAGCAATAATTATTTTAACAAGAATACTCAATCATAAATTAAATCGCATTGTAAATAATTGTAAAGGTTATAGAATGACACTTGTTCAGCCAGTCCATTTTATGGAGTCACTCTATGCCAGTTTATACGTTCTGGCGTGCAATGCTTCAAACGACTTTACCTAAAGTTGGCATATTTAACCGCAGCAGGTTCTCCACCCGATAGCTATCGGGTTCCGCCTTTGCGCCTGTCTGCAAGTCCCGGCGGCTTTATCCCGGATGCAGCTCACTCTTTGCACAGCATCCTGCGGACTGGCAACCAATAACGAAAGTGAACTTGAATCAAAAAATCATCCCGAGAATCGGGACAGGTCGTGTATCGTTTCTTTTTGCATCAGTAACAATTATCGAGACCTCACAGCCGCTTCTCCGCCGCGGCGGACCGGCTCTTACAGACGCACCTGTTGCACAGCCTGTACTGAGCAAAACGAATGTGTGCACCACCCTGCTCCTTAGAGCAACGCAGCATACAATCCGCCGCGGCGGATGAAAGTTACTCCTCTTCTCCCATCGAAAGACCGACTCTCATTGCAAAGGCAGCTTCGCTGGACACACACATTGCATTTACGCACATTGGGGCTTGACCAGGTAACATCAACACTTTATCTCTATTGTACATCGGCTATGGGATAGACCGTTCATTAATTCTGTTTTTGCTTTAAATAATATTTCGTTTCTTTAATTGTGCTTTGCGGCCGGACAGTACCAGCATCAAATTCCCTAACGTCGCAAATGCACGCCCGTTGCCTTAAATAATTTTTCCACCATCCACATGCATTATGAATAAGATCAAACCCCTGCTTCTTTCTTTATTATTGGCAAGCACTGCCTGCTCGTTTGCTGCTGACCCAGGCAAAGGAGATAAAGCTGCTGCATTTATTAATTCATTGAATGACTCACAAAAAGCAAAGGCATTATTCCCGGTCAGCGACACAGGACGAAATAAGTTTGTCTTTTTACCACCTGCAACCGTCCCCCGGATGGGCTTAAAGCTGAAAGAGATAGACTCCCTGCAAAAAATAAAACTTTTTGTTCTGCTGAATGATTTTTTAAGTGATGAGGGAATGACCAAAGTAAAAAACATTATAGGGTTGGAAAATGTATTGCGGGATTTAGAAAAAAGTGACCGTCGCGATGAAGGATTGTATGTTGTCGCATTTTTCGGAATGCCCGGTAAAGACACAGCCTGGAGCTGGAAATTTGAAGGACATCATCTCTCATTGAATTTTACTGTTGTAAAAAATGAAATATGCTTTGCACCCTTATTCATGGGCTCTAATCCTGCAGAAATCCGTGAAGGCCCCTACAAAGGGTTCAGAGCTCTTAAGAATGAAGAAGACGAAGGCTATGCATTAATGAAACTGTTCTCCGACCAGCAAAAACAGAAAGTCATTTTCAGTAAAGAATCACTGAATGAAATAGTCACATTCAATACATCACAAGTATCACCGCTGGAGCCGGCAGGCATGTATGTAAAGGAAATGAGTGCTGAGCAGAAAAAGCAATTGAATAAACTGATTGATGTTTACCTTTCTAATCTCCCTCCTATTCTGGCTGACAAAAGGAGAAAAAAGATTAACGAAGAAGATATGAATGAACTGCAATTCGGATGGGCAGGTTCAGATGAACCCGGTAAACCACATTATTACCGCATACAAGGGAAGAACTTTTTAATTGAACTGGACAATGCTCAGAACAACGCCAACCATATTCATTCTGTATGGCGTGATTTTTATGGCGATTTCGGCCGTGATCTTTTAATGGAGCATTATGGCAGTACGCACCATCAGCATTGATAAAGTAATTAAAATTAAACAATATTGTTTAATTTTCTAGTGTAGGATTTGGGGGAGGGACTTACATACTACGCCTGCCGATAACAGGGCGGTTTGGGCACAACCAGAAACTCATTTATAAAATGAAAAAGACAATATTCATACTGCTTACTACTTTGGTTATCGCCTTCTCTTGCAAGGAGGAACGGAAAACTGATAAGAAATCTAATAAGAAATCAGCAAATAATTACTCGGCCACAGTTATTGTGGAAGACAACTCAACTCCATCGGTAGACATTTCAAAATACACTTTGGTCAGCAACCAGCAAAAAGAACGCAGAAATCATGCAAAGGAAATTCTAAAAGTAAAGAGAAAATGGCCTTTAGCCATGCAATCCTTAAATCCCCTAGAATTCGATTCAATCCTAAGTAAGAATTTTACATTTAAAGGAAGTGACAAATTTTTTAACAGAGCAGACTATATAAAAAACAGGACTACGCCTGATGAATGGAAAATCACTTCTGTAAAGTACGATAATGTTACACTCCAATTTTTCGGAGACACTGGAGTTTTAAGCTATTTGAATCATATCACAAACAAAAATGTTAATACGGCTGCTATAGAATATGAGCATATAAGCTGGGTAGACATTTATGTCATTGAAGATGGTAAATGGAAAATTGAGGCAGCTCATGCAATTGATTATCGTCTTGAACTTCCCGAACAAAAATAAACGGTTGCGCCCACAGGTGGTTTGCCAAAAAGAGGGCAGACGGAAACCGTTTTTCAATTTTTTAGGCCGACACAGTTCTTTAATCGGCTTCAGTTCCGGGTTGGGCGTTTTCCAAATGCCCGCCGAACACAAAGCGCTAAAATTAATTGTCATTAAATATGCAAAAAATCATTATTGCCATAGCATTAATTACGACGGTTAATATGACCTTCGCTCAACAATCGCTTTCATACAGGAATACAAAACCCCTGCAACCTAATGATGGAATTAAAACAGGCTGGCTAAATAAAGCGGCATTGAATTTACAAATTATTGAGGCGCTCACCGATTCCATTACGCATGGTAATTATACAAACGTTCACAGTGTGCTAATTTTTAAGGATGACAAATTGGTTTACGAACAGTATTGGCCGGGTGTTGATGAAGTGCGGATGATAGGTAATGTGGGCACTGTGCCGCACCATTACGACAGCCTGCATGACGTTCGCAGCATCTCCAAGAGTTTTACCAGTGCTGCGTTGATGATTGCACTTTCACAGGGAAAGATCAAATCTTTACAACAGCGGTTGTTCGATTTTTTTCCTGAATATGCCAAATATGACACAGGAATGAAGCAATTGATTACCATCGAGCACCTTTTGAATATGAATGCGGGGCTATTTTGGGACGAAGAACACGCTTATAATGACTCTTTGAAGAAAGGAACGATCGGTGATGCATACGATTTCATTTTACGTCAGAGAATGGTACACAGACCCGGTGAAAAATTCGTGTATAGCAGCGGATATACACAGCTGCTGGCTGCAATAGTGGAAAGAGCTTCCGGTATTAACATTGAAAAGTTTACATCAAAATATCTTTTTCAGCCGCTGGGAATTAAGAACTATCAGTGGACCGTTGAAAAGAACGGATTAATCAGTGCCTGGGCTGGACTGCGGATGCGTTCAAGAGACCTGCTGAAGTTCGGGCTACTATATTTAAAAAATGGAAAATGGAACGGGAAACAAATTATTCCAAAAAATCTTGTGACACAATCGTTAAAACCACAGATCTCCACTCCATTTGGCGATTCCCTGCTTTCAATTGGATATAGTAATCAGTTTTGGATCTATGCTGACCACATCAACGGCCGCCTCGTTAATTATGGACAGGCTCAGGGAAATGGAGGACAAATCATTGTAATTGACAGGCAAAATAATCTTGTGCTGGTAACTACAGCCGGCAACTATGATCGAACTAACCTGAGAAAAAGTTCATGGGATCTGTACTACGATTTTGTTTATCCCGCTATATTAAATAAAAAATAGCACCCTAGAAAACTGATAAGTAACGGCACAAAATCAGGTAAGCCGGGAATTTTCACCCCCTCCTCCCCCAGAACCTTATCCCGTATCAAATTCGGAGCAAGCTGTAAACCGCCCGATCCGATCTTTCTGTTAATTATCAGGATCGGATCATACGGCTTTTCCGCAGACACATATAGCGGATACTGCCTTTTACTTGTTGCAAAGATTTCAGTATTTTTATTGAACAATTTCGGATAGTCTTTTCACAGACTGTCATCAGGCGGCATTGCCCTGGAATTTTTGTATAGAGCTGAGTGTTGTTTTCAGCTGGCGAGACCCTTCTTCGATATCAAAATCATCTTGCAGCCCAAGCCAAAATTTTGCAGACACCCCAAGATATTTGGATAATCTTAATGCAGTATCAGCAGTGATAGCCCTGTTTCCTTTTATGATAGCTGATGCCCTTGATTGTGGGATACCTATATCCTTAGAGAGCCGATAGGCAGACAATCCCATTGGTTTCAAAAATTCTTCCAGTAGAACTTCGCCAGGATGTATATTCTTTAAACGTTTCATAACTTTTTTTTGTGATAATCAATGATCGCAACCCCAACCGCATTTCCATTACCCCATTGGAAAATAATACGCCATTGATCGTTTATTCTGATTGAATAATAATCTTTCAAACTGCCTTTTAGTTTCTCTAATTTATTTGACGGAGGTATAGTCAGATCCATAATGCTTTGCGAGTTATTGAGCATCCTAAGTTTTCTACGACCAATTTCCTGAATTTCATTAGGTAGTTTTTTAACCCACTCACCCAACAAAACCTTTTCCGTTTCTTTATTACCAAAAGAGACAATCATTTTACAGATACTTACGTTAAATGTAAGTAATTAATCTGAACGGTCAAAATGCTATACTGCAACCACCGCTAACTTGCAGTTTCCAATTTACCATACGCTTGGAAAATCGGGTTTGACACTGTGGCACCAAAAAGGGAAAAAGGCCGCAAAAAATATTGGCCTGACCGGAAATTTCGCCTACATGGGAATCACAAAAGTTACAATAATCACAACACAGAATAAAGCAGTTAGCCAGGTAAGCCGGGAATTTTCAACCTCCACCCCCAGAACCGTATCCCTGATCAAATTCGGAGCAAGCTGTGAACCGCCCGATCCGATCTTTCTGGTAATTATCAGAATCGGATCATACGGCAAATCATCTTCCGCGCAACCAATTACCATAACCTTTTAGTAAATTTGGAACTCGCTTTTAGAACAGGAAAAATTTATCAGACAACATGAAACTCTACATAAAAAATATGGTTTGCAGCAGATGCATAATGGTTGTAAAAGCCCAGTTGGAAAATAAAGGACTCCACCCCTTAGCTGTCAATTTGGGGGAAGTGGAAATTGAAGAAAAGCTATCAAAAGAAGAATTACTCCAACTTGACACAACTTTAAGAGCAGTGGGTTTTGAACTCATAGACGACAAAAAAAGCCAAACCATAGACAAAATAAAAAGTGCTATTATAACATTGGTTCACCATTCAGACCAGGACATAAAAACGAACCTTTCTGTTTTTATCAGTTCTCAATTACACCAGGACTATAGTTATTTAAGCAAGCTTTTTTCAGATGTAGCTGGCACAACCATTGAAAAATATTTTATAGCCCAACGCATCGAAAAAGTAAAAGAATTGATTGTGTATGATGAATTATCATTATCCGAAATTGCTGACCAGTTAGGCTACAGCAGCGTTGCCTATTTATCCAACCAATTCAAAAAAGTTACAGGTTTTACACCCAGTTATTTTAAGTCGCTGAAAGAACACAAACGAAAAAATATAGAGGAACTCTAAATCTTACAACTCTTATACAAAATTCCACAATAGATACCCCGGATACACTATTTACCTTTATGTCAAACAAAAGAACAATGACACATACCTATAAAGTTTCAGGCATGACCTGCACAGGCTGCCAGTCAAAAGTGCAAGGCTTATTATCCAAAGTTACCGATGTAAAAAGCATAGCAATAGACTTGCCAAAAGGCATAGCAACTATTGAAATGGATAAGCACATTGCTACAAGCACCTTAAAGGAAGCCTTGAAGGATTATCCAAAATATCAATTATCCGACACCGTACCAGTACCAGTACCAGATACACCTATAGTTGAAGAAGCAGCAACAAAATCCTGGTTAGCCACTTACAAACCCATCTTGCTGATTTTTGGTTATATCACTACTCTCTCCCTGGTAGTTTCTTTTCCCCCCGGGGGGGCAGGGGGCTATATGCAAGCCATGAGGGTTTTTATGGCAGGTTTCTTTTTAATCTTTTCCTTCTTTAAAATGCTCGATCTTAAAGGCTTTGCAGAAAGTTATGCCATGTACGATATAGTGGCAAAAAAATGGAATGGCTGGGGTTATGTATATGCCTTTATTGAATTGGGCTTAGGTATCTCCTTTGCAATCAATTTTCAACCATTAGCAACCAATATTATTACCGTAGTTGTAATGGCCATAAGCAGCATTGGTGTTTTGCAAAGTGTAGTAAACAAACGTACTATTAAATGTGCCTGTTTAGGAACAGTGTTCAATTTGCCCATGAGTACCGTTACCATAATTGAAGATACGTTGATGATTGGTATGGGAGCTACAATGATCATACTGCTATAGCATTTATCCGGCACAATTATATCACAACTGTTTTAAACAGATGGATAGGAAAAGTATTCAGGTACTGAAGGATTGTGCTGACAATGTGGTCAATATAGCAACTGTAAATAAATTTACCCATACGCAACCTTATATGACTGAAATGATCAACAAAATGAATGGTAAGCGTCCAATCGGTTAAGCAAGGAGTTTTCATATCTGCTCCTCACAGAACCTCATCCCGCATCTGGTTACGGACAAGCTATTAGTCCTCTCGATCCCATAGTCACGATAAATAACGGAATCGAATCACAAGGTTTTTCTCACAGAATCACATAGCGGATTCAGCTTTAAATTGTTGCAAAAATTTCAGTATTTTTATTGAGCAGCTTGTAATTTTTTATTTCACAAACTGACATTAGTAACAACTATAAAACAGACCGAAACTATTGACCCGATAAATAATGAAAATTAGATTTTACCCTGAATATTACTGGTTCACAATTTTTGTGTTGAACACTATCTCCTATCAATTGGTACAAGATAATATCAGACTAAATTATGATGGTGAAAATTTGACTGTTAAATACTTGCTAGGAATTGCACCTAATTTTTTTCCGGCTTTTGGAATACCTGCTTTGTTTGTCATTTTAATTCCAATTTTTAGGAAAAAAAACAAGCCGAATGCATGGCTGAATAACTATAAGCACATAACAGCCAATATACTTTCGCTAATAGGGCTTCTATCGTGGGAGTTTTTGCAAATGGCGATAACAAAAGGACGATTTGACTGGAACGATGTTCTTTGGACTTTCATTGGGGCCTTGATTTTTCAATTAATATGGACTATCACCCCAGCCAGACTCAAAGAAGAATATGAAGAAGCAAAATAGGGAAATACCGGTACTTCGTCAGGCGCAGCCCGGTAGTGACAAACGTATAATGACAAACGGTAAATAATGACAGACGAAATAAAAAAAGAACTTTTAAGACTTGAACTTCAGCACGACATCAAAATTTTGTATGCCGTTGAAAGTGGAAGTCGTGCCTGGGGTTTTGCTTCGACTGACAGCGACTGGGATGTACGGTATATATACATTCATAATCCTGACTGGTATTTAAAAATTGACAGTAATAAAGACAACCAGGAAGAAATTTTATCTAACGATATCGACCTTGCCGGCTGGGAACTAAAAAAAGCATTACGCCTTTTTAGAAAATCAAATCCACCCATGTTAGAATGGTTAAGAAGTCCAATCGTTTACCTGCAGCAATCTTCTACAGCAGACAAACTACGTGACCTGACAAAGGAATATTTCAATCCAAAATCCTGTCTTCATCATTACCTGCATATGGCAGAAGGTAATTACAAAACATATTTACAGAAGGAAAATGTGAGAGTAAAAAAATACTTTTATGTTTTACGGCCTATACTTGCCTGCGACTGGATTAAACAAACCAATACAATGGTCCCCATGGAATTCCATAAACTTTTGGACAGCCAGGTTACAGACCAACCTATTAAGACAGCAATCCAAAACTTACTAACCC
This sequence comes from Bacteroidota bacterium, assembly GCA_034408705.1. Lineage (GTDB taxonomy): Bacteria > Bacteroidota > Bacteroidia > Chitinophagales > Chitinophagaceae > JJ008. The sequence continues at coordinate 26,393 of JAWXCO010000015.1, forward strand.
GAAAAATGGCAGGTGAAGAATTGAATGAAGAACCCAAAATTCAAATCCTGAACGACTTCGTTGAACAAAAAATTGAGTTTTACAATGAATATATACAATCGTTGGAACAATATGACCAACCGGACACAGCAAAGCTTGATAAACTATTTAAACTGGCCATTCATGAAGCCTGGGAGGAGAATAGCAGTCAGTAGGTGTATGTTTTTTTGCCCTCGCTTACCAAAACTTTTCAAAAATGTTTGATAAAATAAAATTCTGGTGAGAAATATACCCTCTTGCTGCTGATACCTGCAACTCAATTGGCCCTGGTAAAAGACAGCCAGCCAACAAAAGAAAAATAAAATATCCGGTTACCGTACCAAGTTATCAGTTCGCCAAAAAATCCATTCTGCACTTTGTATGAACCGATCCTGATAGTAATCGGGACTATCGGGTTTAGCATTTACAATCCCACTATAGACGAGGCCCTGCTTTAGTGTATAGAAGCTGTGAAATGGAACAGCTTGCAGTTTTTACGTGAAGGAGTTTTGCCTTTATCCTTTTCGTCGCTCCAATTCCTTTTTGATCAGAGCCAATTCCCGGCCGGTCTGCCCTTTTACCGATGTATTTTCCTGGGCCCGCCGCATCAGGTAAGGCACTACATCTTTTATCGGACCAAAGGGCAGGTACTTGCTCACGGAACAACCGGCATGGGCGAGGTTGAACGTGATATTATCACTCATCCCATAGAGCTGGCTCCAGTGTATATGCGGATGATTTAATGATAGTCCTTTTTGTTGTAACAGCTGGGTAGCGTAGAGATTACTGTACTCATTATGTGAAGCAACGATCAGTCCGATCCTGTCGAGGTGCTGAATACAAAATTCTATTCCAGCATTATAATCCCTGTCAGTACTTTCCTTATCCTGTTGTATCGGGGAGGGATAACCCTTCTCCGCAGCCCTTTTTCTTTCCTTCTCCATATAAGCGCCCCGCACCAGTTTGGCACCTAAAATAAAATTTCTTTCCCTGGCTGCTTCATAAGAATCTTTCAGGAACTGAAGCCTGTCGTGCCGGTAATGCTGAATGGTATTGTAAACAACACAACGATTTTTATTAAACGTATCCATCATCAGGATCGTAAGCGCATCAACCGGGTCCTGTATCCAGGTTTCCTCTGCATCGATTAGCACCCCCACCTTTTTCTCTGCCGCTATTTCGCAGATCCGCATCATCCGGTGACGGACCCGGTGCCACTCTTCTTTTTCTGCTGCATTCAGGTCATCTATTGATTTCAAAAAACGTTTCATCAGCGTACCTTCCGCCTGGTGCATCATCGTGTCCAGTTTTTCCAATAAAGCAAAGCGGGCAAGACCCGTTACTTTAATACTCATAAAAGGAATATTGGGCTGCGTGGCTGAATAGTTGATCACCCGGATAAATTCGTCCGTAGAATTGTCAAACCCGAGTTCCCCGTCATCTCCTCCTTCCACACCATAATCGAGTATCACCTGAACATTGTACGTTCCCATCTTGCTTGCCACCACGGCAGTTTGCTCCAGGGTCTCACCTCCTACAAACTGGGCAAAAATCGTACTACGGATAATTCCTTTTACGGGCAGCCCGGCCTTGATGGACCAGGGCGCAATGCGGGTTCCCATACTGACCAGCCAGGGTTTAGCCATCATAGAAAAAAGAAAGCTGGCCTTCTTCAGTTGCTCATTGGTTTTGTATTCAAATGCAAACTCTGTATTATCAAACGAAATAGCAGGTGTAGATATATCCATACAGCAAACGTAATTTCCTGTAAAATTAACTGAAAGCCTTTTATTGGAAAGAATGTCTTTTAGCGGTGACCCCAGGCAAACGCAGGCAGTATGTTACGTTTTTGGAAAATCAATTCCTCTCATCGCCAGAATGGCTGCCCCTCCTTGCCTATCTTTGCGCAAATGGCGACTATGAATTCTAAAAAATCAGCGGAAAGCCTGACAATCATGACCGAGCTGGTGTTACCCAACGATACCAATGTATTTGGCAACCTGATGGGTGGACGATTAATGTACTGGATGGATATTGCTGCAGCCATAGCAGCGCAAAAGCATTGTAATGCGCCCGTCGTCACGGCTTCTGTTGATAATATATCTTTTGAAAACCCCATCAAACTCGGGAACGTGGTTCATATTGAAGCCAGGATAACCCGGACTTTCAATTCATCGATGGAAGTACACCTGAATGTATGGGGAGAAGACCTGACCCAGCAATATAAATACAAAAGCAATCAGGCTTATTACACATTTGTTGCACTCGATCCCAACCGGAAACCGCGGACCGTTCCACAACTCCTGGTAGAAACAGAAGAGGAGAAAAAATTGTTTGATGGTGCCTTACGAAGAAGGCAGCTGCGGCTGATACTGGGCGGAAAAATGAAACCCGATGATGCGGTGGAATTAAAAGCCCTGTTTTTTAAAGAGTAAACGACTGCTTATTTATCCGTGGTTTGCCAATGATGTTTTCCCTTCATCATAAACCTTTTGCTTTGTTCGATGGAGTCCATAAGCTGCGCCATAATGTCTTCGGATGACGCATCATAGTCAATAACTAATGGTGCTTTAAAAGTGATGGAGAGAAGGGATCCCTTCTTTTTGAATTTCAATCCTTTCTTGTTAAACGCCCTCCAGAAACCCCTGATCACCACCGGTATCACAATAGGTTTCATTTGTTTGATAATCAGTGCCGTACCTTTCCTTCCGGGAGCGAAAGGCTTGGTGGTTCCCTGCGGAAAAGTGATCACCCAGTTATTTTCCAATGCCCTGGTGATCTTGCGGGTATCGGATGGGTCCAGACCTCTGCGAATTTCTTTTCCTTCAGCCCGCCAGGTACGTCTCACAGTTAATCCTCCAGCCAGTAAAAAAAGCCGGCTGATAAAACTTCCTTTCATGGTTTCTTCGGCTGCCACATAATTGACCCTGGTAAACGGATTCAGTAAATAATACGGAATACCTAACCGGTTCTTCTTCCCCCATTTCACCGCACAAAAAATATGGAGAAAAGTAATGACATCCGCAAAATAGGTTTGATGATTACTCACAAACAACACTTTTTTGGGAGGGAGCCCCTTGAAATGCTCCGTACCTTCAATCTTCAGCTTATTGATAATGGCAAGTCCTGGATAGGAAAAAAGGCCTACAAAGAAGTAGACTATTTTCCTCACCGGGTGAAAATTCTTTAACCTTTCGACAATAGGAGTCATGTATTGTATTTAGCCAGCAATGATGGCTCAAATTAATGAATTGTAATATAATAAACCCCTTTGAAAGTCATCCTTTTTTAATGTAATAAAGGACCCCTGAAAAGGAGCCCTTTATTTAACCTACCTTGAAGGTTAAGTGAAAAAATCAATATCGTAAAGCCTATTTTTATTTAATTCCTCCTACAACTATTTTTTCCACCGTATTTTCTCCTGTTTCAGGTATGATTGTACGCAGCAAATAAATTCCCGGTTTCAAATTATCTATCTGGATAGTATTACCATTTATAGCTTTCCATTGCCTGATGATGCGGCCGCTGATGTCGGCGAGCGTTACAGCCCGGTTGACTTCTCTGTCTTCAAATACCACATTCACTCTTCCATCCTGACTTGGGTTAGGATATATTAGTGTCCTTCCTTTTTGCCCGTCACCCCGTACAGTACGAATATCACTGAGCTTGCTTCTTCCATCAATATCTACCTGCTGAATTCGGTATTGACTTATATCCTTGCTTGCATTCAAATCATTATATGTATACACCTGCATTGAACTGCTATTTCCACCGAGTGCCTGTGATCTGATAAAGGCTATCGTCTCCCAGACGTTATTCCCAATATTTCTTTGCAATCCAAAACCACTGTTATTTGTTTCGGTAGCTGTTTCCCATCTTAATGTCACATTTGACCTGTTGATTCTTTTTGCTGTAAATGAGGTAAAGCTAACTGGCAAAGGGCTACACAATGGTGAACGTAATAAAATAACTCTCGAAGCACCAGTTCCTGTGCCAGTTGTTTGAGTGAACACCAGGAATATATTCTGGCCAAGATTTGCAACCGGTATCGAACCCCCGACAGTAGTAGTAGTAGCCGGTCCCGCAACAATGCCATATGTAATCGGACCACTTATAAGCGTATCTGTAACAGGAGTAAAATAGCCATCCCGGTTTACATCAGCATATACTCTGTAATAACCATTGAGTGCAATACCGGTGTTATTTGTCACTATTGCAGAATAAGTTGGAGGGTTACCGCAAAAAATAAACCCGGTCACTGATATGTATCCTGCCGTAGATAAAATACCGCAATTGACACAATGGGCTCTTTGCGCATTAGAGGACTGACTTGACCAAAGGTCAGCTACTATAACAACAGGCGTACCACAAGGTACAGACACTGTCGTAGTTACACCTATCAGGGTGATGTTAGCTGAACCATCAGGTAATACTACTCTTGTTATTGAATTTACAGTAGTTAAAGTAACTGAAGGATCAGGCGGATAAACGGTTAAAATGGTGGGGATAGGACCATTGTTATCTATACCAATATTAAAAAAAGAATTACCAAGATCACCCGCGTCAGGAGCAGCGATTGAACCATTAAGTGTGGGATTGCCATTTACACACTGAAAATAATCTGGATACTCACTTTGTAGCCAGGCATGAATAAAAATATATTTATTCCCCCCATTATTTGCAATATTAAAGGTGGCATCAAAAGTTACTGTGCAGGTGCCAGTACCCGGAACAACATTTCGTATATTCTGAATAAAAATATCAGAAACCGTACATTGAGCACGTAGCTTTCCGGCGCTAAACGCAACAAGGGCGATAAACAAGAGTGATCGTAAAACTGTTTTCATAACGTTTAATTTTAAAAAGATTAAAAATGCTCTAAAAATTTTTTCCAGACTTTTAGCTGGCACTTTCACAAGAAACGGGATTTGTTTTTTTCGTAGGGGGGATAACAAGAATTACCGAAAAGCGTACCAGAAAAAGACTCCCTCAAAAAGATTATAACAACGTTAAACAGGTACATAATTCTACAAAACAGGATAATAATGGGTAGATAGTTCTACAATCTCCATAAAGAGATTTTCTAAATTCCCCATGAGGGGTTTAAAGCAGGTTGATCGTATAAAAAAAATCCTCTCGTTTGAAACGAGAGGATTTGATTATTAAACCAAATAAACTGTACTTATTCAGGCTTTGTTTCTTCGGCAGCTGGAGCTGTATCATCGCTGCCACCTTCCATCTTTTTCTTCAATTCAGCCAGCACACCCAAATCACCCAAAGTAGATTTTTCTACTTTAGTCTGTACGTTCTTAACAGCCTTTCTTGTGCTTTCAGCTTCTGCCCTTACTTCTTTCTTAGCAGTTTCAGCCTCTTCCACTTTTACCTGCTCCCAAATGCGGGTATGAGATACTACAATGCGTTTTTCATTGCGGTCAAACTCAATCACCATGAACTGAGCAGTTTCATCTGCAGCAATACTCTTACCATCTTCTTTCGCAAGATGACGGTTAGGAGCAAAGCCTTCCAGGCCATAAGATAACTGAACAGTAGCGCCTTTATCATCTCTGCGGCTCACCGTACCTTCATGAAGGCTGCCGATGGCAAACGTATCCTGCAGGGAATTCCAGGGATCTTCTTCCAGTTGTTTGTGACCTAATTGCAGTTTCCTGTTTTCTTTATCGATACCCAGGATGATCACATCAATGTTAGCAGCCACTTTCGTGTATTCACCGGGGTGATTAAAGCGCTTCAGCCAGCTCAGGTCGCTGATATGGATCATACCACCGATACCAGCAGCCAGTTCGACAAACACACCATAATTAGTGATATTCTTCACCAGGCCGTTATGCTTGCTGCCTTCTGCAAATTTTATTTCAATATCATTCCACGGATCAGCAGAAAGCTGCTTGATCGACAAGCTCATCTTGCGGCTTGCTTTATCCAGGGTTACTACTTTCGCTTCATGCTCATCACCCAGCTTAAAGAATTCTTTGGCGTTGATTGGCGTATTGGCCCACGTAATTTCTGATACATGCACCAGTCCTTCCACACCCGGCTGAATTTCGAGGAAAGCACCGTAATCTTCAATATTTACCACTTTACCTTTTACGATATTGCCTTCAGCAATATTTTCTGCCAGCACATCCCATGGATGCGGGGTCAGTTGTTTCAGGCCAAGGCTGATACGTTTCTTCTCATCATCAAAATCAAGTACCACCACATTGATCTTCTGATCCAATTTCAATACTTCAGTCGGGTGAGAGATACGCCCCCATGAAATATCAGTAATATATAACAGCCCATCTAAGCCACCCAGGTCCATGAACGCACCGAAATCGGTAATATTCTTCACCGTTCCTTCCAGTACTTGTCCTTTCTCCAGTTTGCTCATGATCTCTGCACGTTGTGCTTCGATATCGCTTTCGATCAGGGCTTTGTGAGATACAACAGCATTCTTAATAGTTTCGTTGATCTTAACTACTTTAAATTCCATTGTTTTACCTACAAACTGATCGTAATCTGTTACAGGCTTCACATCGATCTGTGAACCTGGTAAGAATGTTTCCATTCCAAATACGTCAACGATCAAACCACCCTTGGTTTTAGAAGTAACTGTACCGGTGATCACTTCACCTGTTTTGTGTACTTCCACAATTCTTTCCCATGCCCTGGTAATACGGGCCTGGCGGCGGCTCAGGTTCAGGTGTCCGTCCCTGTCTTCTTTTTCTACGATCATCACTTCCACTTCATCACCTACGGAAAGATTAGGAAGATCACGGAATTCATTGAGGGAAATCAAACCATCACTTTTAAAGCCAATGTTCAGGACTACGTCGGTTTTAGTTAAACCAACTACCAATCCTTTCATCATTTGTCCATCGTCTAACTGAACAAATGTGTTATCATACACCGTATGATATTTTTCTTTTTCATCTTTCGTGTAAGACGTCACGTTACGTTTGTCAACACTCCAGTCAAAATCATCATGGGGCGTTTCCGGGGCATAAGCAGGTTTCTTTGCAGAAACCTCCTCTATTCCGGCAGAACCGGAATCTGCGACAGGTGCAGTTGTTGTCGCTGTAGCTGTCTCTTCCGGGAGGGAAGCTGCAGTCTCCTGTTCATCAGCGTTTAGTTGTTTTCTAATTACGTTTTCAAACATTTAAATAGTCCCGAAGGGTTTTATTTTCGGGGCAGCAAAGATAAGATAATAAGCCGTAGAGCTGGCTTTGGGCGGGGGATATTTTTGGTTTTGTTTCCAGCCCCAACTCCTTGATTTAGCTTTCGTTGTGGAGCCTGGGGCAGAGTAGGATATATGTTTCATCTGGCAATTCTTACTATATTCACCAAAACTAGCTGTTTGTTTTACCGTTGCCTTAAACTTATTGCCCGGATTGCCATCCGAATTTTTTGCCGGAAGATAATCATCAACCAACCCGGTTTATTAAAAATCAAGGGGCCGGTGTTACTGGCTTGTAATCATCCTAATTCTTTTCTCGACTCCGTTATTCTTGATACACTATTTGAACAACCAGTATGGTCACTGGCAAGAGGTGATGTATTTAAAAATCCTGTTGTTATCCGGATGCTGACTGCTTTAAAAATATTACCCGTCTATCGTACCAGCGAAGGAGTAGAAAACCTCTCAGAAAATTATAAAACATTTGAAGCCTGCACTACTATTTTCCGGAATAATGGAATAATAACAATTTTCAGTGAAGGCAAATGTATCAACGAGTGGCATCTCCGTCCCTTAAAAAAAGGGACAGCAAGACTGGCCATCAAAGCATGGGAAGAAAACATTCCATTACAGGTAATATCAGTCGGTATTAATTACAGTTCGTTCAGGAGGTTTGGCAAAAATATTTTTCTAAATTTTGGTTCGCCTATCATTAAAGAAAATATTAATTTCACTGAAGCAGATGGCATGCGGCATCAGTCTTTTAATAACCAATTACAAAAACAACTGGAACAATTGGTTTTTGAAATACCAAAACAGGATAAACAAAAACAAAGAGAATTACTTGAAATAAAGCCTTCTGTACAAAAAAAAATAGTATTGGCTATCCCAGCTGCTGTTGGCTATCTTATTCATTTACCACTTTACTTACCGGTTAAAAAATTTACCTGGAAAAAAAATAATCATAATGATCATTATGATTCTGTACTGATCGGCATTCTTCTTTTCGGCTATATACTTTACTTAATTGTACTAGTAGCTATTGTATGGATTATAACCGGCGGCTGGTGGGCAATTTTCCTACTGATACTTTTACCTTTTACTGCCTGGGCATACACACAACTAAAGCCGCAATTGGATAAATAGCAGTTATTCCTTTTTTACCCCGAAAACAATTTCTCCACTGGCTTCATTTTTATACGTCTTAAAAAGCCGATCCCAGCAACTAAATACAGAGCCATAATTAGTATCAGTTTCCTGCTGTTTATCTGAATGATGAATACGGTGCATCAGCGGAGAAGAAAATAGTTTTCTGTATATGTGATCAATCCTACGGCTGATAGCAATATTAGAATGATGGATGAGCACAATTATGAAAAATATCGCTTCGTAAATAAGAATGGGCAAAAAAGAAAATCCCATCAACAAAAAGAAAATGGCTTTACATACAGTAGAAAACAACAGCTCTACCGTATGAAAACGTAAAGCGGTGGTAGTATTCATTTTATTATCCTTGTGGTGAAACTGGTGAAAACGCCAGAATATTTTTTGGGTGTGGTTGATGCGGTGCCACCAGTACATGGCTAAATCCATAAAAAATATTGTAATCGCCAACTTTAACCAAAATGGGAAAATGAATTGCTGCAACAATCCCATTTTATTTTTTTCAATTGCGGATAACAACTCAATTATAAGTACAGATGGGAAAAACAGGATGGCGAGGTTTATGACCCCAATTAATAAATTACGTCCTTCATTTTTTCTGTCATTATATTTACGAGCTGCCGGAAATAAATGTTCTGCAGTATATTGCAATAATAAAACAGCAAAAAGAATAATTGATTGCCACCGCTTTTCAGGTATGTGTTCCAGGTAACCCGAAAAAACAAATGCCAGGGTCATGCTAAACTCTTTTTAGTGACCAGCCAATCTTTTTCCGTATCCACATCGGTAAGTACCGGCAACACATAGAAAGATAATTGCTGCTTTCTGAAATCAGCGATGGTGTCATTATATACTGTTGGAGTGCTCCATTCTTTATTCTCAAAAATGAAAGAGTACATTTTTTTCATTCCGAGAAGGTAATAGCCTCCGTCTTTTGCAGGTCCGATCACTACATCATTTTCATTTAAGGATTCAAATGCTTTATTTACAATTGTTGCGTTTAATTCGAAACAATCGCTGCCGATAATAACTGCTTTTTCATACCCTTCTTCAAGTAGCGATGTAAATGCATGGTTCATTTTTTTTCCGAGATCTTTATTGATTTGAACAAATTTGAAGAATCTTTCAGCTGTCCACAGATCATTACTTTCAATTTCCTCATGATAAAAAACAAATTTATCAGCATCAATTGCATTTGCAATTTGAAAAGTGTGTTGCAGTAATTCTTTATATATATACAAAGCTTTTTCATCCCCAATAGAGGCTGCCAGTCTTGTTTTTACTTTCCGCAGTTCTGGTTTTCGTACAAATATGATTAAGCCCTTTTTCATTTACTTCTCAGCTTTTGGCCTTCTGTTTTTTTAGGGTGTACGGTTCTGTTACGGTTTAAGTTTAATTCCATTTGCTTTTGTGGTGATGAGTTTTCAGGTGCTTTCCCAAACCGGAGCTTAAATGCCCGCAAGCCTGACTTAATCTCATCCCAAAAATTTGAAGGTGGTTTATACCCGTAAGCCCGGTATTTGCCGGGTTGTAATTTTCCTTTTGCTGCAACAAAGGTTTTAAAATGTTGCACCCAATTCTCAAATTTATTGATATAATCTTTCTCAAAAATCACATCTTCACTTTGGTTTTCGCTGTACTTCTTGCCTACCCCGCTATCTGCATATTCCCATAATTTTTCCGGCACTTCTATTCCACCATACCTGCATTGCCATACAAGCGGCGCATATGCCTGTCGCATGTCATCAAATGGTTCTGTATCCCCATCAAAATATTTTTTATGCGTTAAAATTTTCGGAATATTATTTTCATCCATTTCATCTCCTCCCTGATCACCATAACAAAAGAATCCAGCAGTTCTCCCTTCGAGGTGATTTAACATTAAGCTCTTCCATTGTTCCGATTGCTCTAATGCCATTGCTTTTTCCGGATCTTTATGTGCAATTAATTTTTCATCAGGATTACCACCGTTCATGCAAACCATTCTGTCAAACATTAGTTTTAAATTACTGGTGGGCCCGTACCAGTTCACGGGTCCTATAATGGCCCATGCATCAGCCATATCCAACCGGGCATACATATCTGCATCCCACATAAAATCCGGTTCTGCATGGCTGTTTTTTTTATAGCAATTACACGGCCACACACATAATGCCATTGAAGTAGATACACAGGCATTGCAACTTTGGATGTGTGCCCTTCCATAAGCGTTGCTTAAATCCTCGTAATCTATTTCCCATTCCTGCGGCAGCATATCAGCCATTTTTAGCATCAGCATCCTTGCTTTGCTGTCAACACCGGGACAATTGTACTGTTTACGGCCTGAACCGGCGATTATTAATACCCGGAACGGTCTTTGATCTACAGGTAATGCCGCATTTTTATCATTAGGTTTCATAGCTAAAAAATTGGTATTGTCTTAAAAAATGCAGTTATATATTTTTTCGCTTAAAATACAAAAGTGTTGTGCTCCTGTCCTCAGTATCTCATAACTTCAATTTATGCAAAATATTTGGGAAAGTATTAAAAAATACTATGTGACTTTAGGGGAAAGCTATCATGTCGACCCACTTATATTTGTGGGAATACATGTTGTTGCAACTCCTTTATTTATTGCGGCTGTTGCATGGCTAATAAGTAATTACCGTAAAAATAAATCAATTTTTCTCCCTGCTATAGTTGCCGTCCTCATTTTTAATGCTGCCAACATCTATCTCGTCATTATGGGGAGAAATATACCCTGGTGGATTTATACTATACTAGGGGTAACAACAATACTCAGCAGTTATTTTTCTTACAAAAAAGTAAGGAAGAAAATAAATGCAAAATAAAGTACATACCTGTTGCCATGAAAAGAGAACGAGGAAAAGTGCAAACCCGGATAAATCGGGACTGGCACAACAGCGGCTACTACTTTAAGAAAATATCTTCGGCTACCACACTATTTTTAGCAGCATCCCCCTCCATCATAAAACCAGGTGGAACCAGAAATAAAAATATCTTCACTACCTAATGCTGCTAATGCACGGGCAGTTTTATCACAAACCGCTAATGGCTGATTGGGTAATAACAAATGGCCTTTATTATCATCAAAACAATCATTACCGCCATAATAAATAGCTGTCTTACCTGTAAACACACAAGGGCCGTCAGCAGGCATCGGGTCTTTTATAGCACATACTTCCACACTCTCTATATAAATAAGTTTGTCGGTATCATAGTTCTTTGGGTCAAGAATACGATAAGGACGTTTAGCTCTTATCTCCACGGTACCAAAACCAACATCGGTTATCATTTTAATATAATCCCACAAGGGTAATGAGCCACTGAGACATAATGCCCTTAACCTTTCATCTTCCCGTAATGATTCCGGCATAATAGCTTCGCAAGTCGGGTCACTCATTACTAATCGGCCACGGGGTTTCAACACCCGGTACATTTCCCCTAATGCCTGTTTCAAGTCTTCCTGTTTAAAAATATTAAACAAACAATTTTGTGCAGCTACATCTATGCTTGCATCTTCTACCGGCAAATTCAATGCATCACCTTTTTTTACTCCCACAAACTCACTCCTGAACCAGGGATTTAATTTTTCTGCCTCCACAAAATTCTCCTTACAAGCTGTTATCATTTCATCAACCACATCTACACCAATAACTCCATTTTGTTGCCGGCTGAAATAAGCAAATTGTAACAACTCCATTCCTCCCCCAATACCTACATATAAAATTTTCGGATTATTTACAAGGTCCCTTGGATGAACGGTACTGCCGCATCCGTAATTCATTTGCTGCATCTTTACTGGTATGTCTAATCCGGGCAATTGCCAAACGGGCGTTGTAGTACAGCAAAGACCTACCTGTGGATTTTCTGCCGCTTCTCTATAAATATCCCTGGTTGTTTCTAAATATGACATCCGTTTATTTTTTTTAGTAAAAATTAAGCTACTGCTCCTCCACAGCTACTTCCTGCACCAGCGGTGCAGCCATAGCAATGTTGGTTTATTACAATTTCGCGGTTGGCTAAAACAGATAAACTGAATTGTGAAATATGCTGAGATGAACAATTTACTTTCATATCCAGCATCTGGTTAAAATCACAATCATAAATAAATCCATCCCAACCAATGGAGAGTGTATTCCGACACATTACATTAGCGGCAGCTACGGGATTAAATGCTAAAACCAGTTTCTCCATATACTTTTCATAGTTGCCGCTTTCTAATAAATATTGCAGAAAGCGACTGATAGGTAAATTGGTAATAGCAAAAAGGTTGTTGAATTCGATATTGAAATCCCTTTTTAATGCCGCTTTAAAATCTTTTTGTAAAGCATCCTGAGCAGGCGGCAAAAAAGCACCTGCCGGATTATACACCAGGTTTAATAGTAGACCAGTCCCTATTATTCCATAGCCAACTCCGTTCAGCAATTGAAGTGCTTTGATAGAATCTTCAAATACACCATCTCCTCTTTGCCTGTCTGTCCGCTCTTTACTATAAAAAGGAAGTGACGACACCACTTCAATATTATGCAGCTTAAAAAATTCTGGAAGGTCATTAAATCTTTTATTGGCCAGGATGATAGTAAGATTGCAACGGACAATTATATGCTTGTCCAGTTTTTTAATTTCCTCCACAAACCATCTGAAATCGGGATTGAGTTCCGGAGCACCACCGGTAAGATCAACTGTGGTAAAAGATTTATTAGCTGACAGCACATTCAAACATTGCTGCATCGTTTCTCTGGTCATTATTTCTTTACGGTCCGGTCCTGCATCCACATGGCAATGCTTGCAAACCTGGTTGCACATTTTGCCTACATTGATTTGAAAAATTTCTAATTGTATTGGCTTTAATGGAAATAAACCAACCGCCTCCAGTTTTTGCTGAAAGGGCACTAACCTGAAAGCATCATCATGATTACGGCCATGCTCCAGGATTTCAATCTGTTCATTTGAATCGGATAACAAGTGATGCTGAGATTTCAGAGACTTCATTTTCAAATTTTCTATTAACTGATTATCAGATTTATTTACATGGCCACTTCTTTTACCTTATTCATCATCTGCACACCATGCACTAATGCTGCGCCACCCTTGATGGCAGCAGCTACATGAATAGCTTCCATCATTTGTCCTTCACTCCATCCTTTTTCAAATGCGTCGCTGCTGTAAGCATCGATACAATAAGGGCATTGTACAGCATGAGCTACGGCTAAAGCAATCAATGATTTTTCTTTAGCCGTTAAGTTACCTTCTCCAAACACTTCCCCATACCAGGCAAAAAATTTATCGGCCATTGGCTTTTGAAACTCGCCGACATTTCCAAATTTTCCAAGGTCCTCTGCGTTGTAATAATGATTAGCCATATGTTATGATTTATAGTTTTGAAGATATAGTGTCCAGTCGTACTCTTTAAATTGTATTGCCGGCTTTTTATCGGCCGGGACAATTGAAAGTTCCCGAAGTAAAGATAGCATCCCTTTCTTACCTCCAAAATCACGGCGAAACCAGCTCATTAATGTGGGCAGCTCTGCCCTATTAGCCACTTCATCATATTTCACCTCACTTGTTAAATAAACTTTTGTTGCGAGTGCCAATTGTTCATTTATACTTTCCGCCTTATAAAAAGCGATCGGTGGGCAACTTTTGGCTCCGCAGTTCAGGGCAAAATGTAACCGGTAATCCAATTGATTAACCCGCAATTGTTTCTCTGTTTTACCGGGAAATGGTTTTTTCAAATGCCCCAAACTCCATTTTATACTTGAGCGGCGCAGAATACCATGTTCTATATCATCAAGACTAAATTTTTCTCCCGCAATCTCTATTTGTTTACTTCCGAAGAATTGACTTCTTTTCTTATACTGCTCAGGATTTTTCTTTAATGATACCTGTGTATATGCATTATAAAGATTTATCCAGAAGGCCTTTTTCTCCTCATCTGTTTTTATAGTTGATCGCAGATCAGTCATGGTAATTTGCCGGAGTTGCTGGACAAAACCTGATACATCTTCGTCTGTTTTGGCAGCATACATAAACTGCTGCGATAGTTGGACTAACCTGTTGGCAGACGGTTCCATGATTTCCTTCTCTTTATTTGTTGAAGATAAAGGTTGGTTAACAACCTTATTAGTCATACCGATGACCACTGAACCGGCTTCTTCTTCCTTCAACCACTTATCAATATTTTCAGCAGTCATTTCCTCCTGTGAAGGTATTGCAATAACTTTGCCACTCTTATTAACAATCACGGTATAAGGATAGGAAGGTGGCTGAAAATGTTTAGTGAATAACTCTTTTTCATCCACTACAAGTGGTAGTGTAAAGTCTTGTTGTCTGCTGATAAAACTAGTCAGCTTTGCTTCTGGTTCATTTGATACAAGCAGTATTCTCACACGATCGTTGTATTTTTCCTGGAGGGCTGATAATTTTGGCAAAGCCTTTACACAAGGCACGCACCAGGTACCAAAGAAATCAACTACCAGTAACCGGTCTTTTAACTGCGAAAACGTTGAGGAAGCAGAAGAACTATTAAGTATTTTATGAACAGGGAAGTCGCCAGTCATATCGTTTAGCCCATATCCAGACTGGCCACGTAATGTGACATTCGCCATGATGCATATGAAAAGAAAGCTCCATTTCATGAAAGACAGGTGTAGTTGGTTAGACGAATGACCTACTATAAACGTAAATTTACCGGTAAAAGATTCGAAATAGTAAATTTGTTTAAATGATATTAACACCTGAAAGTATAGTCGAAACCGCTTCTTTTCTGCGGACATCCGGCTTTAATCAACCTGTGGTGGGTATTGTTATGGGCACCGGTCTCGGTGCAATGGCAGATAAAATTGAGAACCCGATTTCGATCCCTTATCCGGCCATTCCGAACTTCCCTGAAGCCACGGTAGAGTTTCATAAAGGCAACCTGTTGTATGGCTCCGTTGGTGACGTGAAGGTCATTGCGATGCAGGGTCGTTTTCATTATTATGAGGGCTATAGTATGCAGCAAATTACTTTTCCGATACGCGTAATGAAAGCATTAGGTATAAACTATCTTTTTCTAAGCAATGCAGCTGGTGGGCTGAACCCAAGCTACAAAAAAGGCGACCTCGTTTTATTGGAAGACCATATCAATTTCCTGCCGGATAATCCGCTTCGGGGCGTAAGTGACCCGGCGCTGGGTCAGCGTTTTGTTGATATGAGCCGTCCCTATGATATGCGCTTAATAAAACTGTTAGAAGATACCGCGTTATTACAAAACAAGATGGTAAAAAAAGGGATCTATGCAGCCGTGATGGGCCCTAATCTGGAGACCCGGGCCGAATACCGCTGGCTCCGTTCCACCGGCGCGGACCTGGTAGGCATGAGTACAGTCCCAGAAGTAATAGTGGCCAACCAGGCTGGGATAAAATGTGCAGCCATCAGTGTTGTCACGGATGAATGTGACCCCGATCATTTACAACCCGTAAATATTGCTGAGATCATTGAAGTGGCGGGCAGGTCGGATAAAATACTAAGTGATCTGTTGGTAGCCTGTATAAAAGAATTGAAATAAGTCTCCATACAATAAAACTACTTACATGCAGGGGATCGGGTAGTTTTAGCGGTAGTTCAGCATTTTTTTATACATATGCACCATTTCCACCTGGGAAGCCCCATTTTTATACATACTGACGATCTTCCTGTTGGTCATTTGTACTTTCCACCAGCTGTTTGTGTCATATTTACGGGCTGAAACAAGGGTCGGCTTATTAAAGATTTTGTACCGCTCTTTTTCTCTTGCCCTTGAAACAAATTCATACTCTTCCATGATCAGCATATCTGTTTTGAAACCACCTGCGCTCATATACAAATCCCGGGTAATAAAAAGTGTCTGGTCTCCACCCATACAGATAAACCAGTCGAACCGGGTAAACCACGCATTGATCTTTAAATACCATTTACGGGAATTAAATTGTGTACGATACCGGCCGATAGCAAACCCATCTTCTATTGCCTTGCTAATATCGGCAACAAAAGAGGCAGGAGGGAATGTATCTGCATGGACAAAATATAAAACATCTCCTTTGGCCAATGATGCCGCATAGTGCATTTGTGCTGCCCTGCCTTTTTGAGGTGAGAGAATCCCTGCTGCTCCTGCATTGTTAGCTATCAGCAACGTATCATCCGTACTGCCAGCATCCACCACAATGATTTCTGCGACCGCCTCCGTTTTATATTGCAGAAGATAACGGATAAGTTCTCCGATATGCTCAGCTTCATTATAAACCGGTATGATAATACTTATCTGCATAGCGATATGATGATAAAGCAGGGAAACAATTATAAAGAAATTTGAGCAATCGTTTTACCAGCAATAAACCCACTGGTCCAGGCATACTGGAAATTAAATCCGCCGGTCACTCCGTCTACATCCAAGACTTCACCGGCAAAAAAAAGGTTCGGTTGTTTTTTACTCATCATCGTTGTATGATCGATTTCAGTAAGCCGGATACCGCCAGCCGTTACAAATTCTTCTTTGAATGTTGTTTTCCCTTTTACCTCAAACCCGCAACTACATAAATTCTTAACCAGTTTGTTGGCATCTTTTGAAGGCAGATCGGTCCATCTTCTTTCTGCATCTACACCTGAATAATGCAATAAAAAATCCCATAATCTTCCCGGCAAACCGAAATGGTTTTTTGTTCCTAGTTTTTGTGCAGCAATTTCAAAACGAAGTGACTGAAATTTCTCAGCCAGTTGTTGTTCATTGTAATTTGGCAACCAGTTAACAACGATACTAAAATTATATTGTTTAATAGCCAGTTCCCGGGCTCCCCATGCACTTAGCTTTAATATTGCCGGGCCGCTCATTCCCCAATGGGTAATCAGTAGCGGGCCCTCCTGTTCAAGCTTTGTTCCGGTGATCTTGACCCTGGTATTTTCCACACTTACACCCATCAGTTCCCTGATCGGATGACCTGGCATATTAAACGTGAATAAAGATGGGACCGGGTCTTCAATGGAATGTCCCAGCTCCCGCAGCCATTCAAACATAGAAGACTTTGGATATCCCCCGCTTGCAATACATATATAGTCAGCTGTAAGCATCCTGGAGTTGGATAGTTGAATGGCAAATTGTCCTTTCTTACTGTTTATGTTTTTTACTTCTGTCTGCATCATCATTTCAATACCATACCGGCTCATTTCGTTCAGCAGGCAATCAATGATTGTCTGAGAGGAGTCAGTAATGGGAAACATTCTTCCGTCTTTTTCCTCTTTCAGTTCTACTCCTCTTTGGCGAAACCAGTCGATCGTATCTGTGGTAAAAAACTGGTGAAACGTTTTCTTTACAAAATTTCCTCCCCTTGGATATCTTTTACTCATATCCGCAATATCAAAACAAGCGTGCGTAACATTGCAGCGGCCACCGCCACTTACTTTTACTTTCGATAAAAGCTTACCGGTCTTTTCTATCAGGATGACCTGCAGGTTAGGGTTTAATCTTGCTGCATTCACTGCACAGAAAAAACCGGCTGCTCCGCCCCCTACCACTACCAGTTTTTTTACTACCATAAAATAAAACCCCTCAGCTGAGGGGTTGAAGTATTTGTTGGGTAAATAAGTTAGGATTTGTTTCTTCTGCCTTTTCAATCGTACTGTAATTGGACAATATATCTGCCTTCCCTTTCCTGACACAGACATCATGTTCAAAATGCACCGATGGTTTTCCGTCCTTTGTCCGTACGGTCCAGCCATCTTCTTCAGTAAACACTTCTTTCTTTCCCAGGTTGATCATCGGTTCTATTGCCAGCACCAATCCTTCTTTCAATTTCGGACCGCTTCCCCGTTTGCCATAGTTAGGTACCTGGGGATCTTCATGCAGGCTCCGGCCCAGCCCATGCCCCACCAATTCCCTTACCACACCATAGCCATTTTTTTTCTCTGTATGCTCCTGTATGGCAAATGCAATATCTCCGATCCTGTTCCCTATTACTGCTTTTTCAATCCCTTTATACAACGATTCTTTTGTCACTTGTATCAGCCGCAATGTTTCAACTCCCGGATCACCAATAGCAAAAGTGTAGGCATGATCACCGTGCCAGCCGTTTAATATGACACCGATATCGACAGAAATAATATTCCCTTCGGCCAGTTCATTCGGCCCGGGGAAACCATGCACCACCACATCATTGACTGAAATACAGGAATTATAAGGGTAACCTTTATAATTTAAAAAGGAAGGAATGGCTTCGTGATCCCTGATAAACTGGCCAATCACTTTATCTATAGAAAGGGTGGTGATACCAGGTTTCAGCATTCCGGCCACTTCGGCCAATGTCTTACTGACCAGCAATGCACTCTTGCGCATCATTTCGACCTGTTCATCTGTTTTATAAAGCATCATACGTTGCAAATATCTTTAAAAAAACAAAACCCGGCAAGTATTGCTTACCGGGTCCTGCTGTATAAAATTTATTGTTACATCTGGACTGCAGAAGTGGTTTGACGGCCCTGTATACGTCCGCTTTTCATTAAGCCATCGTACTGACGCATTAATAACTGTGTTTCGATTTGTTGTAAAGTATCGAGGATAACACCTACCATGATCAGCAATGAAGTACCACCAAAGAACGTAGAGAAAGCCTGTGTTACACCGAACCGCTCTGCAATACCCGGAAGAATACCCACAAAAGCAAGTAAAAATGCACCGGGCAGTGTGATACGGTCCATGATAGCACCGATATAATCCGCCGTCGGTTGTCCTGGTTTTACACCGGGGATAAAACCGTTATTCTGTTTCAGGTTATCCGCTATTTGCTTGGGATTAAAGATCAGCGCCGTGTACAAAAAGGTAAATCCAATTACCACCACGGAGTAAATAAGCATATACCACAAACTCTTATGGTCGGTCAGTTCTCTTAAGAAACTACCACTGGTTGGATTAAAATTTGCAAAAATGGTAGGGATAAAGATGATCGCCTGGGCAAAAATGATAGGCATAACACCGGCACTGTTCACCTTCAATGGTAGAAACTGTCTGGCGCCACCAAACTGGCGGTTCCCCACTATTTGCTTGGCATAGTTCACCGGTACTTTACGTACACCCTGTATCAGCAAAATACATCCCATAATGATCGCAATCAGGATGGCTATTTCAATAATGAAAATCAAAATATCACCGCTTCTGCCTGATTTGCTACTTAACTCCTGGAGGAAAGACTGTGGCAAACGGGCCAGGATACCGATCATGATGATCAACGAAGTTCCATTACCCAATCCTTTATCAGTGATCTTCTCTCCCATCCACATGACAAACATGGTTCCTGCTGTTAATACCACTACAGTGATTAACCAGAAACTGGAAGGAGAAAGTCCTGCCATCATCGCTCCGGACTGTGCGGTCAATCCTTCTAAATATTTTACATAAGCAGATGCCTGTAATATGGTAACTGCTACCGTGAGGTAACGGGTGTATTGATTGATTTTCTTACGCCCACTATCACCTTCTTTTTGCATTTTCTGAAAACGGGGCACCAGCACCGTCATCAGCTGCATAAAAATGGAAGCAGAGATATAAGGCATGATACCCAATGCAAAAATGGAGGCGTTATTAAATGCACCTCCGGAGAAAGCATCGATCAAACCGAGGATACCATTATTATTTCTATCACCGGTTTCGAGCTTAGTAGGATCAATACCGGGCAAAACAATATGTGAACCAATCCGGTAGATTGCGATCATCATCAGGGTAAAAAGAATTTTACCCCGCAACTCTTCAATGCTCCAGATATTTTTGAGTGTCTGTATTAATTTCTTCACGGGAATTAAAAAAATTTAAAAGCACTTAAAACATACTACCCCGGCTTGCTGGTGTAGTACATATAAAAGACGCATTGTCAGTGCGTCGTTACAATTTAGCGAAATTACTTTACAATCTCTATCGTTCCACCTGCCGCTTCAATAGCGGATTTGGCTTTCGCACTTGCAGCATTCACTTTGAAAGTGAATTTACCATTCAGCTCCCCGTTTCCCAGTATTTTTATTCTGTCGTTTTGGGCAATCAGGCCGTTAATATACAAACTCTCCGGTGAAAATTCAGTGATACTATATTTCTCAGACAATTGTTCGATTTGTCCCAGATTCAATACTTTATATTCTATCCGGTTAATGTTCGTAAAACCACGTTTAGGGACACGCCGCTGAATAGGCATCTGGCCACCTTCATGCGCCATTTTACTTTTATAACCTGAGCGGCTTTGTCCGCCTTTGGTACCTTTTGTAGATGTTCCACCATGACCAGAACCATCACCACGGCCAATTCTTTTGTCTTTGTGTACAGAACCTTTTGCAGGTCTTAATTCGTGTAGTTTCATTGTTGTTTGCTTTTATTTTTGACTTAACGCCCCGAAAGCTTCCGATAGTTACCGGAACGGGGCTCGCTTTTTTAATTTGAAAATTTAACGAAAAGATTATAATCCCGGATCGTTAAATCACATTTATGCCAGTTCTTCCACTTTTAAAAGGTGGGTTACTTTACGTATCATCCCCAGTATTTGCGGAGTCGCTTCTACTTCTTTGGAAGAATTCGTTTTATTAAGACCTAAAGCCTGTACAGTCAGTTTCTGACGTTCAGGTCTGTCGATAGGGCTTTTTACCAATGTTATCTTTAACTTTTTCATAATTCAATTCTTTTGAAATCGTATTAACCGTTGAATACTTTCTTTAACCCCATCGTGCGGGTCTTCGCTACATTGATCGGCTCTCTCAGTAACGCTAACGCTTTAAAAGTTGCTTTTACCACGTTGTGAGGATTAGCAGAACCCAATGATTTAGCCAAAACGTCCGTTACGCCGGCTGCTTCCAGCACAGCACGCATAGAACCTCCGGCGATCACACCAGTACCATGGGCAGCTGGTTTAATCAGCACCTTGGCAGCACCTTCTTTAGCCCACTGGTCATGCGGGATCGTACCCTTCATTACCGGAACTTTGATAAGGTTCTTTTTGGCATCCTCAATTCCTTTGGTAATAGCTTCCTGTACTTCCTTGGCTTTGCCCAAACCATGGCCCACTACTCCGTTCTCGTTTCCAACAACGACGAGTGCAGAAAAACTGAAAGCACGGCCACCTTTGGTAGTTTTTACTACCCGGTTGATGGCTACTACTTTATCTTTCAGTTCCAGGTCACCTGCTTTTACCCTGTTTACGTTGAACTTTGACATGTATACTTGTAATTAAAGTTTGAATGTTGTTTGCTTAAAATTTCAGGCCGCCTTCTCTTGCTCCGTCAGCTACTGATTTCACCCGGCCATGATATAGATAACCACCACGGTCAAAAGTTACATTTTCAATACCCAGCTCAACGGCTTTCTTAGCGATTGCTTCCCCTACCATCTTGCTCTTTTCTACTTTATTCACCTTTTGGGCTGCAATAGACTTGTCTTTGGAAGAAGCTGCTGCCAGTGTCTGACCATTTGCATCATCGATCAACTGTGCATAAATATCAGCGTTACTTCTGAACACAGATAAGCGGGGCTTCTGCGCTGAGCCTTCACCAATTCTACGGCGAATGCGATAACGGATGTTTCTTCTTCTTTGTGATTTAACTTTTGGGTTCATCTCTTTCTATTTTATGGTTCCCTGTCCTGATAGTTATCGAGGACTGCCAGGGTTCAATTTTCAAATTATTTATTTACCAGCCGCTTTACCAGCTTTCTTACGTACCACTTCACCAACATAACGAACACCTTTTCCTTTGTATGGTTCAGGTTTGCGGAGGCCGCGCAATTTAGCGGCTACCTGTCCGATCAGTTGCTTATCGATTCCTTC
Source organism: Bacteroidota bacterium (assembly GCA_034408705.1). Lineage (GTDB taxonomy): Bacteria > Bacteroidota > Bacteroidia > Chitinophagales > Chitinophagaceae > JJ008. The sequence continues at coordinate 48,560 of JAWXCO010000015.1, forward strand.
CAGGGTAATAATCGGGTTCTGACCTTTTTCCTGTGCGGTAGCAACCTTCAATTCTTTTGGCACTTCAAAAACGATATTATGAGAGAAACCTAAAGAAAGATCGAGCACATTTCCCTGGCTAGCTGCTTTAAAACCTACCCCGATCAATTCCAGTTTTCTTTGATAGCCTTCCGTTACACCTTTTACCATATTAGATACCAGCGAACGATATAAACCATGCATGGCGCGGTGACGGATCTGATCAGTTGGACGGGCAAAAGTGATCTGGCCATCTTTTACTTCCAGCGTAATATCGCGGTCAACTGTTTCTTTCAATTCACCTTTGGGACCTTTTACAGTCACTACATTGTCCTTACCCACAGAAATCGTTACACCATTGGGAGCGATCACGGGTTGTTTTCCTATACGAGACATAAAATAAGTTTATAGTTTGTTGTTTATAATTTGTTGCTGACCGGTCAGCTTAGTATAGTTTCAGCTTAATGTATCGACAACGTTCAGGCTAATAGCCATTAGTTTATTAATAGATATAGCAAAGCACTTCGCCACCTACATTCTGCACTTTTGCTTCTTTATCCGTCATTACTCCTTTTGAAGTTGACAGGATTGCCACACCCAGGCCATTCTTTACACGGCGGAATTCAGCGGGCTTTGCATACTGGCGCAAACCAGGGCTGCTCACTCTTTCCATGCTTTGAATAGCTGGTTGCTTGCTGGATGGATCATACTTCAAAGCGATCTTGATCACGCCTTGTTTATTGTCATCCTCAAACTTGTACTTCAGGATATAACCCTGGTTGTACAGGATCTCTGTCATACGCTTCTTCAGGTTAGAAGCCGGAATGTCAACCACACGGTGACCAGCCATCTGTGCGTTACGGATTCTGGTCAGGAAATCTGCTATAGGATCTGTTACCATATTTTTTGCCCTCCTACGTCCCCCGCCGCGGCGGGGAATAATTGGATAGTTTAGTTTTTAAATTAATTTGCTTACCAGCTTGCTTTTTTCAAGCCAGGTATTTTTCCATTCAATGCCATGTCACGTACCATGATACGGGAAAGACCGAAATAACGGACGTATCCCCGGGGACGGCTAGTGATCTGGCAGCGGTTTTTCAACCTTACTTTCGAAGAATTTCTCGGCATTTCGTCCAGGGCTTTCCAATCACCTGCTTTTTTCAGCTCTGCTCTTTTAACGGCATGCTGAGCAACCAATCGCTCTCTCTTTTTTTGCCTGGCTGTTATTGATGTTTTTGCCATGTTTATTTATTCTTTTAGTTTGCAATTGTTTTTGCAGCGTTCTTAAATGGCATACCGAGCTCTTTTAGCAACTCGTAAGCCTCTTCATCGGTATTCGCTGTTGTTACGAAAGTGATATCAAGACCCGTGATCTTATTTACTTTGTCAATATCGATCTCAGGAAAAATGATCTGCTCAGTGATACCCAATGTATAATTACCACGGCCATCAAATGCTTTCTCATTCACACCCTTGAAGTCACGTACACGGGGCAGTGCTACAGCGATGAAACGATCCAGGAACTCATACATCTTTACACCCCGCAGCGTAACCCTTGCACCGATTGGCATGTTCTTACGCAGCTTGAAGTTGGAGATGTCTTTCTTTGACATAGTTGCTACAGCTTTCTGACCAGAAATCGTTGTCAGTTCATCCAGCGCAATGTCAACCAGTTTTTTATCAGTTACAGCGCCATTTACACCACGGTTCAGGCATATCTTCTCCAGTTTTGGAGCCTGCATAACAGTGTCATAGCTAAACTTTTTTACCAAAGCAGGTACAACTTCATTCTTGTACTTATCTGCCAGTCTCGGAGTATACTTTTTTGTGCTCATTATTTTTTACCTCCCTGAGTTTTTTTAGTTTTAAAAACCCTTTCCGTTTTACCTTCTTTTCTTACCCGTGTTATTTTTGCTCCTGCTTTTTGTGCAGCATCCCACAGCATTACATTACTGATATGTATCGGAGCTTCTTTCTTTACAATACCACCTTTGGTGTTTTGTGCAGAAGGCTTCGTATGCTTGGTGATGATGTTAACACCTTCAACCAATACTTTGGCATCTTCTACCAATACTTCTTTTACAACTCTTGGTTTTGACAGGTCCTTGTCATCACCGGTAATAACCACCACACTGTCCCCTTTGCGGATATTGTACTTGGGTTTAAATCTTGCTTTCATTGTTTATCATTAATGGGTTTCCCCTTTTAATCAATTATAATACCTCTGGTGCCAGTGAAATGATCTTCATATATCCTTTATCACGAAGTTCGCGGGCTACTGGCCCGAAAATACGGGTACCTCTTGGCTCATCAGATTGGTTCAATATCACCACTGCGTTGTCATCGAAACGGATATATGAACCATCTTTCCGACGCAGTTTGTTGGTAGTACGAACGATCACGGCTTTGGCTACGGTACCTTTTTTGATACCACCGGCAGGTAGTGCATCCTTTACCGTAACTACGATCGTATCGCCGATCCTGGCATAACGCTGACCGCTGTTGCCGAGTACACGGATACAAAGCACCTCTTTGGCACCACTGTTGTCCGCTACATTTAACCGGCTTTCTTGCTGAATCATTTTTTTTAAGCTTTAAGCTATTAGCTGCGAGTTGCGAGCCTTTAGCAATTTATACGAATCTGTTTATCTATTGCAACGGCTCGTAGCTCATGGCTCGTAGCTGGTAGCTTTTTACTTCACTTTCTCTACAACTTCCACCAGTCTCCAACGCTTTGTTTTACTCAGCGGACGGGTTTCCATGATCTTTACCACATCACCAATACTGCACTCATTCTTATCATCATGTGCATGGAACTTGGTAGTCTTTTTTACGAACTTACCATAGATAGGGTGTTTTACTTTTCTTTCCACGGCAACAGTGATGGTCTTGGCCATTTTGTTGCTGGTAACAACACCTGTTCTTGTTTTTCTTAAATTTCTTTCTTCCATTGTATAAACTTTATTATGCTTGCTGTTGCTTCAACTTTAATTCGGTAATCAGGCGGGCAATATCCCGGCGCAATCCACGGATGGTCATCGGGTTCTCCAGAGGAGAAATCGTATGGGCAAACTCCAGTTTCTTCAACCGTTGTTTATCTTCTTCCAGGCGGGCCTTCAGGTCCTGCTCATTCATCCCGTGTATGCTCTTTACAAAATCTGCTTTCTTTGACATCTCGATTCGATTTATTAATTATTACGCTGTAACTAAATCACGGCGTATCATAAACTTGGTTTTGATAGGCAACTTACCGGCAGCCAATGCTAAGGAAGCACGGGCAACTTTTTCATCTACCCCATCTACTTCAAACAGGATACGACCTGGTTTTACCACGGCAGCCCAGAACTCCAGGTTACCTTTACCCTTACCCATCCTCACCTCTGCAGGCTTGCGGGTGATCGGCTTATCTGGGAAAATGCGGATCCATACATTACCTTCTCTTTTCATTTCACGGGTCAGTGCCTGGCGGGCCGCTTCAATCTGGCGGTCAGTGATCCAATGCTGGTCCAGTGCTTTTAAAGCATAAGTACCAAAGGCAATAGTTGTACCTCTTTTAGCATCGCCTTTCATGCGGCCTTTCTGCATCTTCCTGTGCTTCGATCTTTTCGGTTGTAACATCTTTTAAGCTTTGAGCTATAAGTTGCGAGTTGCGAACTCTCCCTATAGCAATGAAACCTTATTTTTTAATTTTATATTGCTCGTAGCACACAACTGGTGGCTCGTAGCTTTATTCTAGTTTCTTCTTCCACCACCGCCGCCTCTGCGGTCACCACCACCACCGCCGCCACCTCTGCGGTCATCGCGGCGATCTCCTCCCCCACCCCTGTCATCCCTTCTTTCCCTTCTTTCACCACCGGCACCTTCGTTCTTACCACCACCAGCAATAAAGTTGGGGTTCAGGTCTCTCTTCGCCAATACCTCACCTTTACAGATCCATACTTTAATACCAATTTTACCATAAACGGTTTGTGCAAACACGTTGGCATAATCAATATCCATACGGAACGTATGCAGCGGCACACGGCCTTGTTTGAATTCTTCACTGCGGGCGATCTCGGCACCAGCCAGACGACCGCTCAGTTTTATTTTGATACCCTCAGCTCCCATACGGAGTGCAGAAGCGATGGCCATCTTGGTTGCTCTTTTAAAGTTGATACGGTTCTCGATCTGGCGGGCAATTGTATCCCCTACGATCATCGCATCCAGTTCGGGACGACGGATCTCCAGGATGTTGATCTGCACATCATCCTTACTTGTCAGTTTCTTCAACTCTTCCTTAATACGATCTACTTCGCCACCACCTTTACCAATAATGATACCTGGCTTGGAAGTATGGATCGTAATGATCAGTTTACCCAGTGTTCTCTCAATTACAATTTTTGAGATACCACCCTTATTGATACGGGCATTCAGGTAAGTCCTGATTTTATGATCCTCGACCAGTTTGCCAGCATAATCTTTCTTTGTGGCGTACCAGTTGGATTCCCATCCACGGATGATGCCTAACCTGTTACCAATCGGATTTGCTTTTTGACCCATGTTTATTGGTTAATTCGTTAATTTATTTGTTTTTGGCCCTTGTTTAGCAGGCTTATTACTCTTTGCAGAAACAACTGGTGCTGCATCATCAACAATCACAGTTACATGGTTGCTGCGTTTGCGAACACGGTAACCACGGCCCTGCGGGGCAGGACGCATACGCTTCAGTGTTCTTGCGCCATCAACAAAAATGGTTTTGACTACCAGCTGGCTTTCATCACCCCCTTCATTCTTCTGTTTCCAGTTATTAATCGCACTGAGTACCAGTTTGCGAAGAGGAACGGCGGGATGTTTTGCATTATGCTCCAGCTCAGCCAATACTTTTTCTACTTTCTTACCACGTATCAGGTCAGCCAGTAAACGCATTTTACGGGGTGATGTCGGGTAATTTCTCAGTTTTGCTACTGCTTCCATTTATTTAGTTTTTAGCTCGGAGCGTAGAGTCTGGAGTCATTCACGACTCTTGACTAACGTCTCACGACTATTTTATCAATCTCCTTTTTTACTCGAGTGTCCTTTGAACTGGCGGGTGGGGGCAAATTCTCCCAATTTGTGTCCAACCATAAATTCGGTTACATACACAGGGATAAATTTGTTGCCATTGTGTACCGCAAAAGTGTGACCTACAAAATCAGGGGTGATCGTAGAACGACGACTCCAGGTCTTGATAACACTTTTTTTGTTTTTGCCGTCGTTAATAGCCATTACCTTTTTTTCGAGGTGAGAAGCTACATAAGGACCTTTTTTAATCGAACGAGCCATATTTATGACGTTGTGTTATGAATGAGTTTGTTTACTTAGCGATCTTGCTGCCATTCTTCCGCTGAATGATCATCTTATCGCTGCCTTTTCCTTTGGTTCTTGTTTTCAGTCCTCTTGAGTACTGGCCGTTCCTGCTCCGTGGCTGACCACCGGAAGCTTTACCTTCACCACCACCCATCGGGTGATCTACAGGGTTCATTGCAACACCACGGGTTCTTGGTTTAATACCTTTCCATCTGTTACGGCCTGCTTTACCCATGCTCTGCAGAAAGTGGTCGCTGTTGCTGACAACACCTACTGTTGCATAACAATTGATCAACACTTTTCTCAATTCGCCGGAAGGCATTTTTAAGATAGCGTACTTCTCTTCTTTATTGGTCAGCTGCGCAGAAGATCCTGCACTGCGGGCCAGCTTACCACCCTGTCCAGGTTGCATTTCAATATTGTGAACATTTGTACCCAATGGCATGAACTTCATGGGTAATGCATTTCCAACTTCAGGAGACACATCAGAACCGCTTTCAACTACTGCACCAACCAGTAAACCCTGAGGTGCAAGAATGTATCTTTTTTCACCGTCTGCATAATTCACTAAAGCGATGAAAGCTGTACGGTTTGGATCGTATTGAATTGATTCAACAGTAGCAGTACCTGCTTTATTTCTCTTGAAATCTATGATACGATACTTTTTCTTGTGACCACCACCGATGTAACGCATCGCCCGGCGACCAGAGGAGGTACGACCACCGGTTCTGGGCTTGGCTTCTACCAGGCTTTTTTCAGGAACATTTGTAGTAACCTCAGCATATGCATTACCGATTCTCCAACGGGTGCCGGCTGTAACAGGTTTAAATTTTCTTAGTGCCATTGTTCAATTTCTTTTTTAGTTCAACATTAGCGGCTGTTGAAGCCATTCGTTAATGCAGGTTAGATGTTTGAATACAGATCAATACTTTCACCCACTGCTATTGTTACAAAAGCTTTTTTATAGCTCGGCTTACGGCCAGAGATAACACCGGCTTTTGTAAAACGGCTTTTATTTTTACCCGGAGATACTGAAGTGTTCACCTTGGTTACGGTAACACCATAAAAGCTTTCAATTGCTTTTTTGATCTCCAGTTTGTTTGCTTTCCGGGCCACTTTGAAAGCATAGCGGCGCAGGGTATCCTGCTGGGCATTTGCTTTTTCAGTCAAAATGGGCTTTATAAGTATGTCAGAAAATTTCATCTCGTATTCTTTAGAATGTTTTTAAAATCGCTCAGCAATTGTCAGGCTGAGTATGACGAAGCCTAAGCTTCTGCTTTTTCTTCTTCTGAAAATATCTTGGCTGCACTCTCTGTCAGGATCAATACTTCAGAATTCACAATATCATACGTATTAATATCGCTCAGTAACACCCCTATTACAGAAGGAACATTGCGGATAGAACGCTCAACATTTTCATTGTTCTCCGGCATGATGAACATCGCTTTTTTATCTGCTACTTTCAGGTTACCCAGGATATCCACAAACGTTTTTGTTTTAGGGGTATCCATTGTGATGTCTTCAAGAATGAAGATCGCTTTATCCTTTGCTTTATACGACAGGGCAGAAATTTTTGCCAGATCTTTTACTTTACGGTTCAATTTGAAATCATACAGGTGCGGCTTAGGGCCGAAGATCGTACCACCACCCTTGTATAAAGGGTTACGGATATTACCTTTCCGGCTTCCGCCTGTACCTTTCTGGCGGTGCAGTTTACGGCTGGCTCCCTGTACTTCAGCACGGGTCTTTACTTTATGTGTACCCTGGCGCTGGGCTGCGAGGTATTGCTTTACCGCAAGGTAGATAACGTGGTTGTTGGGTTCTGCACCAAAGATATCTTCGGGCAGTTCCACCGTTCTACCGGTTGCTTTTCCTTTTGTATTTAAAACTTCTACTTGCATTTTATTTTTTTTGGGAGACAAGGTCTCTGCGATTATTTCTGAATTAAAACTATCGAACCGTTATAACCGGGTACAGAACCACTAACAAGAATGTAATTCTTATCAGCAAATATCTTTACCACTTTCAGGCCTTTCAGCTTTACACGGTCACTACCCATACGGCCGCCCATTTTCATACCTTTCATTACACGGGCCGCATCCGAAGAGTTACCTAATGAACCCGGGGCTCTCTGGCGGTCGTGCTGGCCGTGAGATTGTTGTCCCACACCATGGAAACCATGACGTTTTACAACACCCTGGAAACCTTTACCCTTGGTTGTACCTACTACTTCAACAGCATCGCCTTCAGCGAATATGTCAACTGTAATAGTTTCACCAATATTTTTCTCAATGGAATAGTTGCGGAATTCTCTTGTAAATCTTTTAGGAGCGGTCTGAGCTTTTGCGTAGTGATTGATCTCAGATTTAGTGGAGTGCTTTTCTTTTTTATCACCAAAAGAAAGTGATAAGGCGTTGTACCCGTCTGTGTCGGTTGTTTTAACCTGTGTAACTACGCAGGGGCCAGCTTCAATTATCGTACAGGCTGTTTGTTTGCCTGAAGGATCGAAGATGCTGGTCATCCCAATTTTTTTCCCAATAATACCTTTCATGGTCGTTCAATTTGTGCCTGCAAGGTTATTGGGACATGTCGTGGTGAGTGTTTTCACTCATCACAATGGTTCGTGGGACACGAACCAGGACGTCAATCCCCGTTTGCCACCGACCTTTTCCTTTCTGGGGAAGTACCGGTAGTAAACAAACCCTGAATGGCTTGTTTTATGTTAATACGCCAGAGCTCTTTTTGATGATCCAGCTTTAAACAGGATTACTTTGAGAGATAGCAAAAAATTTATTTATAAGAACTAAATACTTCCTTTATTCCGCAAACGGGCGGACCAGGAGTACTACGCTTTAATTTCTACTTCCACGCCACTTGGCAAATCCAACTTACTTAATGCATCCACAGTTCTTGAAGAAGAGGTATAGATATCCAGCAGACGCTTATGCGTAGCTAACTGGAACTGCTCACGGCTCTTCTTATTAACGTGGGGTGAACGAAGTACAGTGAATATCTTACGGCGGGTAGGTAAAGGAATGGGTCCTGTTACTACTGCACCAGTACTCCGTACTGTTTTTACGATCTTTTCAGCTGATTTATCAACCAGGTTGTGATCGTAAGATTGTAATTTGATTCTGATTCGCTGCGACATGTATGAAAACCCAATTTTCTTTTGGGAGTGCAAAGGTAGGGCTGAGAGGTATACCTTCCAAATACTTGGGAAAGATTTTTTCGGGCTGTGGACAAACTTATAACTAATTGCCTAAACCCAGCCTATCGGATTGGTTTTCAAGCTTAACTTAGGGGATTGATGGAAGTCAATGCGAACAAAAAAAGGAGTGGCCTTAAATGGGTCAAACTACTGCTTAAAATAGCCGTAACAGTAGCCTGTTTGTGGTATGTATCTACCAAAATCGATTTTAGAGAGGCCGGGGCCGCCGTTAAAAAAGCAAGCTGGGTATGGCTTTTAGCCGCTTTCCTCGTCTATATGATTTCAAAATTAATTGGCGCCAAGCGACTTACCATCTATTTTAAGAACATTGGTATCGATCTGCCCGTGTGGCAAAACATTAAATTGTATTGGCTGGGAATGTTCTACAACCTGTTTCTACCAGGTGCCATTACTGGTGATGCATATAAAGTGATTCTGCTCACCAAAGAGTATAAGGTATCCTACAAAAAAACGGCTGCGGCTGTTTTACTGGACCGTTTCAGTGGTTTGCTCTCCCTGGGGCTGATTCTGGCTATTTACAGTTTCTTTGCCATAAATGAGCAATGGATCATTGCCGTGCTTATTACCGGTGCTTTTGTAGCGGTACCCCTCTTATATTTTATTATCAAAAAATATTTTCCTGATTTTCAACCTGGATTCTGGCCAGCATTTTTTTGGGGCGCCGCAGTACAATTAACCATACTGATTACTGTTTATTTTGTTCTTTTTGCTTTGCATATTCATGTTGACCTGGATGGCTATATTTTTATTTTTCTTGTTGCCGCAGCCGCCTCTGTACTTCCCATTTCTGTAGGAGGAGGTGTGGGAGTACGGGAATTTGTTATTATGGAAGGGGCTAAATACACCGGACTTGATCAGCATACAGCGCTGCTTTTAAGCCTTCTTTTTTATCTAATTACTGTTGCCTGCTCCCTTGGAGGCATGGCTTTCCTTTTCAAAAGTCCGCTGGAACAAAACAAAGTGGCGGGCCACTGATATCCTTACATATCGTTTACTTTGCAGCACAGCATTAAACTATGAGACCCGCTTTATTAAAACGAAAAATTCTGAATACGGGAGCACTATGGATAAGTTTTACCAAACTGGTCCCTGACTGGTTCCGTCTTGGTAAACATTCATTGGTGCTGGATTGCGGGGCCAATGTTGGGCATATAACAAAACTGCTGGCTTCTACCGGTGCTACTGTTATCTCTTTTGAACCAGACCCTCTTGCGTTTACTCAACTTTTAAAAAGATGTAAGAACAAAAAGAATATCACCCTTATCCAAAAAGGTGTGTGGGATAAAAATGCCATCATTCAATTATACACACACAAAGAAATTAAGGGTGATGAAGCCAGCTTTACGGTGGGATCGTCCATCATACCCGGGAAAATAAATGTGAATGCTGAAAAAGGACAATCCATTGAAGTAATAGACCTGGTGGAGTTCATGCAGCAGCAAAAAAGAAAGATCGACCTGGTAAAACTAGATGTGGAAGGTGCGGAAATTGAGATCCTGAAAAAGATCATTGCAACTGGCGCCTACATTTTATTTGACCGGATGTATGTGGAAACACATGAAGGAAAGATACCCTCGCAACAGGAAGACCTGGCCAACATTAAAAAAGACCTTCTCGAAAAAGGGATCAAGAATATTAAATTGAACTGGGTATAAAAAAGCTGGCTTTTCAAATGAACAGCCTGCTGATATTTTAGATATATAGTCTTTCCGATTTATTGGCCCAACCGCATAGTATCAACAACGGTGATCGCTCCGTTCGCCACATTAATTCCGGTGATCACTGAATCGCGGTATAAACTGCTTCCAGCGAAGAAAAGTAAAGAATAAGTTCCTGGTACCAATCCTCTTACTCGGTAGCCGCCATTAATAAGGCTGCTATAGGTACTTGCTACTGTATCGTTAGGACCACGGAATACAAGTACAGCCGTTTGGAAACTAAATGGCTTTACATAGCCCTGAAGCACACCACCGGCGGCTTCTAGTACGGTCCTTATTACGGGTTTCAATATATATTTAGAATTGCCTGTTTTCACAATTGACTTGGCCACATCAAAGTCCATGGTAAGTTTATAAAGCAATCCTGCTTTCACATCCTGCTGGATGTTTAATTTCAAACCGGATTGCTGGGCGCTGGGGGGTTCCAGCCGGATCAGCCGGTTATCGATTTGTACAAAGTTATCAGGCCCAAGCACCAACCGTATCTGGTGGACCCGTCCTGGAATAAGGTCAACATCTGCAAGGATCGTATCATCATCATTGACGAGTTTCAAAAGATCATATTGTCCTGCTTGCACGTTCTGCAGGGTTTGCCACCCATTTGCAGTATCACTTGTCATATTGATTTTAATCTCCCGCACGTCAATAAAAACAGCTTGATAATCACCTGGATCATCCGTTAAGGCTATCTGTAAACGGGCTTTATTTGGATTACCGCTGCTTTCTGCTGCGTTCTTCTTTTCTCTTGAACAGGCTCCGAGCAAGAGTGCGCTGATAGCCAGGAAGGCTATTGGCTTAACCAATGGTAATTTCATACCTATAATTTTTAATTTATTTATTTTCAAGTTTGATGCCAAATGCCAATAAAACAATCGAGTAGGAAGGTAGCCATTAATTGGCTACCTGTCCCCTCACACCACCGTGCGTACCGTTCGGTACACGGCGGTTTGTTAGAAGAGTTTCAT